>DATILC010000338.1:0-4544 GCA_035476855.1 Solimonas sp. | reverse complement strand
CCGACCGCTCGGCGAGATCGCCGCGCTGGAGGCGATGGGCGAGATCGCCATCCTGTCGGAGCAATGCCATACCGCGACGGTCCGCACGGTGCGCGACAGCGTGCTGCTGCGCCTGCCGCGCGAGGACCTGCTGCGCCTGCTGCGACGCCATCCTGATGCGCTGATGCAGCTGTCGCAGGTTGTCGTCGGCCGCCTGCTGGAACGCCTGCGGCGCCCCGATCCCGGTCCGCCGGGGCCGCGCACGATCGCGGTGATACCGGCCCATCCCGGCGTGGATCATCGCGCGGTGAGCGCCCGGCTGGCGCGCCATCTGTCGCGGCTGGGGACCACCTGCCTGCTGCGCATGGAAAACGTGGAGGAGGCGCTGGGCCCGGGTGCCGCGCGCTGCCGTTTCGACACGCCGAAGCCCAACCTGCAGCTGGTCAAGTGGCTCAATGCGCAGGAGATGCAGTACCAGTACGTGATCTACGAGGCGGATTTCGCGCCCGGGCCCTGGGCGCGCCGCTGCATGCGGCAGGCCGACCGCATCGTGGTGGTCGCCGACGAGGACTGTGCACCGCAGCTGACCCCGATGCTGGACCTGCTCGCGGCGACCGACATCGAGGCGCCGGTCGCGATGCTGATTCCGCTGGACCAGCGTCGCCCTGCGAGCACGCTGCCGCTGCAGTGGCGCAACATCGTCGGGCTCAAGTCCAGTTGCCATTTCGCGCGCAAGGGGCGCGAGGACGACTACGCGCGGCTGGCGCGCAACCTGGTGGGACAGGGCATCGGCCTGGTGCTCAGCGGTGGCGGCGCGCGCGGCTTCGCCCACCTGGGGCTGCTGCAGGCGGCGCAGGACCTGGGCATCCCGATCGACAATGTCGGCGGCGCCAGCATGGGTGCCTTCATCGGCGCGCTGCACGCGGCCGAGTACTCGATCGAGGACATGATCGAGATCGTGCGCGAGACCTTCGTGCGTCGCAATTTCCTCAACGACTACACCTTGCCCCGGTTTGCGCTGATCCGTGCGCGGCGCTTCCGGCATCGCCTGGAGGAGATCTTCGGCGGGCTGCACATCGAGCAGCTGCCACGACCGTACTACTGCGTCAGCAGCAACCTCAGCAACGGCGAGTCACTGGTGCACCGCGACGGGCCGCTGGGGATGTGGGTCGGGGTCAGCATGTCGGTGCCGGGGATCGCGCCGCCGCTGGTCTGGCATGACAGCCTGCTGGTGGATGGCGGCGTGCTCAACAACCTGCCGACCGACGTCATGCGCGAACTGGGACGCGGCCCGGTGATCGCCTCCGACGTCAGCAGCGACAGCGCGCTGCGTGCCGAAGGCCTGGCCGGCCCGGACCCGGAGGCGCTGTTGCACTGGCCTCTGCAGGCGCAGCGGCCCGGCCTGTTCGAGATCCTGATGCGCAGCGCGACGCTGACCAGCGATGCCTATTGCCGCGATCGCAGCGCCGTTGCCGACTGCTACATCCGCATGCCGGTGCAGGGCGTCGGCATGTTCGACTGGAAGAGCCTGGATGCGCTGATGGATACGGCGCGGCAGCATTCGCGCCGTCCGCTCGAACGCTTCAGGGAGCAATGGCCGCAGGCGCGGCTCGCGGCCTAGGGGCGCTCCGAAAAAGTCCGTTCGTGCTGAGCCTGTCGAAGCATGGGCGGACTTTTCCCACCGCCGGTCATGAGTTGCCGTCCTCCCTTCGACAGGCTCAGGGCGAACGGCAACTTGATCAGAGTTTCCCTAGATCGAATCGGTAGGGCTGCGGCGGATGCCGGCGCGGCGCTGCATCAGCTGCTGCGCCACCACGCGGGTGGCCTGCACGTGGGTTATCGCGACGATGACTTCCTCGCCGGTCGAGAGATTGTTCCAGGCGACGCGGCCCGGCGTGTCGAAGTCGCCTTCGAGCACGTCGCAGTTGCGCAGCGTGCCCGAGCGGATGTCGGCGATGGTGTAGCCCCAGTCAGTGATGATCGCGACGCGGGCGCCCTCGATGTCGACGGCCCTGACATCGGCGCGCGGCTTGCGCCGCGGATCGCCATCATCCCGGCCTTGTGCGCTGGAGGTGTCGACGTATTCCTGCTGGCTGCGACGTTGCATGCTCATGTGCTGTCCTGCTGCGGTTCGGTTCGCGCCAGTACCTCGAGTACGGTCTGCGGGAGATTCCATTCGTCCAGGTTCATTTCGTTGGTGCGCATCCGCTTTGCCAGGCGGGCGATGATGTCGTCGGTGCCGCGGGTGGGGCCGCCGCTTTCGTTGCGCGCGATCAGCGTCTCCAGCCGTGCCAGCATGGCGTCGCGATCGAGTTGTTCCTGGCCACTGCTGTTACGCGAACGGGCCCAGCGCTGTGCCTGCTGGATGTCGTCGCTGGTGGTGACCAGTTCCACGCCGGGCAGCGTGAGTACCACCATTTCGCCGTAGCGGCGGATGGTGCCGCCGCCCATGGCGACGGTGAACAGGTCCTGGATGTGCTGGCCCATCGGATTCCCGCAAACATTCAGATGGATGGACCAACGTTTTCCCGGGGATGGGCAAGGCTGGTGGCAGAAGCAGGATCACGGTACGCCTTATTGGCCCATTGCGCGAATCGGCGGCCGCCTCAATCCGGCGTGCTGCCGCGCCACCGGCGATAGTCCTCGGGCGTGTCGATATCGATCGCGGCGGCGGGCATGGCAAGCGCCGTGACGAGTGCGGCGTGGCGTTCGAGCAGCTTGCGCGCACCCTGTGCTCCGGACAGCGCCGCCAGCTCGCTGTAGTGGGCTGCGGGGAACAGGCAGGGCGGCCCCCGCGTGCTGCCGTGATCGGCGGCGATGATCCGTGTCGGCGCGTGTCGATGGGCCTCGATCAGTGCCTGCAGCGCCGCGGCATCGACCTGCGGCTGGTCGGCGAGGGCGATGATCGTCGCGGCGCTGCCCGCGGTGTTGCCGATCAGGTGACGGAAGCCGCAGCCGATCGACTCGCCCATGCCTTCGGCCCAGAGGTCGTTGTGCAGCAGCGTCAGCGGCAGGCCGGCGAGCGCCTCGATCACCTTTGCGGCATGCGCGCCGGTGACCACGGTCAGCTCAGCGCCGGTGGCGAGTGCGGCCTGCGCGGCGCGGCGCACCATCGGCACGCCGTCGATCGACAGCGCCTGCTTGGCGCTGCCGTAACGGCTGGCTTCGCCGGCGGCGAGCAGCAGGATGTGCAGGTCTGTGGTGCTTGCCATCGTCGGTGGATCGGTCGGTCGGCGGCATGATGCACTACCGCGCTGCCGTGATCCTGTCTTCCGGGCAGGGCCCGCCCGCCGCGGTCCATGTCCTGAACGCGGCGACGAAGTCGGCGTGCGGCACCGGCACCGGCTTGCGATTGCCGCCGGGCGCCCAGCCCCACAGCACCAGCTGGTCCTCGCTGACGTGCTTGAGCAGCGCATCGAAGTCGCGGCCGCCGTTGCGCTTCGGGTCCTGGATCATCTCGCAGAGCTCCCGCGGTGGCAGGCCGATCCAGGCCATCTTCATCTGCGGTGGCGGCAGGGCCCAGTGCGGTGCCCCCGGCGGCGCCTCTGCGCCGTAGCTGGCGGGTGGATTGTGCTCCGCGTGGCAGGTGGCGCAGGGCAGGCCCGGCGCGCCGTGGCCGCCCGGCCCGCGCAGCACGCCCATCTGGTGCGGCCGGCCCGCGTCGAACTGCAGCGGCGCGTCGCCGGGGATGTGGCAGTTCTGGCAGCGTGGATGCTGGAACACCTGCTGCACGGTGCCGAAGGCGGCGATGGCTTCCATGCGCTGCTGCGGTGTCAGCGAAGGGCGGACCGCGGCGGACGGTGCACAGGCGGCGACGAAGGTGGCGAGCAGGGGCAGCAGCATGCGGCGTTGCATGGCGTCCTCCTCAGGCCTTCAGTTGCAGCGGCAGGCTGCGCAGGCGCTGGCCGGTGAGCGCGGCGATCGCATTGGCCACGGCCGGCGCGATCGGTGGCGTGCCGGGCTCGCCGACGCCGCCGGGGCGCTCGGTGCTGGGCACGATATGGGTTTCGACCACCGGCATCTCGGCCAGGCGCAGTACCTGGTAGTCGTGGAAGTTGGACTGCTGCACGCGACCGTCCTTGAGATCGAGCCGGCCGTGCAGCGCGGCGCTGAGGCCGAAGGCGATGCCGGATTCGATCTGCGCGGCGATGCCGGCGGGATTGACGGCGATGCCGCAGTCGATGGCGCAGACCACGCGGTGCACGCGGATGCGGTCGTCCTCCACCGAAACCTCGGCGACCTGCGCCAGGAAGCTGCCGAAGGATTCGTGCACGGCGATGCCGCGCGCGCAGCCGGCCGGCAGCGGGCCGCCCCAGCCGGATTTCTCCGCGGCGAGCTTGAGCACGCCGAGGTGGCGCGGATGCTTCGCCAGCAGGTGACGGCGATAGGCCACCGGATCGGCACCGGCGGCTTCGGCCAGTTCGTCGATCATGCTTTCCATCACGAAGGCGGTGTGGCTGTGGCCGACCGAGCGCCACCACAGCACCGGGATGCCGGTCTGCGGCGAGTGCAGTTCGACGCGATGCGCGCGGATGTGTTTCAGGTAAGGCGAGTCGGAGACGCCC
>DATILC010000337.1:0-7784 GCA_035476855.1 Solimonas sp. | reverse complement strand
CGCGGCCCTGGCAAAGGCGGTCGGCTTCGGCGGCGTGCAGATCCATGGCGCGCATGGCTACCTCGTCAACCAGTTCCTGTCGCCGCACCACAACCGGCGCACGGACCGCTGGGGTGGTTCCCTGGAAAACCGCATGCGCTTCGTGCTGGAGGTCTATCGCGCGATCCGCGCCGCGGTCGGCGACGGATTCCCGGTCGGCATCAAGCTCAACTCGGCCGATTTCATGCATGGCGGGTTCAGCGAGCAGGACTCGATGCAGGTCGTCTCCGCCCTCGCCGAAGCAGGCGTGGACCTGATCGAGATTTCCGGCGGCACCTATGAAAGCCCGGCCATGACCGGAGCCAGCGTCCCGGCATCCACCGCTGCGCGTGAAGCCTACTTCCTGGCCTATGCCGAGCAGGTTCGGCAGCGGGTGTCCGTGCCACTGATGGTCACCGGGGGCTTCCGTTCGGGCGCCGGCATCGCCGCCGCCCTGGATGGAGGTGCCACCGACATGATCGGCTTGTCGCGACCGCTGGCGGTACAGCCGGACTTCTCGAAGCGGCTGCTGGCCGATCCATGTCACCGGATCGACTTGCGGCAGCTGACCACGGGAATCCGGAGCCTGGATCGGCTCGGTCTGCTGAACATCACCTGGTACGAGCATCAGCTGGCTTTCATCGCACGGGGCGAACCCACGAAGCCGCGACTGAACGCCTGGCATAGCCTGGCGCTGACTTTCCGCGACTTGGGACTGGCAGCCCTGATTCAGCGGCGGGCCTGAGGTATCACAAGCCGGGCTTTCGACACAGCGGACGTTCGCGAAGGTCTCGTTCTGGCACTTATGCGACGGTCGCCTTCCTGCACATCGCCGGAGTTCAGCCTCAGCGTCTCAATGAAGAAATGCCTTCGACCTCGCGTTGCGATCAGCAAATGTTCGCACCGGTGATTCCGGACAGTCGCGAAATTGCGAGGCGCCACGAAGCCGGGGAGATTCACTTTGTTTCAATAAACACCCATGTAGTCGCGTTTCCCGATGGCCACGCCGTTGTGGCGCAGGATGGAGTAGGCCGTGCTGACGTGAAAAAAGAACTGAGGAAGCCCGTAGTTGGCCAGATACGCTTGACCGCTCAATTTCCTTTCCTTTGGTGTGCCAGGCCGAAGCACAATCTCGATACCTTCTTTACCTTCAAACTGTGCCGAGGTCACGCTGTCCAGAAAAGTCATGGTTTGCGTCAGCAGGGCATCAAGGTCACCAAAGGTATTCTGATTGCTCTCAATGGCTGGCACATCAACACCTGCGAGCCGCGCAGCAATGCCTCGCGAGAAATCAGCCGCAATCTGCACCTGCTTAACCAGCGGAAACATGTCTGGAAATAGACGCGCTTGGAGGAGCGCATCTGGCTCTATAGCTTTCGCGGCAACATGCTCTTCGGTCTGGACAAGAATTGCTTTCAGAGCGGTCAGCATTTGTTTAAAAACGGGAACAGAGTGGGTGTACATCGGATGGTTCATGCGAAGTCCTGGTGGGATTAAATCGAGGCGAGCCCATGGTTGTGGGCTTGTGAGGCCAAACGGCTAAATGCCGTTGGCCGCGTGAAGTTGTTGAGACTACTCGTCAAACGTTTGAGGATTTGGCCGATTCGCGCCGCGCCAACGCTGTTTTGCTATCTCCATATCACGCAGACATATTAATGCAGGCCGGCTTGTCGGGGCTGCGGGTAGCGGCCGTTCACGACCGACAGGGAGTGGCACATTGTGAGCATTCGGGACGGAGCACATTGACCGGCCATGGGAAACAAAAAGGCCGGGCATGCCGCCCGACCTTTCGTTCAACAGCCGCCCGCCAGCCTCAATCCGGCAACGCGCTGGCATACCCCTTCGCATTGAACTCGCGGATCAGCTCGCGATGGCCGAAGGCGCGGCTCACCGACTGGAAGCCGACGGACTTGAGCTGGCCGTTGAGGATGCGCTCGGCGCTGGTGGCGCAGATCTCGCCGGTCCAGGTGTAGGCCGCGGACAGGTTCATCACGTAGGTCTTCGTCTTGGTACGGCTCTGGCCGTGGACCACGATCACGCCGCGCTGCACATCCGGATGATCCTTCGGCGGTTCGCCGGTGTTGATCTGGTCGCCGATGGCGTCGGTCAGCGCTTCCTTGCCCGCCTGGTCGAGGCCCGGTGCCTTTTCGTTGGGGACCCTGATCGCGGTCAGCACCTTTGCACAACCTCTACGGCAAGTTGGGCATGAAGAACCGCTCCGGCGCCCTGACCCAGGCCCGCAGCCTCGGCCTGCTGTAGGCAAACGCCGCCATAGCCGAAAAACCTAACCCTAGTTAGGGGCGCCCCCTACCTCCTCGCGCCTATCGTGCCGCCCATCCCGAACCACGGGTCACGAGAGGAGAGAGCTCATGCAGTTCAAGCAAATCAAGCAGGTCCGGGCACTGGCGCTGGCCAGCCTGACTGCGGGCATCATCGGCCTGCCTCAGGCCGTGCTGGCCAAGGTGCCGGCCGCCGAGGCTGCGAAACTCGGCAGCGAGCTGACCCCGGTCGGCGCCGAGAAGGGCGCGAACAAGGACGGCAGCATCCCGGCCTGGACACCGGCCGCGCAGCGCGGCGCGCTCAAGGGCGAGTTCCCGAACGATGCGAAGTTCGATGCCGAGAAGCCGCTGTTCACGATCAGCAAGGCCAACATGGCGCAGTACGCCGGCAAGCTGACCGAGGGCCACAAGAAGCTGCTCGGCATGTACGACAGCTACAAGATGAACGTCTATCCCTCGCACCGCGTCGTCAACTTCCCCGACGCGATCCTGAAGGCAACGGCCGAGAACGCGGTCAACTGCGAGATGATCGGCGTCGACACGCCGGACAACTGCAAGGTCGGCTTCCCCTTCCCGATTCCCAGGACCGGCGCCGAGCCGATCTGGAACCACAAGATGAAGTGGCGCGGCGAGGCGCAGACGCGCTTCAACAACCAGATGATCGTGCAGCCCAACGGCCAGTTCCAGCTGACCAAGATCATCGAGGACGTGACCTTCGGCTACGCTTCGATCAAGAAACCGCTGCCGGTGACCAGGAACTCCGGCGAGTTCCTCAAGTACCTGTCGAAGACGGTCGCGCCGCCGCGCATGGCCGGCACCTTCATCCTGGTGCACGAGAAGGCCGGTACCGGCGCCGCAGGCCGCGCCGCCTGGCTGTACTCGCCGGGCCTCAAGCGCATCCGCCGCGCGCCGACGGTGTGCTGCGACAACCCCTACGAGGGCACCGACGGCCACCAGTTCTACGACCAGGTCGACATGTTCAATGGCGTGCTCGAGCGCTACAACTGGAAGCTGGTCGGCAAGAAGGAGATGTACATCCCGTACAACTCCAACAAGATCTCCGGCCCCAAGACCAAGTACAAGGACATCGCCAAGGCCAGGCACGTCAACCCGGAACTGCCGCGCTACGAATTGCACCGCGTCTGGATCGTCGAGGCCGATCTGAAGGAAGGCACCAGCCACACCTTCAAGAAGCGCCGCTTCTACATCGACGAGGACAGCTGGAACATCGCGGCGGTGGACGACTATGACAAGCGTGACGAGCTCTACCAATTCCAGGAAGGTCACCTCATCTTTGCCTACAACGTCATGGCGGCGACCACGGTGCCGGAAGTGATCTACCACTTCACCTCGGGCCGCTACTTCATCACCGCCGCGTTCAACGAGGACAGGCCCAACGACGCCAGCGTGTCCTTCAACGACGACTACTTCAGCGCCAGCTCGGTGCAGAAGATGACGACCAAGTAAGGCTGTTCCCACCGTCTCAACCATTCGGCCACCGCAAGGTGGCCTTTTTCTTTGCCACTGCCTCTCCGCCGCCTCCGCTATGCTGCACGCGTTCCAGACGGAGAACGGCATGACCCTCGATCCCCAGGCGCAGGCCATGTTGCAGGCGCTCGGCAAGCTCCGTCCCTTCGACTTCGCGACCATGACCGCGCAGGACTACCGCGCGGTGATGGATCGCGCCGGGCTGTTCGCCCCGGGCGACGCGGTGGCGACGGTGGAGGAACGCGAGATCGCCGGCCCGGGGGGCTCGCTGCGCCTGCGCATCTACCGGCCCAGCGAGGCCAAGAGGCTGCCGGTGACCGTGTTCTTCCATGGCGGCGGCTTCGTTGGCTGCACGCTGGACACCCACGACAACGTCTGCCGCTGCCTCTGCGCCCGCGCCGAGACGCTGCTGGTATCGGTGGATTACCGGCGCGCGCCGGAGGCGCCCTTCCCCGCCGCGGTCGAGGACGCGCTGGCGGCGCTGCGCTGGGTGCATGCACATGCCGCGGGCCTGGGAGGCGACCCGGCACGGCTGGCGGTGGCCGGCGACAGCGCCGGCGGCAATCTTTCGGCGGTGGTTTCGCAGATGGTCCGCGACGGCGGTCCGGCACTGTGCCACCAGTTGCTGCTCTATCCGGCGACCGACTTTGCCACCGAGACCGAATCACGCCGCCGCCTGGCCGAGGGCTACTTCCTGACGGCGCCACTGATGCGCTGGTTCGGCGACCAGTACACGCCGGACCCGGCGGTACGCAGCGATCCGCGGGTGTCGCCGCTGCGTGCGCCTGACCTGGAGGGCCTGCCATCGGCCACCGTGCTGGTGGCTGGCTACGACCCGCTGCGCGACGAAGGCGTGGCCTATGCCGAACGCCTGTCGGCGGCCGGAGTGGCCACGGAGCTGATCGAGTATCCCGGCCAGATCCATGGTTTCCTCAACATGCTGGGGGCGATCGGCCAGGCCGACGAGGCGCTGACCCGCTGCGCCGAGGCGCTGCGCAAGGCGTTTTCGACCGGCAGGGGATGAACGGTAGCGTCAAAACGACGACGGAGCGAAATAGTAGGTTTTGCCGACTGAATCCTGGCGCTCATCTGCCGTTGAATACCTAGCAGGGAGGAGACACGGAAACGCTCCCGCCAAGGAAAGACGCCATGAACCCGATCATTTCGACGCTGGCCCAGTACTTCATCCTGATGCCGGCGACGCTCGCCCTCCGCCTGCTCGACCTGGCCCGGCCACTGGCCGCCGGCCAGGCACGCACGGCGCCGCGCCGCGGTGACGTCATGCTCTGCAGCGTGTTCGTCGCCGGCTGGTGGACCCTGATCACGCAGGCCGTGCAGGGCATCATCGGCCTGCCCTGAGGCCTGGTCGCCCTACCCCAGCAGGCCGGCGGCGCGCTCGAAGCACCAGTACGCCGCCAGCGAACCGATCAGGTAGACCGGCAGCACCCGCACCGCCACGGCGCGTTCCCCCCAGCCACCCGGCAGGCGCCGCAACAGCCCCGCCAGCAGCAGCAGGACCGTCACCAGCAGCAGCTGTCCCAGTTCGATCCCGAGGTTGAAGGCCAGCAGCGCCAGCGGAATCTCCGCCTGCGGCAGGCCGACCTCGGCCAGTGCCCCGGCAAAACCCAGCCCGTGCAGCAGGCCGAAGCCGGCCGCCACCGCCGCCGGCCGGCGCCACAGCCAGGACGGCCGTGCACGCATCAGCTCGCAGGCCAGCAACAGGATGCTCAGCGCGATCGCCAGTTCGGTCAGCGCCGCCGGTATCCGCAACCAGCCCAGCGCCGCCAGGCTCAGCGTCAGGCTGTGGCCCAGGGTGAAACCGGTGACCGTCCACAGCAGCGGCCGCAACCGCCGCACCAGCAATACCAGCCCGGTGACGAACAGCACATGGTCGAGGCCCGACAGCAGGTGGCCGACGCCCAGTTCGAGATAGGCCGGGAATACGGCCCGCGTCGCCTCCGCTGGCGGCACGGTGTATGCCGGCCGGCGCGCATCGAGCAGGGCCTTCTGCAGGCTGCCGTCGGCGCGCTGCAGGCGCAGGATGACGTTGATGCCGGCGCGATCCAGCTTCGGCACCGACAGCTCGCGGCCGTCGAGGCCGCCTTCGCAGTCCACGGTCCAGCGCGCGGTCACCGCGCCACGCTGATCGCGGCTGATGGCCGGCTCGCCGAGGCGGCGGCATTCGCGCGGCAGCTGCGGCTCGACGCCGGCCGCCTGCAACACAGAGGCGCGCCACAGGACCTCGTAGCGACCGTTGCCGGCTTCCTGCAGCTGCAGCAAGGCCGGCGCCAGCGGATGGGCCTGCACCAGCGGCGCCAGCAACAGCAGCAGCAACAGGACACCGGCGCGCAGCATCAGGACACCAGCCCCGGCGGCACGCCGGACTCGGCCTGCACGCGATAGCGCTGCCGCAGGCGGCTGCGCGCCTGCGCGAGGAACTGCGCCTCGCGCTCGGCCAGCAGCGCATAGGCGGCCTGCTGGCGCAGCGCGGCGAAATCGGCCGGAGCGCCGGGCTCGATCTGCTCCAGCCACAGCAGATGCGCGCCATAGGGCGAGGCCAGCGGCCCGCTCCACTGACCCGGGGGCAGCTGCTGCAAGGCCTGCGCGAAGTCCGCGCCGAAGCCGCGCGCAATCTCGGCCGCGGTGAGGCCGTCGAAGCGCTCGCCGAGCTGGAAGGCATCACCAGGCAACGTTGCCGCTGGCGGCGCGGCACGCAGCTGCGCCAGCATCCGCGTCGCCTCTTCCGGGGCACGGCCGGCGGCGAGGTACACCTGGCGGAAGTGATAACGCGGCGGCGCGGCATAGCGCCCGGGATGCGCGGCAACGTAGTCGCGCAGCTCGCGCTCCGACAGCCGCAACTCGCCGAGCAGGCGCTGCTCCATCGCCTGGATCAGGCGGCGGCGCATCACCAGATCGCTGCCCTGCATCTCCAGCGCCTCGGCCTCGCGCAGCAGCGCGGCGTCGTCCAGCGGGGTTTCGGGAAAGGCGAAGCGCAGGTTCATCAGCAGGCGGCGCTGCGCCACCACGTCGCGCTGGTCCAGGCCCAGCCGCAGCGCCTCGCGCAGCAGCGCCTCGTCGGCCAGCCAGTGATCGAGGCTGGCCTGCAGCTGCGCCGGCGTCGGCGCGCGGCCGGTGTCGCTGCGCCATTCCTCGCGCAGGCGTTCGACGTCGGCGGCGCGGAGGTGGATGGCTTCGCGTGGGCGCAGGTGATCCTGCAGCGCAAACAGCAGGGCGCCGAGCAGGAGGAAGTGCAGGAGCGGCTGTTGCAACAAGCGTCGGGTCTTCCCTCTCCCACCGGGAGAGGGAGCGAGGGTGAGGGACGCGGGTAAGAATGACCGACGAAGCTTATTGCGAGGGCGCCCCTCATCCCCGGCCCTTCTCCCGGCGGGAGAAGGGAGCAAAGCAGATCGGTTCACGGCCCCGCTGCCCGATACCAGATCGGCGAGGTCCAAGCCCGCTCCTGCACCGTCTTCGGATAGTCGGCGTTGCAGCAGGCGGCGTAGGCCTCGGGCACCGCGTCCGGATTGCTGCAGTCGACGGCGGCGGCGAGGCACTGGCGTGTCGACCAGCGGCAACTCGGGTTCTCCAGCACGCGGGCGTAGTAGAACGCGGACTGGCCGGCATCGAACTCCGGGTCTTCCCAGACCGTGCAGAGGCTGGCGTGGCCCGCGCCGGAGGTCTCGCAGGTCGACAGGTCGACGCTGGCGCCGTTGTCCGGGTTGCCGGCGACTTCGAAGACCTTCTCGTGCTTCTCGCCGCCGGCGATCCAGCCCTTGACGATCTGGATGCGCTGCAGCGGCTGGGCATCCTCGCCCGCCGCACCCGGATCGCGCAGCGCCGAGATGGCGAAGCGCGGCTTCATGCCGCTGGACGGCTGCGCCGGCAGGTCACCGCCCATCGGTACGCCGCCGCGATAGCCGTCACCGGCGAAGTCGCGGCTACCGCAGAGCCCCGCGGACAGGTTCCAGCCGCCGAAGAAGCGCACCACCGGCCGCGTGC
>DATILC010000336.1:0-12124 GCA_035476855.1 Solimonas sp. | reverse complement strand
CACCACCGCCGGCCCGGACAGGGCGTAGGCGAAGAACAGCATGAACAGGATACGCGGCGGATCGATCAGTACCAGCGCCAGCACGCCGACCACCGAGGCGAACGACAGGAACTTCAGGCGCGCGTTGAGATTGAGCTTCTTGAAGCTGTTGTAGCGGAAGCTCGACACCATCGACAGCGCGGTGGCCAGGGTCAGCGGCGCGGCTATGGCCAGCGCGTCATGCCCGTCGATCGGCACATGGCCGGCCACCCAGGCGAACAGCGAATGGCTGTCGTCCACGCAACTCCAGACGAAGAAGGTCACCACCGCAGCCGCGGCGGGGCTGGGCACGCCGTAGAAATCCTTGTTGGAACTGGCAATGGCTGCCAGCACGTTGAAGCGGGCCAGGCGCATGGCGGCGCAGGCGGCATAGGTGAAGGCGATGACCCAGCCCAGCTTGCCGCCGATCCAGCGGTAGTCAGCGAGGCCGTTGAGGGAATAGGCGTAGATCAGGATGGCCGGCGCGATGCCGAAGGCCACCATGTCGCAGAGCGAGTCGAACTCCTTGCCGAAGTCGCTCTGGGTATTGGTCCAGCGCGCCACACGCCCGTCCAGGCCGTCCGCGATCATGGCCGCGAAGATGCCGTAGACCGCCGACTCGAAGCGCCCTTCCATCGACATGACGATGGCGTAGAAGCCGCCGAACAAGGTGCCGGTGGTGAACAGGTTGGGCAACAGGTAGATGCCCTTGCGGCGCTTCTTGACCGGCGCGCTGTCGTTCATCGTTCCATCCTCAGGAATTTCATGCATCTTACGGGCGCACAAGGGGAAAATCCAAAGAGAAAAGCAAAAGGGCCGCCATTTCTGACGGCCCTTTCGGGGTTACATCCGCAGACTCGCGACGCTAGGATCCCCGCAAGCGGGGCCCCTCCACGCTGCTCGCTGCTTTAATTCTTCGACTTGTCGACCAGCTTGTTCTTGCCGATCCAGGGCATCATCGCGCGCAACTGGCCGCCGACAACCTCGATCGGATGCGCAGCGTTGAGGCGGCGCATCGCGGTCATCTCCGGGTAGCCGCTCTTGCCTTCAGACACGAAGGCCTTGGCGTACTTGCCGGTCTGGATGTCGAGCAGGGCCTGCTTCATGGCCTTGCGCGATTCCTCGTTGATGACCTTCGGGCCGGTCACGTACTCGCCGTACTCGGCGTTGTTCGAGATCGAGTAGTTCATCGTCGCGATGCCGCCTTCGTACATCAGGTCGACGATCAGCTTGAGCTCGTGCAGGCACTCGAAGTAGGCCATTTCCGGCTCATAGCCGGCGTCGACCAGGGTCTCGAAGCCGGCCTTGACCAGCTCGACGGCGCCGCCGCAGAGCACAGCCTGCTCGCCGAACAGGTCGGTTTCGCACTCGTCCTTGAACGTGGTCTCGATGATGCCCGAACGGCCGCCACCGATCGCCGAGGCGTAGGACAGCGCGACCTTCTTGGCCGAGCCGCTGGCGTCCTGGTAGATCGCGATGAGGTCGGGAATGCCGCCGCCCTTGGTGTATTCGTTGCGGACCGTGTGGCCCGGGGCCTTCGGCGCGATCATGATCACGTCGAGGTCGGCGCGCGGCACGACCTGGTTGAAGTGGATCGCGAAGCCATGCGCGAAGGCCAGTGCCGCGCCCTTCTTGATGTTCGGCTCGATCTCGTTCTTGTACAGCTCGGACTGGAACTCGTCCGGCGTCAGGATCATGACCACGTCGGCCCAGGCGCAGGCCTCCGGCACGCTCTTGACCTTGAGGCCGCCGGCCTCGACCTTCTTGGCGGTGGCCGAACCCGGGCGCAGGGCGACGACCACATCAACGCCGCTGTCCTTGAGGTTCAGCGCGTGGGCATGGCCCTGCGAGCCGTAGCCGACGATGGCGACCTTCTTCGACTGGATGATGGAAAGGTCGGCGTCCTTGTCGTAGTAGACGTTGATGCTCACGGTTGACTCCAGGGTGCTTAGGGGACGGGGCCGGAAGCCGCGTCGGTTGATGGGGAACTCAGGCGGCGACGGTGACGATGCGGCGACCGCGCGCCATGGCGGCGACGCCGCTGCGGTCGACTTCGAGAATGGTGGAAATCCGGCCGAGGTCGCTGACCAGCGCATCGATCTCGCTGCCGGTACCGGCCAGCTGGATCATGCGGGTGTCGTCGCTCTCGTCGAGGATCTGGGCGCGGTGCTCGCGCACGCACTCCACTACCTTGCGCGCGGACTCGGCATTGACCTCGACCTTGGCCATCAGCAGTTCACACTCGATGTGGTCGGAGCTGGACAGGTCGGCAATCTCGACCACGTCGATCAGCTTGCGCGTCTGCTTGATGATCTGCTCGATCACCGCATCGCTGCCGGTGGTGACCAGGGTCAGACGGGAAACGGTGGCTTCGTGCGTCGGCGCGACGGACAGCGAATCGATGTTGTAGCCGCGCGCCGCGAACGCGTTGGCCACGCGCGCCAGGGCGCCGGCCTCGTTCTGCAGCAGGATGGTAATGATGTGACGCATAAGGGCGCGCAAGATAAGCGCGTTTGCGTGCCGGCGCAATAGGTTTTGGCTGATTTTCCGGGCTTTTTTGCATGACGGACGCCGAAACGCCATGCCATAATATGCGCTTGTCTTGATGATTCGCCGAAACAGGCCCGAAACTCCATGAATGCCGCCCTGAAAACCACCCCTCACCCCCTCGCTGGCAAGACCATGACCGGCGCGGAAATGGTCGTCCAGTTGCTGGCGGACGAGGGCACGGGAGCGGTATTCGGCTACAGCGGCGGCGCCATCCTGCCGACTTATGACGCCATTTTCCGTTTCAACCGTGAAAACCGGGCGGAAAACGGCGGCGAGAAGATGCCCCTGATCGTGCCGGCCAACGAGCAATCGGCCGGTTTCATGGCTGCCGGCTATGCCCGCGCCTGCGGCAAGGTCGGTGTCTGCCTGGTCACCTCGGGCCCGGGCGCGACCAACACCGTGACCCCGGTGCGCGACTGCATGGCGGACTCGATCCCCATCGTCGTGATCTGCGGCCAGGTGCCGACCCACGCCGTCGGCACCGACGCCTTCCAGGAGGCCCCGATCAGCGCCATCATGGGCTCGGCGGCCAAGCACGTGTTCCTGGTCACCGACCCGACCAAGCTCGAGGCCACCGTCCGCACCGCCTTCGAGATCGCCCGCACCGGCCGCCCCGGCCCGGTGGTGGTCGACATCCCCAAGGACGTGCAGAACTGGAACGGCGTGTTCAAGGGCGAAGGCGTGCTGCCGATCCCCGGCTACCGCGCCCGCCTCAAGCAGGTCTACGACAACCAGCTCGGCCCGGACCAGCTGGCCAAGTTCCATGAGCTGCTGGCGGCTTCGAAGCGCCCCCTGATCTATGCCGGCGGCGGCGTGATCCACGGCGAGGCCTCGGCTTCGCTGCGCAAGCTGGCCCATGCCTATGGCATCCCGGTCACCACCACCCTGATGGGCATCGGCGCCTACGACACCACCGAACCGCTGGCGCTGGAAATGCTGGGCATGCACGGCACCGCCTTCGCCAACTACGCCACCGACGACTGCGACTTCCTGATCGCGGTCGGCGCGCGCTTCGACGACCGCGTCGCCGGCGTGCCGGGCAAGTTTGCCAGGTCGGCCAAGGCCATCGCCCACTTCGACATCGACCCGTCGGAGATCAACAAGGTCAAGCGCGTGCACTGGCACCACGTCGGCGAGCTCAACGCCGCGCTGGGCAACCTGCAGTCCTACCTGCAGAAGCAGGGCTTCAAGCCGGACTACAGCGAGTGGCATGCCCACATCGCCGACCTGAAGAAGACCCACCCGATGAACTACGAGCGCGAGGGCGAGCACATCCAGCCGCACGCGGTCATCGAGGAAATCAACAAGATCACCAAGGGCGAAGCCATCGTCGCCACCGGCGTCGGCCAGCACCAGATGTGGGCCGCCCAGTACTTCGATTTCAGGCAGCCGCGCCTGTGGCTGACCTCGGGCTCGATGGGCACGATGGGCTTCGGCCTGCCGGCCGCCCTCGGCGCCGCTTTCGCCTGCCCGGACAAGATCGTCATCGACATCGACGGCGACGCCTCGATCCGCATGAACTTCGGCGAGCTGGAAACCGCGACCACCTACGGCACGCCGGTCAAGATCGTGGTGCTGAACAACTTCGGCGACGGCATGGTCAAGCAGTGGCAGCGCCTGTTCTTCGACAGCCGCTACGCCGGCTCCGACAAGAGCCTGCACCAGAAGGACTTCATCAAGGCTGCCGAGGCCGACGGCTACAAGTTCGCCGTCCGGGTCAGCAAGAAGGCCGACCTCGCCCGCGTGGTCAAGGACTTCATCGAGTTCAAGGGCCCTGCCTTCCTCGAAGTGATCATCGACCCGATGGCCTCGGTCTACCCGATGGTCGGCCCGGGCATGTCCTACGAGCAGATGATCACCGGCGACTGGATTCCCTCGCGCGCCGCCAGGCCGGTCACCGACGACGTCAAGAACACCCAGATGTTCTGAGGGCTAGAGCCCCGCCCGGTAC
This sequence comes from Solimonas sp., assembly GCA_035476855.1. Lineage (GTDB taxonomy): Bacteria > Pseudomonadota > Gammaproteobacteria > Nevskiales > Nevskiaceae > Solimonas_A. The sequence continues at coordinate 7,605 of DATILC010000336.1, read as the reverse complement.
TCGCCGGGCGTGGTCCCGGTCCAGCGCCGGAAGGCGCGACTGAAGGCACTCTGCTCGGAGAAGCCGAGCAGGAAGGCGACCTCGACCAGCGACAGCTGCAGGTCGCGCACGTAGCCGATCGCCAGGTCGCGGCGGGTATCGTCCAGTAGCCCCTTGAAGTGCGTCTGCCGCTCGCCGAGCCGGCGCTGCAGCGTGCGCGCCGAGATGTTCATCGCCGCCGCGACCGAGTCCATGTCCGGCAGCTGCTGCGTCAGCTGTGCGGCGAGGATGCGGCGCAGCTGGCCCATGAACGGATCCGGCTCCAGCCCCAGCTCCGTCGCACGCCGCGCCGCCTTGGCCTCCATCATCTGCCGCAACTCGGGGTCTGCCTGTGGCAGCGGCCAATCCAGTGCGCCGTTGTGGATCGCCAGACTGAAGCAGGGAGCGTCGAACTCCAGGCGGCACTGGAAGATGCGCTGGTACTCCTCCAGCGCCGGCGGCTGCGGATAGGGAAAGGCCATGTCCACCGGCCGGAACTGTCGACCGAGAATCCAGCGCGCGAAGCTCAGCATCGAAGCCGCGTGGCACTCCCCCGCCGGTCGCGTCAGCAGGCCCGGCAGCGGCAGCTGGGTCTCGCGCAGGCGCAGCAGCTCGCCGGTCTCCTCGTAGTCCACCTCCACGCCCTGCATCACCAGCTGGTGCCAGCGCTGGTGGCTCTCGATGATCTGCCGGCTGGTGTTGCAGCTCATCATCAGGTAGCCCAGCACACCGTAGTGCGCCGGCCGCACGCGTTCGCCGGCATGCAGGCCGACGAAGGGATCGCCGGTCTGCTCGATCGCCCGCTCCAGCGCCGCGTTGAAGCGCAGCCGCGACACCCGGCGGTCGGCGTCGGCCAGTGCCGCCTCCGGCACGTCCAGCGCCGCCAGCACCGGCCCCAGCGCATGGCCGCGCGAAGCCAGCCAGTCGGTCAGCACCCGGCAGTAGGCCATCGTCAGCGTCGGGGTTTCGGGCGGCAGGATCACGGGCGGTGGCTTGGCGGCCTGGGGTCAAACGGTTGGGGTCCAGCGGTCAAGTGTACGAAAGGCCGGGGCGAAACAATGCCACCCGTACGTTTTTCCACCCGAGACCCAACCATGCAGCGCAAGCCGCTCGACGCCGAGATGGAGCTGTTCCGTGACTCCGCGCGGAAGTTCTTCCAGACCCAGATTCGCCCCCACTCCGAACGCTGGCGCGAGGCCGGCATCGTCGACCGCGAGGCCTTCGAGAAGGCCGGCGAAGCCGGATATCTCTGCATGTGGGCCGACGAGAAGTATGGCGGCCTCGGCCTCAAGGACTTCCGCTACGAGCAGATCCTGATCGAGGAAAACGTGCTGCACGGCGACCCCGGCTTCTTCATGACGGTGCACAGCCGCCTGATCGCGCCCTACCTCGGGACCTTCGCCACCGAGGAGCAGAAGCAGCGCTACTTCCCCGGGATCATCAGCGGCAAGACCATCCTCGCGGTGGCGATGACCGAGCCGGACGCCGGCTCCGACATCGCCGCGACCAAGACCCGCGCCGAGGACAAGGGTGACCACTGGCTGCTCAACGGTTCCAAAACCTACATCTCCAACGGCATCCTCGCGGATCTGGTCATCGTCGCGGCCAAGACCAGCCCCGACAATCCGCATGCGATGACCCTGTTCCTGGTCGAGCGCGGCATGGAGGGCTTCGAGCGCGGCCGCAATCTGAAGAAGATGGGCCTGAAGTCGCAGGACACCGCGGAGCTGTTCTTCCGCGACGTGCGCATCCCGAAGGAAAACGTGCTGGGCCAGGTCAACAAGGGCTTCTATCATTTGATGCATGCGCTGGCCGAGGAACGCCTGCTGTCGGCGACCGGCAATGTCGTCGCCGCGCGCGCCGCGGTCGACGTGACGCGCGAGTTCGTGCGCAACCGCAAGGTCTTCGGCAAGCCGCTGTCGAAGATGCAGAACACGCGCTTCAAGCTGGCCGCACTGGACGCCGAGATCGAGGTCGCGCAGGTGTTCGTCGACCGCTGCATCGAAGTTCACAATGAAGGAAAGCTCAGCGCCGAGGACGCCGCGCGCGCCAAGCTGTTCGCCAGCGAGGTCTACGGCCGCGCGGTCGACGAGGGCGTGCAGCTGCACGGCGGCGCCGGCTACATGGACGAGTACCCGATCTGCCGCATGTACCAGGATGAGCGCATCAACCGCATCTTCGCCGGCACCTCGGAAATCATGAAGGAAATCATCGCGCGCTCGCTGCTGGACTAGGGCCTGTTAACGCCATGGACGTCGCTGCGATGCCCCCAGATTTGCGGCCAGGCAAGGCGCGACGAAGGACGTTTGGTGGTTCCAAATGACTGAGGAGCAACGCCGCATGGCCGCAAATCCGGTGGCACCCCTTGGGGGCGGGACCGTTTTGGCGCATGGCGGTGTTACTCGTCGCTCGTGTACATCGAGTACACCACGCTCCTCGCGCCTTGCCCTGCGCCAAAACGGTCTCCGTCGCAGCGACGGCCATGGCGTTAGCAGGCCCTAAAATGATGCACCGCGGCCGCTGACTGGCTAGGCTGCGGTCTACAAAGACCCTGGGGAGAACCACCGTGGATTTCGCCTTCACCGAGGAACAGGACCTGCTGCGCGACACGCTCGCCGGCTACCTGCGCGACCACTACGACTTCGAGACGCGCCGCAAGATCGTGTCCGGCGAGCCGGGCTGGCGCCCCGAGGTCTGGCGCGCCCTGGCGCAGGACCTCAACATCTTCGGCGCCGCCTTCCCCGAAGCGCTCGGCGGCCTCGGCGGCAATGCCATCGAGCACTCGGTGGTGATGGAGGAATTCGGCAAGGCGCTGGTGGTCGAGCCCTACCTCGGCACGCTGGTGATCGGCGGCGGCCTGCTCAAGCACACGGGCGGTGCGCTGGCGGCAGAGTTCGTGCCGCAGATCATTGCCGGCGAAGCGGTGCTGGCCTGGGCCGGCAGCGAACCGCAGGCGCGCTACAACGCCGCCGACCTGCTGACGACCGCCAAGGCACAGGGCGGCGACCTCATCCTCAGCGGCCGCAAGTCGCAGGTCGTCGGCGCCGCCTGGGCGACGCACTACATCGTCAGCGCGCGCAGCGCCGGCGCGCAGGGCGATCGCGACGGGGTGACCTTGCTGCTGGTCGACGCCAATGCCGCCGGCATCCGCCGGCAGGATTACCCGACGATCGATGGCGGCCGCGCCTCGGAGATCTGGTTCGACCAAGTCAAGGTTCCGGCCAGCCGCGTGATCGGCAAGGCCGGCGCGGCGCTGCCGCTGATCGAGCAGGTCAGCGACGAGGCGATCTGCGCGCTCTGCGCCGAGGCCGTCGGCGCGATGCGCCGGATGCTCGCCGAGACCGTCGGCTACGCCAGCCAGCGCAAGCAGTTCGGCACGCCGCTGGCGACCTTCCAGGTGCTGCAGCACCGCATGGCCGACATGTATGTCGCGCTGGAGCAGTCGATCGCGCTGACGCAGGTCGCGACGATGAAGCTGGACGGCCCTGCCACCCAGCGCGCACTCGCGGCCAGCGCCGCCAAGGCGCAGATCGGCAATGCCGCGAAGTTCATCGGCCAGGCCGCGGTGCAAATCCACGGCGGCATGGGCATCACCGAGGAGTTGTCGCTGGGCCATTACTTCCGTCGCACGACCGCGATCGCCAGCCAGTTCGGCTCGGTCGATCACCACCTGCGGCGCTACGCCGAGCTGTCGCTGGCGGCTGCAGCGTGACATCAGCAACGGCATATTTGCCACGGATTACGCGGATGAACGCGGATAAAGCGCAATACCGCTTTCCGTGTTTTTCCGTGTTATCCGTGGCCAAAATCTTTTTGCCACGGAAGGACACGGAAGACACGGATCAGCACGCACCGACTTCGATCCGCGTTCATCCGCGTAATCCGCGGCTAATCTTTCCGACACTTCGACAAGGCAAGCCATGAACCTGCAATTCAGCGAAGACGAACTGAAATTCCGCGACGAGGTGCGTGCCTGGATCAAGCAGGCCTACGACCCGGAGCTCAAGGCGATGATGGGGCAGTCCAAGAACGGCTATCTCGACAAGGCCGGCCAGGTGAAGTGGCAGAAGAAACTGGCCGCGCAGAGCTGGGCCGCGCCCGGCTGGCCGACGCAGTACGGCGGCCCGGACTGGACGCCGACGCAGCGCTACATCTTCCAGATGGAAACCGCCGCCGCCGGCTGCCCGCCGGTGTCGCCGATGGGCATCGCGATGGTGGCCTACGTCATCATGGAATACGGCAGCGAGGCGCAGAAGCAGCGCTTCCTGCCGGCGACGCTGGCCACCGACATCTGCTGGTGCCAGGGCTACTCCGAGCCGGGCTCGGGCTCGGACCTCGCCTCGCTGCAGATGAGCGCGGTGCGCGACGGCGAGCATTACGTCCTCAACGGCTCGAAGATCTGGACCACGCATGCGCAGTGGGCCGACTGGATGTTCCTGCTGGTGCGCACCCGCCGCGACGGCCGGCAGCAGGAGGGCATCACCTTCCTGCTGGCCGACATGCGCACGCCGGGCATCTCGATCCGCCCCCTGCCCTCGCTCGACGGTCCGATCGACGGCGAGCAGGAAGTCAACCAGGTGTTCTTCGAGAACGTGCGCGTGCCGGTGGAGAACCGCATCGGCGAGGACGGCATGGGCTGGACCTATGCCAAGTACCTGCTGCAGTTCGAGCGCGGCGTCGCCTACGGCTCGCAGCTGAAGTACCTGCTGGCGAAGGTGAAGCGCATCGCCGCGCAGCAGCCCGGCGAAGGCGGCGGCAAGCTGATCGACGATGCGGACTTCCGTCGCCGCTACGCCGAGCTGGCAGTGAAGGTCGAGGCGCTCGACGCCACCGAGATGCGCTTCTTCTCGAGCGTGGAATCAGGCACCGCGATCGGCGCGATGTCGAGCCTGTTCAAGCTGGTCGGCACCGAGCTGCAGCAGCTGCTCAGCGAGCTGGCGGTGGACGCACTGGGGCCGGATGCCCTGCCCTTCGTGCAGGACAGCTACGCCGAAGCGCGTGGCCGGCCCGCGCCGGTGCGGCCGCTGGCGGACAACCTCACGGCGGTCACACCGCTGTACTTCAACTACCGCAAGACCTCGATCTACGCCGGCACCAACGAGGTCCAGCGCAACATCCTGGCGCGGCACGTGATCGGCAGCGGCGGCCAGACGCGATGAGCGCGTCACTCATGCAACCGGTGGTTCACCGCACGGCGCAGGGCCTGTCGCTGGTCGGCAGCGCCTTCGGACCGGAAGCCGGACGCCCGGTGCTGCTGTTCCACGGCGGCGGCCAGACCCGCCACGCCTGGGGCGGCACCGGCGAGGCCCTGGGCCGCGCCGGCTTCCGCGCGATCGCCTGGGACCAGCGCGGTCACGGCGACAGCGACTGGGCACAGGCCTATACCCCGCAGGCCTTTGCCGACGATGTGCTGGAGATTGCCCGGGCACAGCCGCGGAGACCCTACATCGTCGGCGCATCGATGGGCGGCATCGCCGGCATGGTCGCCAACGCCAGCTCGGCCGGCGAGATTTCCGACGCGCTGGTGCTGGTCGACGTCGCGCCGCGCCTCAACGGCCCTGGCGTCGAACGCATCCTCGACTTCATGGCGGCGCATCCGCAGGGCTTCGCCGATCTCGACGAGGCCGCCGCCGCGGTCGGTGCCTACCAGCCGCAGCGCGCGCAGAAGGGCGACCGCAGCGGCCTGCAGAAGAACCTGCGCCAGCGCGCCGACGGTCGCTGGTACTGGCACTGGGACCCGGCGATGCTCGCGACCTTCGATCGCGCGCACCAGATGAGCCAGTCCGCCGAAGGCCTGTACCACGCCGCCGAGAAGCTGACCCAGCCGGTGCTGCTGGTGCGCGGCACGCTCAGCGACGTGATCGACGAAAGCATCACCCGCGAGTTCCAGCAACGCATCCCGCAAGCCCGCGTCGCCGATGTCAGCGGCGCCGGCCACATGGTCGCCGGCGACCGCAACGACGTCTTCCTCGACGCCGTGCTGGAATTTCTGCGCGCGCTGCCCTGAACCCAAGAAATTTTTGCCACGGATGAACACGGATACACACGGATCAAGAAACTGGCGGGGGCAGGTATCCCCAGCCTTGGCTGTTGCCTTATCCGTGTTCATCCGTGTAATCCGTGGCTAAATAATCTTCTGCCTTTCCCACTGTCATTCGAGAGCACTGCAATGTCCCTGCCCCAGATCCTCCGCGACAACCTGCGTCTGCCGGTGATCGGCTCGCCGATGTTCATCGTCTCCGGTCCCGACCTCGTGATCGAGCAATGCAAGGCCGGCATCGTCGGCTCCTTCCCGGCGCTGAACGCACGCCCCGAGCCGGTGTTCGAAGAGTGGCTGCAGCGCATCACCACGGAGCTGGACGCCTACCGCGCCGCGCATCCCGGCAAGAAGGTCGCGCCCTTCGCGGTCAACCAGATCGTGCATGGCTCCAACCCGCGCCTGAAGCACGACATCGACCTCTGCGTGAAGTACAAGGTGCCGGTGCAGATCACCTCGCTGCAGGCGCCGGAGCAGGTGGTGGAAGCCGCGCACAGCTACGGCGGCCTGGTCTATCACGACGTCATCAGCATCAAGCATGCGAAGCGCGCGATCCAGGCCGGCGTCGACGGCCTGATCCTGGTCTGCCACGGCGCCGGCGGCCATGCCGGCAAGCTGTCGCCGTTCGCGCTGGTGCCGGAAGTGCGCAAGTTCTACGACGGCACCATCATCCTGTCCGGCGCGATCGCCAGCGGCGACTCGATCCTCGCCGCACAGGCAGTGGGCGCAGACCTCGCCTACATCGGTACGCGCTTCATCGCGACGCAGGAAGCCAACGCCGTGCCGGAGTACAAGCAGATGCTGGTCGACGCCACCGGCGAGGACATCGTCTATACCAATCTCTTCAGCGGCGTGCACGGCAACTACCTGCGCGAGAGCGTCAAGCGCGTCGGCTACGACCCGGACAACCTGCCGGTCGGCGACAAGAGCACGATGAACTTCGGCAGCGGCGGCAACCAGAAGACCAAGGCCTGGGTCGACATCTGGAGCGCTGGCCAGGGCGCGGGCCAGGTCAACGACGTGCTGCCGGCCGCAGAAGTGATCGCCCGCCTGGAGCGCGAATATCTCGCCGCCCGCCAGCGCCTCGGCCTGTCGGCGGACTTCGCCGCCGCGCGCGCCGCCTGAGCCCTGCCATGACCCGCTCGCCCTTCGATCTGCGTGGCAAGGTGGCCCTGGTCACCGGTGGCAACCGCGGCATCGGCCTGGCGATGGCGGAGGCGCTGGCCATCGCCGGCGCCGACGTCGCGATCTGGGGCACCAATGCCGCGCGCAACGAGACCGTGCTGGCGCAGCTGCGCCAGCACGGCACGCGCGTCAGCGCCGCCGTGGTCGATGTCTCCGACGAGGCCGCCGTGGTTGCGGAGATGAAAGCACTGGCCACGCAGATGGGCCGCATCGACACCGTGGTCGCCAACGCCGGCATCGGCGTGGTGCCGACGCCGTTCACCAAGCAGTCGCTGGAACAATGGCGCGCGGTGTTCGCGGTCAATCTCGAAGGCGCCTTCCTGACCCTGCGCGAGGCCGCACGTCACATGCAGGCGCGCGCCGAG
>DATILC010000335.1:0-28554 GCA_035476855.1 Solimonas sp. | reverse complement strand
GTCATGGCCTTCGCCGCGGGCGCGGCTGCACCAGGCGTAGAGGGCGTCGTAGATCGCCATGCCCTGCTGCAGCATGGCGTGGTCGTCGGCGTGCAGGGCCGACAGTCCCAGCGAGATCGCCAGCAGGCCTGCACTCTGCGGCGCCAGGTCGAGCCGGTCGGTGTCGGCGCCGCGCACGATCAGGGCGAGCTGCGCCAGCGCCGACGAGGCCAGCTCGAAGTCGGCGAGGAAGGCATCGAAGCTGCAGGCCGCGCCGCGATGCGAGAACTGCACGTCGGGGATGTCGTAGGGCGTCGCGCCGGTCTCAGCGGCAGTGGCCAGCACCTGCGTGTTCGGCACGTAGAGGAACTGCGCCAGCGGATCGATGAAACGGCGGATCAGCCAGGGGCAGGCGATGCGGTCGATCTTCGGCCGCTCGCGCGTGACCCAGCGGCTGGGCTGTTCAGCGAGGCTGGCATGCCAGCGCAGCGTCGCGCCGCCGCCGGCGATCCAGGCGGCGTAGCCACCCTCGAGGTAGGCCGCGTCGATGCCGCGTTCGCGCAACTCCCGGCAGGCGCCCTGGCTGACGGCGCGGCCGTGGGCGCAGTAGACCACCACGGGTCGTCCCTGCAGGCTCGCCACCCAGTCCGCCAGCTGTTCGGGCCCGCGCCGGATGCTGCCGGCCAGCAGGCGGCCGGCGGCCTCGAAATCGGCTGCGCGACGCACGTCGACCAGCAGTGGCGCGGTGGGGCTGCCAAGCCGGGGCATCAATGCATCTACCGTGATGTGCGGCAGTTCTGCTTCGCTCATGACAGCCTCCGGCCAATCAATACAATGAGTTATGCATTTGAATCGACTGTATCAAATGAAATGATACTCTTGAATCAAATGAAACTGGAGCATCGATGAGCCGGGATGCGGGGAACTGGTTGCTGCTGATCCACCAGCTGCCACCGAAACCTGACTACCTGCGGGTGAAGGTCTGGCGCCGCCTGCAGGCGCTGGGTGCGATCGCGATCAAGAACTCGGTCTACGCGCTGCCGGCCAACGAGCAGACCCGCGAGGACTTCCAGTGGCTGCAGAAGGAAGTCGAGGGCCTGGGCGGCGAGGCGACGGTCTGCGAGGCGCGTTTCGTTGACGGGCTCAGCGATGAGCAGCTGCAGGTCCTGTTCAAGGCTGCGCGCGACAGCGACTACGCGCAGCTGGCGGCAGAGGCACGCGAGCTGCTCGAACAGCCGGCACCGCCGGAACGGCGCGAAGAGTTGCGCGCGCGCCAGCGGCGGCTGCACAAGCGGCTGGCGCAGGTGGTCGCGCTGGATTTCTTCGCCGCCGAGGGCCGTGCCGCGGTCGAATCGCTGCTGGCGCAACTGGATCTCCAGCTGGCCGAGGTGCCGCCCCACTTGGCCGATCCGGCGCAGGCCCTGCGCGAGGAATATCGCGGCCGGGTCTGGGTGACACGCCGCAGTATCCGCGTCGACCGCATGGCCTGCGCCTGGCTGATCCGCCGAGCGATCGATCCGCAGGCGCGCTTCCGCTTCGTCGACGAGGACCACTATCGGCACGCCGCGGGCGAGCTGCGTTTCGACATGGCAGCCGCGGAGTTCACCCACGAGGGCGACAGCTGCAGCTTCGAGACGCTGCTGCTGCGCTTCGGGCTCGACGAGCCGGCGCTGCTGGCGCTGGGCCAGATCATCCACGACCTCGACCTGAAGGACGGCAAGTACCGTCGCGATGAAGCCGCCGGCGTGGCGACGCTGCTGGCCGGGATCGCGACGGCCTCGGCCAGCGACGAGGAGCGGCTGGAACGTTCGGCGGTCGTGTTCGACGCCCTGCGCGCCGGATTGGCACCCTGAACGGACAAGGCCCGCTTGCGCGGGCCCTGTCGTCACAGCTTTTTCAACCGAGCAAGCTCGGTGGTGCCATCCATGGCGAGACATCGGTTACTTGATTTAGCCCCCGCCCATGTTTGGCTTACTTCGGCATGACATTGAGTCATGCCTCAGCGAGGCCAAACATTCCATGGCCGGGCCTTCGGCGGCGTGGAGTGCCATTTAGGCACTCCACGACAGCCCCGGCTCAGCCCTCGACGATCGCCACCACGCCCTGGCCGCCGGCGGCGCAGATCGAGATCAGGCCGCGGCCCTTGTAGTTGTTTTCGGCGATGATCTTGGCCAGCGTCGCGATGATGCGGCCGCCGGTCGCGGCGAACGGGTGGCCGGCCGCGAGGCTGCTGCCCTTGATGTTCATGCGCGAGCGGTCGATCGAACCCAGCGGCTTGGACAGGCCCAGGCGTTCCTTGCAGAACTTCGGATCTTCCCAGGCCTTGAGCGTGCACAGCACCTGGCCGGCGAAGGCTTCGTGGATCTCGTAGAAGTCGAAATCCTGCAGCGAGATGCCGGCGCGCTCCAGCATGCGCGGCACGGCATAGGCCGGCGCCATCAGCAGGCCTTCCTTCTTGTTGACGAAGTCCACCGCGGCGGTTTCGACGTGCGTGATGTACGCCTGCGGCTTGAGGCCGTGCTCCTTGGCCCAGTCTTCCGAAGCCAGCAGCACGACGGAGGCGCCGTCGGTCAGCGGGGTGGAGTTGGCGGCGGTCAGCGTGCCGTTGCCCGACTTGCGGTCGAAGGCCGGACCCAGGGTGGAGATCTTCTCCATCGTGATGTCGGGGCGCAGGTTGTTGTCGCGCTCCAGGCCGGAGAACGGCACGACGAGGTCGGCGTAGAAGCCGGACTCCCAGGCGCGCGCCGCCTTCTGGTGCGATTCGAAGGCCAGCTGGTCCTGGTCCTCGCGCTTGATCTTCCACTCCTTGACCATCACTTCGCAGTGCTCGCCCATGCTCATGCGCGTGCGCGGCTCGCCGTTGCTGGGGATCTGCGGCGCCAGCATCGACGGACGGAAGGCGGTCAGCGCCTTGAGCTTGTCGGCGGTGGTCTTGCCGCGGTTGGCGGCGAGCAGGATCTTGCGCAGCTTCTCGCCCACGGCGATCGGTGCGTCGGAGGTGGTGTCGACGCCGCCGGCGATGCCGGATTCGATCTGGCCGAGCGCGATCTTGTTGGCGATGCCGATCGCTGCCTGCAGGCCGGTGCCGCAGGCCATCTGCACGTCGGCAGCGGCGGTCTCGGGAGCCAGGCCGGAGGACAGCACGGATTCACGGGTCAGGTTGAAGTCGCGCGAGTGCTTCAGCACCGCGCCGGCCTGCACTTCGCCGATGCGCTCGCCGTGCAGCTGGAACTTGTCGACCAGGCCCTTGAGGGCGGCGGTCAGCATGTCCTGGTTGGACTTGGTGGAGTAGGCGGTATTGGAACGCGCGAAGGGGATGCGCGAACCGCCGATAATGGCAACGCGACGGCCGTACTTCATGGGGATACTCCTGGGAGCGTGATAAAGGGGACGGGGCGGATTATCGAAAGCCGCTCCGACAATGGCTATTGCCGTAGGGACAGTCCCCGTGAATGATTCGCCCAGACCGCCGCGGCGGAACTAAAAGGGCGCTGCCAGCGTCACTAATGTCACAGAATTCAAATACCTGATCCGGAGCCCCCGATGCGCCAGCTGCTCATTCTCCCCGCCATGGCCCTGCTTGCGGCCTGCCAGACCACGCAGCCGATCAGCAGCCCGCCCGAGGCCGCTGCGCCATCCCCGGAGCAGCCGGCGCCGCCGGTGGCGGATGCGCCGGTCGGCCAGCAGACCTACACCAACGAGGAGATCGTGCGCGAGACCTCGGCCTTCTTCGGCAAGGCCTCCGGCGATGTCGCCGCGGCGGTCGAGAAGGTGTTCGCCCAGTACGGCAGCCCCAATGCCTACATCGTCGGTGAGGAGGGCAGTGGTGCCCTGGTGGTGGGCCTGCGCTACGGCCAGGGCGAGCTCAAGTACAAGGGCGGCGACAGCATGCCGGTGTACTGGCAGGGCCCCTCGATCGGCTGGGACTGGGGTGGCAACGCCTCCAAGGTGGTGACCCTGGTCTACAACCTGCGCTACACCTCGCAGCTGTTCCAGCGCTTCCCTGCGGTCGACGGCAGCCTCTACCTGATCGCCGGCATCGGCGTGAACTACCAGCGCAGCGGCAACATCACCCTGGCGCCGATGCGCACCGGCGTCGGCCTGCGCGCTGGCGCCAGCCTGGGCTACGTACATTACACGCGCGAGCCCTCGATACTGCCGTTCTGAGGCCTGTCATCCTCCTCGCTGTCCGGTCTTGCTAGACTGCAATCCTCTTCACGGAGCCTCACATGAGCTGGAACAACGAACTTCGCCCGGTGTCGATCGACGGCAGCAGCCGTCCCGGCGCCATTTCCCCTGCCGCGGTTTCGCCCGCGAACAAGGTCCTGCGCAACACCTACCTGCTGCTGTCGATGACGCTGCTGTTCAGCGCCGCGATGGCCGGTGTCTCGATGGCGATCGGCGTGCCCTACGGCGTCAGCCTGGTCTGCTCGCTGGTCTCGATGGGCCTGCTGTGGTTCGCGGTGCCGCGCACTGCCAACTCCGCCTCCGGCATCTACGTGGTGTTTGCGATCACCGGCCTGCTCGGCTTCGGCCTGGGGCCGATCATCAATCGCTACCTCGGCAGCGCCAACGGCGCGCAGGTGGTGATGATGGCACTGGGCATGACCAGCGCGATCTTCGTCGGCCTGTCGGCCTACGCGGTCAAGACCAAGCGCGACTTCAGCTTCATGCGCGGCTTCCTCGCTGGCGGCATGGTGCTGATGCTGGTGCTGATGGTCGGTCTGCTGGTGGCCTCGCTGATGGGCTACTACTTCCAGCCGCTGGCGCTGGCGTTGTCGGCGATGGTCGCGCTGCTGATGTGCGCGATGATCCTGTACCAGACCGGCGAGATCGTGAACGGTGGCGAGACCAACTACGTGCTGGCGACGATCTCGCTGTACGTGTCGATCTACAACCTGTTCACCAGCCTGCTGCACCTGCTGGGTTTTGCGAACGACGATTGAATCGACGAGTGAAGAAAAATGCCCCGCCCATGGCGGGGCTTTTTCTTGGTTCTTCGCCAATCTGCGGGGCTCTTTTGTCTCGCCCAACGTCTTACCTCTCCCTCCGGGAGAGGTCGGCGCGCAGCGCCGGGTGAGGGACGCGCGTGCAGCAAGAAGCGATGCCGTATTCGACCCGTGTCCCTCACCCCCGACCCCTCTCCCGGAGGGAGAGGGGAGCAGGGCAAAGGCTCCCGCAAATCGGAGAAGAACCTTATTTTTGTAGGGGGAAAGCAAGATGAACTGGAGCATCTTCGGCCAGACCACCGGCCTGCTGATCCTGTCCAACGTCTTCATGACGCTGGCCTGGTACGCGCATCTGAAGGACCTGCGCGACAAGCCCTGGATCCTTGCGGCGCTGATCAGCTGGGGCATTGCACTGTTCGAGTACCTTTTGCAGGTGCCGGCCAACCGCATCGGCTACGGCACGATGACGCTGCCGCAGCTGAAGATCCTGCAGGAAGTCATCACCCTGAGCGTGTTCGTGCCCTTCGTGGTGCTGTACATGAAGCAGCCGGTGAAGCTGGATTACCTGTGGGCTGCTTTCTGCATGTGCGGCGCGGTGTATTTCATCTTCCGCAGCTGATCCTTCAACTTGAAGGCGGCAGATTGGCCACGGATTACACGGATATATCAAAAGCGTCCTTGCTCTTTTCGGTTCACCGCATGGGTGCTCAAGGAACTCGCCGCGACCCACGGCATCATCCGTGCTATCCGTGTAAATCCGTGGCAAAGGCTTTTTCCAGGCTCAGTCCGCCGCTTTCAGCGTGAAGTGGAAGCTCGCGCCCTGGCCGGGCTGCGATTCCACCCAGATGCGCCCGCCGTGGCGCTCGACGATCTTCTGGCAGATCGCCAGGCCGATGCCGGTCCCCTCGAACTCCTGGCGTGAATGCAGGCGTTCGAATACGCCGAAGATCTTCTGCAGCTTGTCCGGCGGGATGCCGATGCCGTTGTCGCTGACCGCCAGCCGCCAGTAGCTTCCGTCGCGCTGCGCCGTGATCCGCACCCGTGGATGGCCTTCCTTGTGGAACTTCAGGCCATTGTCGATCAGGTTCTGGAACAGCTGATGCAACTCGATTGGCGTGGCCATCACCCGTGGCAGGGGCTCCTCGACCTGGACCTCGGCACCGCGCTCGGCGATGTGGCCTTGCATCTGCGCCAGTACCGCCTTGACCACCTGCGCGCAGTCGGTGGCCTGCGTCCCGGCGGAGTCGCGCCCGACCTTGGCCAGCGCCAGCAGGTCGGCAATCAGCCGCTGCATGTGGCGGCCGCTGTCGATGACCAGCTTGAGCAGGTCGAGCGTGTCGGCATCGGCACTGGCCGACAGCTTGTCGGCCAGCACACCGGTGAGCCCGACGATGCCGCGCACCGGCGCCTTGAGGTCGTGCGACACGACGTAGGCGAACTGTTCCAACTCCTCGTTGCTGTGGCGCAGCCGCTCGCTGGCCTGTGCGACCTGTGCCTCCAGGGCGCGCCGCTCGGAGATGTCGCGCACGGTGGCCAGTACATAGTGCTCCCGACGGAACTGCATCATGCCGAGGCTCACTTCCACCGGCAGCTCGCTGCCGTCCTTGCGCAAGGCATGCAACTCGCGGTCACTGGCCATCATGCGGCGTGCGACCGGGCCGGTGACGAAAGCCTGGCGATGCGCGGGATGCGCCGCGCGGAACTGCTCCGGCAACAGCATCTCCACCGGATGGCCGATCAGCTCGTCGCGCGCGTAGCCGAACACCTGCTCTGCGGCACCATTGACCAGGCGGATCGCGCCGGTCTGGTCGACGATGATCATGGCGTCGGGGGCATGGTCCAGCAGTTCGCGGAAGCGCTGCTCGCTCAGGCGCAGTTCGGCGGTCTGCTGCTCGACCATTTCCTCGACCTTGGCCTGGCGGCCGATCAGCACCAGCAGCATCATCCCGAGCAGGCCGACCAGTACCAGGCCGCCGGCCAGCAGGCTCCAGGCTGCCCATGATCGATTGGCCACCAGGTAGGCGCCGGGCACGACGCAGTCCAGCTGCCAGCGGCGTCCACCCCAGTCGAGCAAGGCGGTTTGCCGCAGCCCACCCTGCTCCACGGACCGTGGCTCGTAGTTCCGGCTGTGGATCAGCGGTTCCTCATGCCCGGCCTCGGTCACATCGTAGAGCGCGTACTCGATGCCGCTCGCCCCCATTTCGGCGAACACGTGCTCGACGGCAGCATCCAGCCTGAATACGGCGGTGACATAGCCCTCGACCGTATCCGGTGCCAGCGGGGGCTTGCCCTGCTGCCGCTGGAACGGCAGCAAGACCAGGAAGCCGACGCGCACCCCGTTCGCCTGTGCCAGGCGCAGCGGGCGGGTCAGCGCCGGCGCTCCGGAGGCGAGCGCCCGCTGGATCGCATCGGCGCGGCTGGATTCGGTCAGGACATCCAGGCCCAGGGCTTTGCGGTTTTGCTCCATCGGCTCGACGTAGTCGACGACGACATAGCGCGGACGCCGTGCCGCGGTTTGCAGCCGGCCCTGCGCGTCGATCTCGCGCAGCTCGAAGCCGGCGAAGCCCTGGCCGCGCATCGCGGCTTCATAGGCGTCGCGCTGGGTGTCGCGCAACTCGCGGTTCCAGGACAGGCCCTGCACGCCCGGCAGCTGTTGCAGCAGCCGACGGGTGAAGCTGCTGAACTCCGCGCGTTCGACCTCCTGCGAGCTGTCGAACAGGCTTTGCAGCGAGTAAAGCGCGCTGACGTAGTTGTTCAGCGCCGCGTCGAGCTTCTGGGCATAGGCGGCCGCGTCGCTGTCCATGCGGATGCGGATGCGTTCCTCCTCGCGCTTGCTGACGAAGAAGAACAGGCCGACCACCACGGCGAACAGGACCACCAGCGGTGCCGTCACCACCAGCTGCTGGCGCAGCCGCGGCGTTCTCGCGGCCGGGTTCCAGATCATCGCCAGGGGGGTGAAGACGATGACGCCGATCGAATCGCCGACCCACCAGGTCCACCAGCTGAACGGCAGGTTGGGGGTCGGGATCAGGCCCGCCAGCCAGAGCGTGCCGACGCCGACGCTGGCGTTGACCAGGCAGGCTGCGGGGCCGCCCAGCAGCAACATGCGGACGACGCCGATTTCCTGACGGAAGATGTCGCGCCGCAACTCGACCCGGCCGACCAGCCAGGCACCCGCTGCCGCCTGCAGCGCGGCGCCACTGCCGATGCTGCCGGCAATGGCCAGCGAACGCAGCAGCGCCGTCGTCGAGCTGCCATCCCAGGAGGTGGTGATATTGACCAGCACCGAACCCAGCAGCACGCCGGGCCAGCGACTGTGGCCGCGCAACAGCAGCCAGGCCAGGGCAATGCCGGAGGGCGGCCATACCGCGGTGGCGTAGCCCGGCGGGATCGCCAGCAGCAGGCCGGCGTGACCGGCCAGCGCATACAAGGCGGCCAGCGCGGCGATCTCGGCCATATAGGGCAGGGGGCGGGCGCCGCTCATCTGTAGGTCTCGTTGGCAGGGGCTGGCGCAGCGGGCGGCATGCCGTGCTCGCCGAGGGTAAAGCAGAACACGCTGCCGCGCGCACCGTCGGGCCGCGACTCGATCCACAGCCGGCCGCCGTGTGCCTCGACGATCTTGCGCGCGATGCTCAGGCCGGCGCCGGAGCCGCTGCCGTACTCGTCGCGATGGTGCAGCCTAGTGAACATGCGAAAGACACGTTCGCGATGCTCCTCGGGGATGCCAATGCCGTTGTCGGTCACCATATAGCTGCGCGGCGGCCCCTCGCGTACCGCGATCGTGACCCTGCGGTCCTGGCTGTCGCTGTAGCGGGCTGCGTTGTCGATCAGGGATTCGAACACCATGGCCAGCTGCGTGCGGTTGCCACGTGCGCTGCCCAAGCCTGTGCCGCGCTGCAACTGTACGCCACGGGCCTGCAATCCGGAGCCCAGGCGCTCCAGCACCTCGGACAGCAGGGCGTCCAGGTCCACGGTGTCGAAATGTCCACTGCTGGCACCGGCACGGGAGTAGCTGAGCAGGTCGCCGATCAGGCCATTCATCCGCCTTGCCTGTGCCTGCAGGGCGCGCAGGCGTTGCCGGCCCTCCTCGTCCAGCCGCTCGCCGTAGTCGTCGAGCAGGAAGCCGGCCAGGCTGGTCAGGCCGCGCAACGGCTCCTTGAGGTCATGCGAGGCGATATAGGCGAAATCGTCGAGCCGCTGATTGGCGGTCTGCAGATGCTGCTGGATCGCGTCGCGTCGCGCGATTTCAGCGCGCAACTCGGCCGCCACCTCGCTCAGGGCACTGGCCTGGCGCCGCGACCGCAGCAGCTGTGCCAGTGACAGGCTCGTGCTGCCTGCCAGCAGCAGGCCACAGACCAGGAACAGCACCGGCAGCGGCGATCGGTAACTGGCAGCCAGTGTCGAGGTGGCGCTCGCACGCAGCCGCAGCCCGGCGGCGGCGAACGGTACCGTGAACTCACCCTGGCCCTGGCCGGCCTTCAACGGGGTCCCGGTGTCGGCCAGATCGAGCAGCAGCAGGGAATGCACGCCCGCACCGATTTCGGCCAGGGCCAGACGCAGGTCGATGAGCGCACGCAAGCAGCTATGCTGCGGCTGGCCGGGGGCCAGCGGCATTTCGAACAGGTACAGCGTTGCAGGCTGCGGCCTCGATGCCAGGGGCCGCAGCTTCATTGCGCTGGTACGGCAGGGCTCAGCCGGCAGGCCGGGCTGACCAGGCTTGCCGAGCGTGACCGGGCTCGCGGCGCCGGCCAGCCGGGGACTATGCAGCTGGAGTGCGAGCAGGGCCGGCATGTGGCGCAGGTATTCCGCAGCATCGGCCTGCCAGGTCTGCAGGGATTCGCCGGTGCCAATGCGGCGATGCATGCGCTCCAGGGCGGTGAGATCGCCCTTCAGCACCTTGGCCAGGCTCTCGGCCGCGGCCTTGCCCTGCAGTTGCGTTGCCTGGTCCAGTGTCCGCTCCTGGGCCGTTTCCAGCGCTCCCCACAGCAGCAGCGTCAGCGCGGCAACGGCGACGCCGGCGACGGTCGGCAGCAGGGTATCGCCGGGCTCGCGGTCGCGCGCCCAGGCATCCAGCACCAGGCTGCCACCCATCAGCACGAACGCAGTGGCGGTATGCAAGGCCATGCGCGTGTACTGGGACCAGCCATAGGCCGTTTCCAGGCCCAGTCCGTAACCGACCAGCGCCACGGCTCCCAGGGAGGCGGTTGTCGCCCCCAGCAGGGGATAGATCAGCGTCGCCGTACCGTCACGACCGTGCACGACCGTGCGCAGTGCCAGCGCGGCGCCGCAAAGCACGAAGGCCAGCGCGGTATTGGGCGCCATGCGCCCGGGGTGGCTGGTCTTGGTGGCCGTGAACGGCGTGACGAACAGCTGGTCGATGCCGAGGTCGAGCGCCGCCAGGTACTCGATCAGGGTGAGGCTGCCGAGCAGCAATACGCCCGCTGTCAGTGCGGCAGCCAACTGCCAGCGACGGTAGTGACCGGCCAGGCCGGCAATGGCCGCCAGCACAAAGGCCAGCGCCGTGTTGAATTGCATCGGCGAGAAGGTCGGGTGAACCTGGACGAGCGCCGGGCTGTGCAGCAGCCAGCCGAGCATCACGGCGAGGCCCAGCACGCCCACCAGCACGAAGCAGACTCCGATGGTCGCGCGGTGCGCGCGGTGGCTCACGCCTCAGCCCGGCCCTGGCGAGGGCAGCTCGACAATCCGCCAGTAATGGTCGAGCAACTCGATCAGCGCGATGAAGTCGGTGCCGGCGTGGTCCTTGACGATGTAGCCGGCAACGTTGCGGGCGTAGGCCTGCATCTTGTCGCGGTCGGCATCGGAGGTGGTCAGCACGAACACGACGGCGCCATGCAGCCGGGGCTCGGCGCGCAGGCGCTCGAGGAACTCGTGGCCATTCATGCGCGGCATGTTGATGTCGAGCAGGATCAGGTAGGGCTCCGGCACGCGGCCCGGGGTGGACAGCATTTCCAGGCCTTCGACGCCATCGCGGGCACGCAGGATGCGGTTGGCGATGCGCTTCTTGCGGAAGCCGCGGGTGATCAGTTCGGCATCGATGTCATCGTCGTCGATCAGCAGGATGCAGACGTCGTCCGCCATGCTTGCTTCCCCTCCCGTTCATTCCGGGCCAGTGTATCCCGCTGCCGCCGGTTCCGAGAGCCCAGTATAGAATCCCCATCAATGGAGTCGGGATGGTGTCGATAACGACCTGACGAACTTCGGCCGGGAGGAGGGCCTGCATGCGGATCCTGCTGGTGGACGACAATCCCGTAGATCGGCTGATCGCCGAACGCGCGTTGCGGGCGGCGTATCCGGAGGCCGAGATCGTGCTGCACCACAGCGCGGCCGGGCTGGCGCAGCAGCTGCGCGAGCAGCCCTGCGACTGCCTGCTGCTCGACTACCGCATGCCCGGACTCGACGGTCTGGCCAGCCTGCGCGAGATCGAGGCCGCGGCGCTCGAGCAGCTGCCGGCGATCATCATGCTGACCGGCATGGGCGACGAGGGTATCGCGGTCGAGGCGATGAAGCGCGGCGCCACCGACTACCTGCGCAAGGACGACATCAACCCCGAGTTGCTGCAGCACACGATCCGCAGCGCGATCGAACGCACGGCGCTGAAGCGCCAGCTGGCCGCGTACCAGAGCCAGATGGAGCGCATGGCGCTCAATGA
This sequence comes from Solimonas sp., assembly GCA_035476855.1. Taxonomy (GTDB): domain Bacteria; phylum Pseudomonadota; class Gammaproteobacteria; order Nevskiales; family Nevskiaceae; genus Solimonas_A. The sequence goes on along the minus strand of DATILC010000335.1, from coordinate 16,956 downwards.
CGCGCTCACCGGCCTGGGCAATCGCGTGGCCTTCGACCGGGAGCTGGAGCAGTTTGCGGCGCGCTCCAGTCGCGGCGGCCTGCCTTTCAGCCTGCTGCTGATCGACCTGGACAAGTTCAAGGCCATCAACGACACCCATGGCCATCCCGCCGGCGATGCGGTGTTGAAAGCGGCGGCCGAGTGCATGCGGACGCAGCTGCGGCTGTCTGACGGCGCCTTCCGCCTGGGTGGCGACGAGTTCGCGATCCTGCTGGACGGCGTGGCGATCGAGCCCGTAGGACGGCGCCTGCAGCTTGCGTTCAGCAAGCCGGTGAGCTTCGGCGAAGCCCTGCTGCAATACGGCGCCAGCATCGGCGCCGCGCGCTGGCCGCTCGATGCGTCCACGCCCGAGGATCTCTACACCAAGGCCGACCAGGCCATGTACGAGGCCAAGCGTGCGGGCGGCAGCCCGCACTGAACCGCGACGCTACCGCGGCCAGGCCATCAGGCCGGCCATCAGCAGGCCGATCAGCACGATGAAGCCGCGCAGCCACGGCGGCGGGATGCGTCGCGCCAGCCTGGCGCCGGCGTAGCCACCCAGCGCTGCGAACAGCAGCATCCACAGCGACGGACCCCAGGCCACCACGCCGCCGGCCGCGTACAGCGCCACCGCGATGGCCGTCAGCAGGCCTGACACCAGGTTCTTCAGGGCATTGGCGGCATGCAGCTCGCGCAATCCGAGCAGCGCCAGCGCCGCCAGCAGCAGGATGCCGAGGCCGCCGTTGAAATAGCCGCCATAGACGCAGACCGCGAACAGCAGGCCTGCCGCGGCGGCTGCCGGCAGCGCCCTGCGGCCCTGCAGTTGCCGCCCCAGCCAGGGCTGCAGCGCGAACAGCAGCGTTGCTGCCAGCAGCAGCAGCGGTGCGAGGCCGGCGAACAGGCGATCCGGGGTGCGCAGCAGCAGCGCCGCACCGGTGGCGCCGCCGGCCAGCGCCAGCAGCACCAGGCTGCGCAGCGACAGGCCCTGGGGCGGGCGCAGTTCGTGCCGGCTCGCCCAGCTGGCACTGAAGTAACCGGGCAGCAGTGCCACGGTGCCGCTGGCATTGGCCATCACCGGCGGCACGCCCACCGCCATCAGTGCCGGCAGGGTCAGGAAGCTGCCGCCGCCGGCGACCGCGTTGAGCGCGCCGGCAAGGAAGGCGGCGCCCGCCAGCAGTCCGGCCTCGGCCGGGCTCATGCCGGGCGACAGGCCACGATTGCCGGCGGCAATCGCGGCGATAGGAACAAATCAATGGCTGATTTGTTGAGAGCAATTATCATTTGTGGACGACAAGTACGGACACGGATTGAGGAGCACGGCCATGATCAAGACCCTGAGTTTCGGTGCGATGCACATCAGCGTCGCGTTCCTGGTGGTCTGGGCACTGACCGGCAGCTGGATGACTGGCGGCCTGGTCGCCGTGGTCGAGCCCTGCATCAACACCGTGGCCTACCACTTCCATGAAAAGGTCTGGAAAGGGCGCCAGAGGGCCGATGGCGGCGGCTGGCTGGCGCACAGCCACTAGCCGGCATGTTCAGGGCGAAGGCGGCGGTTCCGGGAATTCCGGCTGCGGCGGCGGTTCGGCAGGAGGCGGTTCGACCGCCGGTGCAGGCGGTGGTGTAACGACCGCAGCCGGTGCCGGCAGCGGCAGCCGGTCGGCCAGCAGCACCAGCGCGCCGTCGCGGGTCTGCACCAGCTTGCCGCTGACGTCGATCGGTTTTTTGCTGGCGCTGTTGCGCACGTCCATCATCGCGGCGCCGGGCACGCGACCGTTGACCCAGACGCATTCGGTCTTGCCGGTCAGCATCCAGTCGTTGTTCGACATCGGCGGCGCGCCCAGGCAGCTGCCCTCGCGCTGGCGCGGCAGGCCCGACAGGGTGATGCGCTTGCCGACCGCGGTCTGCAGCTGCGGCACGGCGAGATCGACCGGCACCGCCTGGCCCGGGGTGAAGCTCAGCAGCTGTTCGTTGGTCGGTCCGCTGGCACAGGCACAGAGCAGCAGGGTGGCGGGCAGGGCGAGACGTTTCATGGTGGGCGGTCAGTGCATTCCGGGTCCGGCATTCTGCGCTAGTGCAGCGCTCCCAACGAAACGTTAGGAGATGGCCAGTGTATTTTCGTGCAGATCAAGGCGCGAATCGGAGGCGTAGCAGGCACTACGGTGACGATGAGCAACGCAGAGCTGCGCGAAAAGACGCGGCCAGAACTAACGGTTTGTTGGGAGCGCTGCGCTAGAGCAGGCCCGGAACCAGCCACCAGCTGCGGCGACGGTACTCCGCCCACTCCGGATAGCGCGACATGCTGGCTTCCTTCATCACCATGTTGACCGCGAACAGGCCGAGCCAGACATAGGCCAGCCAGACCACCGGCAGCCAGTGCCAGACCATCAGCGCGAAGCTGCCGTAGATCATCATCTCGCCGAGATAGTTGGGATGGCGGATCCAGCGGTGCACGCCGTCGGTGATCAGGCCGCGCTTGAGGCGCAGCGTGTAGTACTTCTGGCAGTCCGCCACGATCATGATCACGCTGCCGAGGATGCACAGGCTGATGCAGAGACAGAACCACGCGGCCTCGGGCAGCGGATAGTCGGGTTGCGAGGTGCCGGAGATCAGCAGCCAGCCGAAGCTCCAGTACATGCCCAGGCCGAACATCCCGGCCAGCGAACTGCCCAGCGTGACCCGCACCTGCCAGCCGGGATCGGGAAAGCACATGTCCTTGAGCAGCCAGACCAGGCCGTAGCTGCCGTGCATCGCCAGGTAGATCCAGGCGGCCGTGGAGGTCGCCGCCGGTGTGCGGTCGGCGTAGAACCACATCAGCGCGCCGAGGAACAGGAAGGTGCCGGCCTTCTGCGTGTTGATCACCCAGGCGAACTTCAGCGGCCGCGGGCCGCCGCCGAGATCGTTGAGGTACCAGTTGTTGAAGCGTCGCAGCGCGACCGCCCAGGCCGGCGCGGCCGAGGGGGCTGGGGTGACGACGGTCTGCGTGCTCATGGAGGGACTCCCGGACGAAGGGTCGAATCGTCGCTACTCTATGCCTCGAAAAATCAAATGTGGAGGAGAAGCATGATTTCCGCGGCGGATTACCTGCGACAGGACGCGGTGGGGCTGGCAAAACTGGTGGCGCAGCGCGAGGTCAGCGCGACGGAGCTGCTGGAGGCGGCGCTGGCGCGGGCTGCCGAGGTCAACCCGAAGATCAACGCGATCAACATCCCGCTGCACGACATCGGCCGCGCGCGCGCGCGCGAGACCCTGTCCGGGCCCTTCGCCGGCGTGCCCTTCCTGATCAAGGACATCGTGCAGGACTACGGCGGCGTGGTCGCTTCCTCCGGTACGCGTGCCCTGAAGGACTGGAAGGCGCCGAGCCATGCCGCGATCACGCAGCGCTTCCTCGATGCCGGCCTGGTGATCTTCGGCAAGACCGCGACGCCGGAACTGGCGCTGAAGGGCCTCACCGAGTCGAAGGCCTGGGGCGTGACGCGCAATCCCTGGAATCTCGAGCACACGCCGGGCGGTTCCTCCGGTGGTGCGGCCGCCGCGGTCGCGGCCGGCATCGTGCCGATGGCCGGCGCCAATGACGGCGGCGGTTCGATCCGCATCCCCGCGGCCTGCTGCGGCCTGTTCGGCCTGCGGCCCTCGCGTGGCCGCGTGCCGCTGGGCCCGCGCATGGGCGAGGCCTGGGAGGGCGCCAACAGCGACCTGGTGGTGTCGCGCAGCGTGCGCGACAGCGCGGTGATGCTCGATGCGCTGCAGGGCGCCGACGTCGGCGCGCCCTTCGAGATCCGCCTGCCGGAGCGGCCCTATGCACAGGAGCTTGGCCGCGAGCCGGGCCGCCTGCGCATTGGTTTCTCCACGCGCTCGCCGATCGGCAAGCCGGTGGACCCGCAGTGCGTGGCGCTGGTGCAGGACACCGCCAAGCTGCTGGAGTCGCTGGGCCATCATGTCGAGGAGGCCGAGCCGGAAGTCGACGGCATGCAGCTGGCGCGCTGCTTCATCACCATGTACATGGGCAATGTCGCCGCCAGTGTCGCCGAGATCATGGCCGAGACCGGCTGCTCCGAAAGCAGCTTCGAGGACGACACCCGCGCCTTCGCGCAGGCTGGTCGATCGCTCGATGCCGGCGAGTACGTGCGCCGCCGCCGCCTGTGGAACGACTTCGCCCGCGCGCTGGGTCGCTACTTCCAGACCTACGATCTCTACCTGACGCCGACCCTGGCGACGCCGCCGGTGCGCATCGGCGAGCTGGAACAGCCGGCCTGGATGCAGGCCGGGCAGAAGCTGATCCTGGGCCTGCGCGCCGGCGGCCTGCTGCAGAAGGCCGGGCTGGTCGAACAGATCGCGATGGAGAACCTGTCGCGCGTGCCGTTCACGCAGCTGTCCAACCTCACCGGCACGCCGTCGATGTCGCTGCCGCTGCACTGGAGCCGCGAGGGCCTGCCACTGGGCACGCAGTTCTTCGCACCCTACGGCGGGGAGGCCCGGCTGTTCCAGCTGGCGACGCAGCTGGAGCAGGCGCGCCCCTGGTTCGATCGCATGCCGAAGCTGTGAGGGAGACTGCAGCATGAGTCTGGACGAAACCCTGCGCGCGCAGCGCGAGAACCTGGTGCGGCACCACATGGCCGACGAGAACACGCTGGATTTCGGCGCGGTGCTCGCCAGCTTTCCGCATCCGCACTACGAGATCATCCCCACCGGCGCGATCTACGACGGCCACGAGGAAGTGCAGGCCTATTACCGCGACTCGCGCACGGCCTTCCCGGACCAGCGCAACGAGATCATCGCCCTGCGCCATGCCGACGACGCGGTGATCGTCGAGTTCTGGCTGCGCGGCACCCAGCGCGGCGAGTTTCGCGGCCTGCCGGCCACCGGCCAGAGTTTCGAGGTCAGGATGAGCGCGTTCTTCATTTTCGAAGGCGAGCGCCTGGTCTGCGAGCGGGTCTACTTCGACGCCCTGAGCCTGCTGCGCCAGCTGCTGCGCGGCGTCAGCCTGCGCCGCCCGGCCAGCCTGCTGCTGCCGCTGCGCATGCTGCGCGGCCTGCGCCGCAATCTCGGCCCTGCACGATGACGGAGTCGGTGGAACTGCTGGAGCGACTGCGCGGCCTGGCCTCGCAGGGTGCCGCCCATGCCGCACCGCGGGTCTGCACCGCCAGTCCCTTCGTGCGCGACGCCCTGGCCTGGCTGCTGCAGGAGAGTGATGAGCTGGCGCTGCTGGACCTGCAGCGCGAGTCCGGCGATACCGCGGCACTGGTGGCGCAGGCGGTTGCGGGCGTCGAGGAGGAGCCGGCCATGCAGCGTGCGCTGCGTCGGCTGCGCCGTCGCGAGATGGCGCGCATCGCCTTCCGCGACATCGCCGGCTGGGCGCCGCTGGACGAGACCCTGCAGGACCTGTCCGATCTCGCCGATGCCTGCTGCGAGGTGGCGCTGGCCTTCGCCGGGCGGCGCCTGCAGGCGCGCTTCGGCATCCCGCGCGACGCCCAGGGCCGCGAATGCCGGCCGGTGGTGCTGGGCATGGGCAAGCTCGGCGGCCGCGAGCTGAACTTCTCCTCCGACATCGACCTGATCTTCTGCTACAGCGCCGGCGGCGAGACCGACGGCACGCGAGCCTTGAGCAACGATGAGTACTTCGGCCGCCTGACCCAGGACACCGCGAAGCTGCTGACCGCGCGCACCGAGGACGGCTTCGTGTTCCGCGTCGACACCATGCTGCGGCCCTTCGGCTCGGCCGGCGCCTACGCGACCTCGTTCTCCGCGATGGAGGAGTACTACCAGGTCCATGGCCGCGAATGGGAGCGCTATGCGCTGATCAAGGCGCGGCCGATCGCCGGCGACATCGAGGCCGGACAGGCGCTGCTGCGCACGCTGCGACCCTTTGTCTATCGCCGCTATCTGGACTTCAATGCCATCGGCTCGCTGCGCGAGCTCAAGCGCCTGATCGAGGACGACGTCAAGCGCAAGGGCATGGACGACAACGTCAAGCTCGGCCCGGGCGGCATCCGCGAACTGGAGTTCCTGGTGCAGTCCTTCCAGCTGGTGCGCGGCGGCAACGAGGCGCCGCTGCGCGACGCGCGGCTGCGCCCGGTGCTGCGCTACCTCGGCCAGGCCGGTCACCTGCCGCCGGAGACGGCGGCACATCTCGACGACTGCTACGTCTACCTGCGCCGCCTGGAGAACGCGATCCAGATGTATGCCGACGAGCAGACCCACGCGCTGCCGGAAGGCGAGGCCGCGCGCGCGGCGCTGTGTGCGGCGCTGGAGCACGGCGACTGGTGCGCGCTGCTGGAGCGGCTCGACGAGGTCCGCGGTTTCGTGCAGCGCGAGTTCGAGCGCATCTTCGCCGAGCGTCGCGGCAGCGCCGAATCACCGCTGGTGCGGTTGGTGGCGGCGCTGTGGAGCGGCACCATCGAGCCGGATGACGGCGCCGATGCACTGTACGCCGCCGGCTACCAGTCGCATCCGCGCGAACTGGTCGAGGAACTCGACACGCTGAAGTCGCTGCGCCTGGTGCGGGCCATGCGCGAGGAGACCGCGCTGCGTCTGCAGCAGCTGCTGGGCCAGCTGTTCGAGGAGGCGCTGCGACAGCCGCGCCCGGCACTGGCGCTGCGCCGGGCGATGAAGATCCTGCAGGCAGTCGCCGGGCGCTCGACCTACCTGGCCCTGCTGCGCGACAGCGACACCGCGCGCCAGCAGTTGCTGGCGCTGTGTGCCGCCAGCCCCTGGCTGACCGACTTCATCGCGCGGTCGCCGATGCTGCTCGATGTGCTGCTGGACCCGAGCAGCCTCTATGCGCCGCCGGAGAAGGCCGAGCTGTTCGAGGACCTGCACGGCCGCGCCGTGGAAATCGAGGGGCAGGGCACCGAGGCGGCGATGGACCTGCTGCGCCGCTACCAGAAGGAAATGACCCTGCGCATTGCCGCGGCCGACCTGATCGAGGCGCTGCCGCTGGTCAAGGTCAGCGACCGCCTGACCTGGCTGGCCGAGGCGATCGTCGACCAGGCGCTGCGCTTTACCTGGGCCGAGATGCGCGTGCAGTACGGTGAGCCCAGGCGCCGCGATGGCAGCGTCGCCGGCTTCGGCGTGATCGCCTACGGCAAGTTCGGCGGCATCGAGCTGGGCTATGGCTCGGATCTGGACCTGGTGTTCCTGCACGACTGCGATACCCTCGACGAGGACAGCCAGGGCGGTGCGCGTGCCCTCAACAACGGTGCCTGGCTGACGCGGCTGGCGCAGCGCCTGATCAGCAGCCTGGCAACGCAGACCCCGGCCGGCCGCGCCTACGAGATCGACATGCAGCTGCGGCCCAGCGGCGCCTCCGGCCTGCTGGTCAGCAGCATCGAAGGCTTCGCCGACTACCAGCGCGCTTCGGCCTGGACCTGGGAGCACCAGGCGCTGACGCGGGCGCGCTTCGTCGCCGGCGAGCCGCGCCTGGGGGAGTTCTTCACCGCCCTGCGCCGCGAGGTGCTGTGCCGGCCGCGCGATGCGGCGGCGCTGCGCGGCGAGGTGGTCGACATGCGCCGTCGCATGCGCGGGAACCTGGATAAGTCCGATGAGCAGCACTGGGACGTCAAGCAAGGGCGCGGCGGCCTGACCGACTGCGAGTTCCTGACCCAGTTCCTGGTGCTGCGCGACGCCGCGCAGCGGCCTGCCGTGGCGGAATGGAGCGACAACTGGCGCCAGCTGGAAGCGCTGGCGGAGGCGGGCTGCATCAATGTCCGGCACAAGGCACAACTGATCGATTGTTACAGGCGCTACCGCGACTGGGGCCACGGCCGTGCCCTGCAGCAGGAGGACGCCCGTGCCGATCGCGCCCTGTTCGTGTCGGAGCGTGCTGTCGTCGAGGCGATCTGGGGCGCCATCATGGGCGAGAACGTTTAAGATCACGTTCCGCCGGCCGCGACCGGTTGTGCAGCATCCAATCCATCCGCAGGGCAAGACATGTTCGACGGACACGCCATTCCACGCCCATGGCCGGCGACGGATCGCGTCAGCGCCATGGCGTCGTCAGGGCAGGGATAGCCCCATGTCCAACGTCCTGTTCCTGGCTTCGACGCCGCTCCACAGCCTGTGGGCGCTGGGCATTGCAGCCGGTGCCTTCGGAAGCGACCGCTGTGCGCTGGTGGTGATCGACCAGCGCAGCGAGGAGCGGGATTTCATCGCCGAGGCGCTGGCGGCGAAGATGTCTGCGCCCTTCGTCGAGACCCGCCGCTACGAACAGGTCGGCAAGCAGCCCTTGCGCAAGCTGGCCCACGCCCGGGCGCGGATGCGCGAGATCAGCGACTACACGCGGCGCTTCGGGCCGGACTACGTTGCCACCGGCAATGACCGCCGCGCGGAATTCCACGCGGCGCTGGCAGCGGCACCCAGGGCGATCGGTGCCTACTTCGATGACGGCACCGCCAGCTATTCGCCGCTGGCAAGCAAGACCGTGGCGCAGTCGGCGATGGTCCGGGCTGTAGCCAACCGTGTCCGCAGCCTGATGTACGGGGTGCCGACCGAACGCGAACCGCATCTGGGGGTGTCACGGGCGGTGCGGGAGGCCTGGGTCGTGTTGCCGGACCGGGTCCACCCCGGACTGCGCGCCAAGCCGATCCGGCCGATCCGGCCGGAATGGTTCCAGCTGCCGATGGTGCAGGCGATCTGTGCCGACGCCACCCTGAGGGCTGGCCTGGACGGGCGCGTGCTGGGGGGCATCCAGTTGCTGCTGGCGTTGCCGCACGATTCCCTGATGCGCGAGCAGCCGGTGATCCGCGAGCGCCTGCAGCAGATCGCCGACCGCACGCTGGCGGAGGGCGGGACCGTCGCCATCAAGCGACATCCGCGTTCGCGGGAACTGGCCCTGGACCTGCCGGCGCAGCGGGTGTTCGAACTGCCGCAGCGCCTGCCGCTGGAAATCCTGGCGCCCCTGCTGAACGGCACCGAGGTGATCGGCATGCTCACCAGCGCGCTGATCTACCTGCGCTTCCTCGGCGCAAACGTCCGTGTCGCCACCCTGGTGCCGCCGGGGTTTGCCGGCAACCCGATCGTCGACATCTACCATTCGGTCGGGGTCGAGCTGCTGTCCTGAGCCTGGAGGTTGAGGCCAAGGCCGCGAATATTGTGACTTTTTGCCCGGCTTGGCTGTCACAAGACTGTTATGCGCCATGTTCAGTCACTACACTAACTACATGCGAATCCTTCTTCGTACGCCAAATTATCTGGGTGATTCGCTGATGATCACTCCGGCGTTACAGCTGTTGCGCGGAGCCCTGCCTGATGCGGCCTTCTGGTTCTGGGGCCCTGAATTCAATGCCGAACTGTTCGGCCGCGAGAAGAACTTCGGCGGCTTCCTGCCCCATCCCAAGGGTCAGGGCTTCGGCGCCTACGCCCGGCTGACGCGCAGCCTGAGGGCTCATCGTTTTGACGCCGCCGTCCTGTTCGCCACCCAACTGCGCGACGTCGCCATCTGCCGGCTGGCCGGCATCCCGCGGGTGGTCGGCACGCTCAAGAAGGAAGCCCGTTTCCTGCTCGACGGCGGCCTGCGCTATGAGCCGGCGCGGCACCGCGTCAGCCATTACGCCCTGCTGGCCGAGGCCGCCTTTGCCAGCGGCTACCGGCATCTGCCGCAGATGCACCTGGAGCCGCGCCAGAGCGATCTGACCACCGCCTTCCGCGGGCCGCGCATCGGCTTGCTGCTGGGTGGCCCGCACAAGGGCCTGAGGTCTTATCCGCCGGAACTGGCGGCGCGCCTGCTGGAACTGCTGCGCGGGCTGTCCGGCCATGTCTTCGTCCTGGGTGACCACCTCGACGCCGAGGCCGCCGCACGCTGGCTGCCATCGAAGGACGCACCGGATGTGCATGTCCTGGCGGGCAAGACCACGGTGGGTGGCCTGGCCGACGCCATTGCCGGGCTGGACGCGCTGGTCACGATCGATACCGGGGCACTGCACCTGGCCGCGGCACTGGACGTGGCCTTCGTCTCGCTGGTCGGTTTCGGCACCAGCGCGTACTGCACGGTACGGCCGCAATCGGCCCGCGGAGTCCACCTGCTGCCGCCGGACGGGGTGTTCCGCGACCAGGACTGGATCCAGTCGCTGCTTCCCGAGCGGGTATTGGCGGCGGTGCAGCTGCTGCTGGAGCGCCGGGAGCCGGCGACGATCGCGCCGTACTACGGCTTCGAGCCGGCGTCGTCGCCCGACAACAGGCTGCTCAGCAGCATCCCCGGTCCGGGCTCGCATCTGCGCCGCGACAACTGAAACGGGGCCGTCAGCACCGCCACGATGCGCGCCAGGTTCTGCGCCAGGCGCCGCGAGGACAGCAGCAACAGGCGCAGCGGCAGCCCCAGCAGCGACCCCCCGAGGATCGACAGCGCGTAAATCGAGACCGCGGGTCGCGAGGCGCCCAGCTTGCGCCGCAGGTACAGCTTCGACAGCGTGTGGCAGTAGTGTCGCCGGAACAGGTCGGCAAAGCGCGGGGCCGATGAGCCCATCGGGCTGTGTGCCGCCAGCGCCGCGCTGGCGACCATCACCGCCTTGCCCTGGGCGCGTGCGTTCCAGCACAGGTCCTCATCCTCGCAGTACAGGAAGTACCAGGGATCGAAGAAGCCCTGCGCCCGCATGTTGGCCATGTTGACCAGCACGGCGGCGCCGGTGACGAAATCAGTGCAGAGGTCGCCGGAGGGTTCGACGTAGGGGCCGCGCAGGCCCTGGCGGCGATGCACGAAGGGGCGGTAGCACTGCAGGGGGCGACCCTCCGCCGAGATGTAGCGAGGCCCGATCAGCGCAGCGTCGGGATAGCGCTCGGCGCAGTCGACCAGGGCACGCAGCGAGGCCGCGTCGATGCGGCAGTCGGGATTCAGCAGTAGTGCATAGGGGGTGCGAACCTCGGCCAGCGCACGGTTGTTGGCGCGGGCGAAGCCTTCGTTGCGCGGGTTGGCGATGACGCGGCACTGCGGGAACTGCGAGTGCAGCCAGTCGATCGTGCCGTCGCGGCTGGCATTGTCGACGACGATCCAGTTGGGCAGCGCAGCCAGATCCGCGGCACGTTCCTGCAGGCAGCGCCGGCTTTCATAGGTCACCGTGATGACGCTCAGCTTTGCGGCAACGGTGGCCTCGGGCGACGGATCGGATGCGGGCAGGGGGCTCATCGGGACGGGATTTTTCGGGCAGGGCGTGGCCGCCCCTTGTTCGGCTGTTCACTATAATCCGCGCTTCGCCGAATAGACACGCAAGCCACTGCCGCAGCGCCGGCCCGGAACCATGGAAAGTCCTGTCGTCCCTGTTGTTTCCGTCGCGCTGTGCACCTACAACGGCGCGCGGTTCCTGCGCCAGCAGCTGGACTCGATCCTGGCGCAGAGCCTGGTGCAGATCGAAGTGGTGGCGGTCGACGATGTGTCCGGTGACGACAGCTGGGCGATCCTGCAGGACTACGCGGCGCGCGATTGCCGTGTCCGGGCCTTTCGCAACGAGGCCAACCTCGGCTTTATCCGCAACTTCGAGGCCGCGGTGCAGCACTGCCGTGCAGCGCTGATCGCACCGGCCGACCAGGATGACGTCTGGCATGCCGACAAGCTGCAACGGCTGGTGGACAACCTCGGCGACGCTTCCGCCATCTACTGCGACTCCGAGCTGGTCGATGCCGATGGAGCTTCGCTGGGGCAGCGGATCTCCGATCGCCTGGCGATGTACGAAGGCCGCGATCCGGCGGCCTTCGTGTTCCTGAACTGCGTGTCCGGCCATGCCCTGCTGTTCCGCCGCGAATTGCTGGCGACTGCGCTGCCGTTCCCTCGGGTGCAGTACCACGACTGGTGGCTGGCCTTCGTGGCGGCGTCGGCGCAGGGCATCCGCTACTGGCCGGAGCCGCTGGTGCAGTTCCGCCAGCATGCCGCGTCGGCCACCGACATCTCGGGGCGCAAGGAGCGCAGGCGCCCGGAGGACGAGGACCGCAATACGGTGTTCGAGGCGCGCGTGCAGTGGCTGCATGAACTGCGCCGCGTGCCGGGCCAGTGGCAGCCGTATTTCGACGCCCTGTACCGCAGTTGCCGCAGCCTGGCGCAGCGCTGGTTCTCGCTGGAGCTGTGGCGGCTGATGTGGCAGCGCCGCGAGGCGCTGTTCTGGATCACCCGTGGCGGGCCGCTGCGCCGCCTGGTGTTGATGCGCCGCTACGCCATCGGCATGCCGCCGAAGCAGTGGTTGAGCCGCGGCTACAAGCGCCGCCCGCTGAAGTTGCCGGACTGAACGACTCAGCGGCGGAACGGATGGCGCAGGCGTTCGCTCCAGCGCTGCCAGCGTCCGAACTGTGCGAGCTTGCGTTCCAGTGCGGCGATGCGTTCGTCCCGCAGCCGCAGCTTGATCAACACCGCCTGCCAGTAGCCGGCAGCCGCCGTGCCGTCCTCGCCCCAGGGCGGCGCTGGCGCGGGCTGCTTGCCGGCAGCAGCAATCACGGCTTCCTTGTCGGCCAGCGCGCGCGGATCCGGGCCTGATTCCAGGGCGCGCCTGACCGCCTTGTGGGTATAGGGAGCGGTCGGCGTGTCGCGGTTGTATTCGAAGTGCCGGATGAAGCGGAACGGTTCCGAGGCGACCTGCAGGGCGCGCAGGCCCAGCGACTCGACCTTGCGGCTGACACCGATCTCGGCGGCGATGCATTCGCCGTAGTTGGCGCCGGTGGGAAAGCCACCGATCGTCTCCAGCGTCTCGCGTCGGGCGAACCAGACCAGCGAACGCAGGTGGCGGCCGCTGTCGCCGGGCGGGATGGCCTGGCGGCGCAGGAAATCGAGATAGACCTCGACGCGCGGAGCGGGCTTGCCCTCGACGCTGTGATCCGGCAGCACTGCACCGGCGTGCACCTTCTTGAGCTGCTCCCAGCTGCGATCCCAGGCCGGGTTCAGCGATTCGCCGAGCAGGCCGGCACTGGTGTTCTGCGACAGCCTGACGAAGGCCTGCAGCCAGTTGCGTCGCACGACGTAGCACTCGTCCTGCAGGAACAGGTAGTGGCGATAGCCACCCTCGGCGCGCCAGCCGTGGTCCCAGGCGCCGATGTTCATACCGAGGTTCTCGCGCTCGTGCACGCGGATGCCGCGCGCGCTTTTCAGCCCCAGCTGCAAGGGCTTGTCGCTGGTGCGGTTGGCGACGATGGCGATGTCCCAGGAATGCCCGGCGGGGTGGCGTTCCATCGAGTCGATCAGGCGCTGCAGATTCTGCGGCGAGTGGCGGTCGTAGTAGGAGATCACCACCAGCACCGGATCGGGCGAGGGCGGGGCCTCGACCGGCTTCTTCGGCGCAGCCGCGCTGCGCGTGCTGCGCTGGATGTCGCGGATGCGATCCCAGTCGGTGCTCCAGTTCTGGGCCGGCACCCCGGCGGCGACCCCGGCGGCGGGGCGGATCAGGGTGCGCACCGACTTCGGATGCATCACCGGCGCGTGCTGTTCGAGCTGTAGTACCTCGAAGCCCGCCGTGGTGACGGCGCGGCGCAGGGTGGCCGGCGAGAAGTGGTACAGGTGCGCGATGTGCAGGTCGCCGAGGCCGCGGTATTCGCTGAGGTCGGGCACGTCGATGTAGATGCAGCCGCGTTCGCTGAGCCTTTCACGCAGCCCCGCCAGGTAGGCGACCGGCTGCTTCATGTGCTCATAGACGTGGTTGATGATGATCAGGTCGAAGCGCAACTCCGCCGGCAGGTCGGCCAGGTCCGCAAACACCTCGCAGCCGGCATGGCTGCGGGCAAAGGCGCCGAAATCCGGGTTGGGTTCGATCGCGGCGGTCCGCACGCCGGATTCGACGTCGCGCAGGGCTTTGAGGATGCAGCCCTCGGAGGCGCCGATGTCCAGCACCCGCGTGCCGGCTTGCAGCAGGCCCTGGTCCCGCAGGTAGCGCGCAACGCCGGCGGCGCGCTCGTCCTTGCGGTACTGGCGGATGTAGGCGAGGTCGGGCTTTTCGACCTTCTGGTAGTAGCGGCGGTAGTGCCGTGCGTAGAACTGGTCCAGCGCGGCAGCCGTCGGCTGCGGGTTGGTCATCGCCAGGCCGCAGCCGCTGCAGCCGACGGTGCTCAGGCCATGGTGGTAGCGGTCGACATGGGCCAGCAGTTCGAAGCGGTCACCACCGCAGAGCGGGCAGTCGACCAGTTCGACGCCTGCCTGCAGCAGCGACCAGCCGTCGACGGATTGGGAAGTCATGGAGTCCTGTGGTTCAGTTGAAGCGCGACTGCAGCCGCCGCATCGCGCGCGCCCACAGGCTGGGCGCGGCTTCCCTGGCTGGCGGCGGCGTGTCGAGCAGGGCGGCCGGGGTTGCCAGCGAGGCCGGCCGGGTCGCCAGCGGCGACTGGTAGATCGGCAGGCGCTTGTAGGGAGGCTCGTAGCCCTGGTCCAGCGCCAGCGCCTTGGCGGGCAGTTTCAGCGGGTCTTCGACGCGATGCTCGACCTGCCAGGCCAGGGAGGGTCGGATATAGCCGGCACGCAGGTGCTCCTCGATGGTGGCCGTCGCGATGGCCCCCTGGTCGAGCGCGTCGAACAGGTCGCGTATCCACAGCGCGCCATGCTTGTTGCGCGTCGACACCCAGGGCTGGGTCGGCATGTCGGTGTAGTGCAACAGGGAGGTGCTGCCGGCTTCGTAGTGCTCCAGCGAATTCCACTGTGGCGGAATCGTCGGACTGACCCGGGGGGCGACCGCCATGTTGCGCATCAGGCGCTCGTAGTCGAGCTCGCCGGAATCCAGCTGGCGCACGATGTCCTGCAGCTTCCAGTCGAGCGCGGCGCAGTCGAGCAGCATGACGCTGAACTGTGGCGGGCGGTCCGGGTTCTGCGTATCGCCCACGGCGAGCAGTTGCGCGCCATCCAGCGGCAGGGTCCACAGCGCGCGGATGTCGCTGAACACCTGCATGTCGGAGTCGAAGTAGATCGCCCGGCCCTGGTAGCCGCGCACCTGCGGGATCAGGAAGCGCTGGAACGAGAAGGGCGTGCGCGCCTGGTTCTTCGGATCGCGCGGGATCGGCACCTCGATGCCGGTGCGATGCAGCGGCGTCACCACCACCGGCATGGTCGAATGGCGCCGGATCGAATGTGCCAGCACCTCGACGGACAGCATCTGGTCCTCGGTGGCGGCGACGAACACCTGCACCGGGGTTTCCGCGTCCAGCGGTGCGTAGTCGACGCCGTGGCGGCGCACGGTTGCGGCGATCTCGGCGAACTGGCGGTCGAAGCTGGCGTGGCCGTTGGCCAGCAGGGTCTTGTCGCGCAGGTCGGCAAAGCGGTCGCTGTACTGGTTGCCGCCGTCGACGCCGAGCGAGCGGATCTGCCGCACGCCACCCATCGCCAGCAGGTTGAAGGCCGCCTCGAAGCTGAAGAAGCGCACCGGCACTTCGGTGAAGCCGTCGCGGTGTCCCAGTTTCCTGCCGCTGGCCAGGTTGTAGGTCAGCAGGCGGCCGGCGGCGTTGAGGCGCTGCAGCAGCGGCGAGCGTTGCAGGAAGACTTCCAGCGTGTCGCTGGACGGCTTGTGCTGCACATGCGGCCGCCAGGGCACGATCAGCGCACCGGCATTGGCCTCGATGGCGTCGGCGCAGGCCTCGACGACGTCGAAGTCGATCATGTGGGCCAGGTCGACGGGGGTCTCGCGCACCGCGTGGTTGAGGCTGATGCGACGGTAGCCGCCGGAGTCGAGGCTGGCGAGGCGCGAGAAGCTGGGGCCCTTGCCCAGGATCAGCCAGGGCGCCTGACCGTGCTGCTGGCGAGCGAACCAGTCGAAGAAGTCGGGAATGGCGGAATCAGACATGAAGCACCTCGATCCACTTCCGGGTGATCGTTTCGGGGTCGTTGAGCCGGGCCGCGATTTTGCGCCCTTCGGCCACGTGCTGCTCGCGCAGCGCCCGGCTCTGCAGGTAGGCGCGCAGGCCGTCCTGCCAGTTGCCCAGCGGGATCGCGGCCTGGTAGGGCAGGTAGCTGGGGATGGCATCGGCCACGACCGCCAGGCCGGCGTCGAAGGCGGTGACGACGCGGTTGTCGGTCTTGCAGGCGGTGAAGTCGTTCGGGGTGATGGGAATCAGGGACACCGCGTGTTGCTGCAGCAGGGCTTCGAATGCCAGCGGATGCCATTCGAAATACCGCGTTGGGATGCTCCAGTCGCCGAACAGCGCATCGAACTTCGCGCGATTGTTGCTGAGGATGCTGAGGAACAGCGGATGCTCGCGGTTCAGGTCTTCCAGGGCCTGGCGCACGCGCAGCAGGTCACTCATGCCGCCATCGCCGTAGGGGCTGCCGTGGTTGCCGAACCAGACCAGTCCGAGTCGTCCCCGGGTGCGCGCTCCCGCCAGCTTCACCGAGGCGGCCAGTCGTGCCTGCAGGGCCTGCAGCTTCTGGCGGAAATCGGCCGGGATCAGCGACAGGTCGTCGGCGAGGTCGCCGATCACGCTGATCGCCGGGGCCTGCGGGCAGGCCTTGCGCACCCTCTCGGCGAGGGTCGGCGTGGCGGTCACGACCTGGTCCGACAGCGCCACCAGTGCACGCAACCGTTCCACCCCCTGCGCGATTTCGGGCGTGGCCGGGGCATCGACGAAACGGTTGTCGCAGAGGTCCAGGACGATCCGTGTGCCGCTGCCCTTGAGCTGTCCGGCGACTGCCAGGGTCTCGGCGTCATAGCGCTTGTTGATGACCAGGCAGCGGTACTGCTCCGCGTGTTTCCTTTGAAACCAGTGCGTCGCCAGTCCGGCTGCGGCCAGCCGCTGCATCACCAGGGCGCCGCGGATTCTTGTGCTTGCAACGGACAGGCTTGTTGAATGCGACCACCAACCAATCATCGATGCGATCCGGCGCGTTATGGGGCGAAAATCCGGCGCGAGTGTATACCCGCCGGAACAGGGTTCCATCGCCGGCAACCGGCGAAATTCTGTCGATTCGGTCATGCAAACAGGCCCGCGGGGCGTTTTCGGCCGATTCGCTGTCAGGCTACCATAGCCGCCTGACGGGCCGTGCCCGCCCAACCCCCGGAA
>DATILC010000334.1:0-10157 GCA_035476855.1 Solimonas sp. | reverse complement strand
AAACATGATTTCCGGCCTGACACGACGATCTGGAATGCACGCCTGCGTCAAGGGCAGGGGAGATGACTCCCCTTGGCCATTCCTACTGGAAGCGATACACCAGGTCGAGCCCGAACGCGCGCGGATCACCCCAGACCACCGCGCGATCCGCATGGGGCAGGTTGTCGATCGCCGACAGCGGGTACTCCTCATCGGCGAGGTTGCGTCCCCACAGTGAAACATCGAGCTTGCCGGATTCTCCAAAGCGGAGATCTGCGGCGGTCAGGCGCGCGTTGAATAGCCCATGACCGTCGATGGCGGTCAGCCCGCGTCGGTCCTCGGTGATGACGAAGCCCTTGCGGTCGCCCGAGTACTGGTAATTGAGGTAGGCGCGCAGCGCGCCCCAGTTGCGCTCGAGAAAGGTCCAGTCCACGGTCGCGACGTAGGAATGCGGCGGCGCGGCGATGAAGGGGTAGAGGTGTGCCACGTTGTCGCCGTTGACGTCGAGCACCTCCTGCACTTGCGCATCCAGGAAGGCGTACTGCAGCGACAGGATCAGGCCGGGCAGCGCGACGAAGGCGCCGTCCATTTCGATGCCCTGCATGCGTGCCTTGCCGGCGTTGCGCGACTTGGTATCGGAGATGGTGCCGGCGATCAGGAAGTTGGTCTGCATGTTGGTGTACTGGCTGTGGAAGACCGCGGCGTTGAAGCGCAGCCGCCGGTCCATCCACTCGCTCTTCAGGCCACCCTCCAGTGACCAAACCTCTTCCGGCTTGAAGCCCTCGACGAATCCGAAGCCGTAGTTGGTGCCGTCTGATGCGGCACCGGAGGCTGCGGAGATCTGCGGATCGCGCGTGTTGAAGCCGCCGCTCTTGTATGCGGTGGCATAGGACAGGTAGGTGGTCGTATCGCCGTCGAGGTCGTACTGGATGTTGAAGGACGGTGCGAAGTTCTGGTCCTTGCGCGAGGCCTCGACGTTGTCGAAGCGATCGGTGCCCGCCAGCGCAGCGGCAGGAATTTCCACCGCCGTGAGGCCCGTACCCAGCAGCTGTGCCTCGATGTACTGGGTCTGCACGAAGTACTTGCGTGCCCAGCGCTCGTCCCATGACTGCCGCAGGCCCAGCGTCAGGCGCAGGCGCTCGTCGAAGGTGCCCGGTGCCCAGGTGAACTGGCCGAACACGGCATATGCCGAGTTGTCGATGTGGTAGTCGTAGTCCCAGAAGGCGGCAAGGCCGGGCAGGACCGCCTCGCGCAGCAGCGGGCGCAGTGCGGGCACCAGGTCCAGGACTGCGTTGAGCTGCGAGGGATCCAGCTTGGTGTTGAAGGCGTGATGCGTCGGGCCGCCATACTCGCCGCCGTCCTCGGTGAAGTAGTAGGCGCCGGCGATGAAGTCGATTTCGTCGAACAGCTTGCCGCTCAGCTGCAGCTCGTGCGACCACTGGTCCTGGTAGGTGAGCGGGGTGGACAGCGGCGTCGGCTGGCCACCACCGGCGACGATGCCGGCCGGGCCGTCGTAGGCATGTGTGTCCACGCGGTAGCCCAGCGATCCGCGACCGCCGCCGAGGTCGGCGTACTGCTCGTCGGTCAGCTTGCGCCAGGCGCCAATGTACTTGGCCTCCAGCTCGTCGGCGAGCTGTGCGGCCAGCGCCAGCGTATGTCCCTTCGCCTTGGAGTTCGATGCCTCGTAAGGCGGTCCGGAGGCCATGCTCGAGAGACGGCGAGTGGAGTACACCGACTCGGACTGCGCATAGGGCTTGAACAGGTCCGCCTGCCCATGTGGCGTGTTCGAGGGGATGATCGCCTGGAACATGTAGTTGTGATACTCGAGGTCGGCGTGGTCGTAGGAGTAGTCCACGGTCAGCGCGTCGCTGGCCTTGTAGTGCGCATCCAGTCGCGCCGCCCATCCGTTGCGATCACCGAAGTCGTCGCCCGGGCCCGTGTTCTCGACGAAGCCGTCCTGGCGGTTGCTCAGCGCCGCCAGCTTGATCGCCAGGTCGTCGCTCAACGGAATGTTGAAGGAACTCTTGCCGGTAGCCTGGTTGCGTGAGCCGAAGGTCAGCTGGTGCTGCATCGAGAAGCCTTCCACCGAGGGCCGGCGCGTGATCAGGTTCACCGCGCCGCCGGTGGTATTGCGGCCATACAAGGTGCCCTGCGGGCCGCGCAGTACCTCCACGCGTTCCAGGTCGGCAAGTTCCAGCGCCAGGCCGGCGGAGCGCGCCAGGTAGACGCCATCCAGGTAGATGCCCACCGCCGGGTCCTGCGTCACCTGCGAGTCGGTGATGCCGACGCCGCGGATGGTGATGCGCAGCGTGCTGGCCGAAAGCGGGTGGGGCTCGATCACCATGCTCGGCACGTTGGCGCCCAGGTCTTCGACGCCCTCGATGCCGCGCTGCTGCAGCTTGTCGGCGCTGAAGGCTTCCATCGAGATCGGCGTCTCCTGGATCGACGCGGCGCGGCGCTGTGCCGTGACCACGATCTCCTCCAGTCCACCTGCGGGAGCCCTGGGTGGCGGCGGTGCCGGCGCTGCCGGTTCGGCGGGGAGAGGAATGGTCGACAGCGCCTCGGGCTCCGCCGTCGCGCTCGCCGCCGGCTGCTGCTCCGGCATCGGCTCCGGCGTTGGTTCCTGCTCGGGAGCAAGCTCCAGAATGTCGGCCAGGACATCATCGATCTGCGAGGGCTCTTCAGCCGCCGCCAGCCCCGCGTACAGCGCGAGCACGAACGAGAATGTCCGGTAGTTCTTGCGCATTACTCCCCCACGTGCAGCAACGTCGTGCGTTGCGGCTTTTTTGGGCAAGAGAGGGCCGGTGATTTCGTCCGGCCAACTCTCGCAGGCTTGCTGCCTCAGGGCAGACGATACGCTAGGCATCAAGCAGCCCGGTTCACTCAAACAGACGATCCGCCTGTCGGTCGCGCTGGCTGGGAAGGGCTGTAAGAGAAGGATCGGTGCCGGTTGTCCCAGGCATCTGGTCACGGCGCGGATCCTTTCGAGGCAAGCGAAATGGATGGACTAGCCGATTATAGTAATTAACATAATATACATTATGGGTAGTTACAGATATCCGGCGCCGTATGAAACGCGGCAAAAGTCTCAGTTCAATTTCACCTATCCAAGGAGAATCGCAACCCGCTGATAACAATAAAAATAAAGATGAAATGTGGTTGTTTCGTGCGGCATACGCACCCCCTCTGCAAAGAGGTTCGATATTCCCTGTTTCAGTGGTGGCTGCAAAAACATGGGTGGAATACCGACCTCGCAGCGGCCACCCTGGGGGTTTCGCGCAGAACCTCGCAGCGCTGGGTGCGGAAGCGTGATGTCCCTATGCACGTGGCCATCCTCCTCGAGCAACTGAGGTCAGGGCCAATTTTCAAGTTTGGGACCTTCCGAGGGCCGTCAGCGGTGCGCGCGGAATGGCGCGCGGTATTCCCCGAGGGCTGGCCGGTGCAGCTGTCGCTGCTCTAAGGTCTGCTACCCAGCACCAGCTCCAAGAGTCAGCATGCACGCCCCTTACCGTGAGCGTCCCCAGAAACCGAAATGGTTTGACGACCCTTGGACAGTCTTCGGAGTAATCGTTAGCGCGATCCTCAGCGCCTGCGCCCTGATCTGGTTTGCGGTGGAGGTTCGTACTCGATACGAGCTGCAGGCGGCAGCAGAAGCCATACAGGCCACCACGGCAACCTGGGCTCGGGAATCAGCGGAAATGACACGTAGATCAAAGATCGCTGCTCTACAAGCGGCAGCAGCACGTGAACGCATCCGGCTGTCTACACCGGTCACCACAACGGTCCGTGTGGCGCCTCAAGATCGTGAAGCCTGCCTGCAGGAAACCGGAGGCGTTGCCAACGAGCATTACGTGCGATGCCGCAACGGCTATAGCTACCAAGGAAAGGCTTTGCCGTCGCGTTAGATCTAGCCTGGTGTTTAGTTAGCACCCTAAGTGTTGGGCGAGATCTCGAACACGCATTTAAGCGCCGGCAAACTCCGGAAGCTGTCGCCGAGGCAGCGGCCCCGAGAGCTTTAGAGGTGGCACCGGGGGAATCGTCGGCGCCTGCAGCATCGAGGCCGGGCTACGTCCCACAGCAACACTCAGCGGAACACCGACAACAAACCGAATCAGCCAGGTGATCGCCGCGAAGACGAACACCATGGGAGAACGCTTCGGCGGCATGTAGCGGCCGCGGAGATGCCATGCGCTGAGCATCGTGTGCACGGCCCGCATGTCGACCGGACCGTCCTCGGTGAACATGAGCTCCGGCCGGACGGCTTCCCGCGTGTCGTAGCACGGCGTTCATGTCCATGGGCTTCACGGGCTCAGAACCACCGGGAACCGGTTCACCAAATCACCTGCGAACTGGTCGATCTCCGCCGTCATCCGCCCCGCCACACGCGTGCCTCCCTGCAGGTGTCGGCGATCGCAACTGGGACGCTGGGCCTGTGCCATCGAGAAGCATTACTGCATGCCCATGGACATGGAACTGGTGTTCGTTGCGCTGGTCGCCCCGAACATCGGCCTGATCTTCCTGAACCGCAGCTACAGCGCCTCGCTGCTGTCGGCATTGCGACGTCCCAATCGCGCGCTGTGGCAGGTCCTGGCGCTGACGACCCTGGCCCTGTCCACCGTGCTGCTGCTGCCGCCGGTGCGTGAGCTGTTCCGGTTTGCACTGCCCCCCGCCGCGGGCCTGCTGGCCGCCTTGCTTTGTGGCGCCGCCGCTTTGATCCTGCTCGAAGCAGCCAAGGGATTGCTGCCCACCCTGCGGTGGACCCTGTCCTGAGTGGCGGCAGCAAGGCGGTCCGTCAAGGAGTGCCTGATGAGACACGCAAGTGCATCGCGACCCCCTTGCCGAGGTCAACAAGGCCCTGCGTGACGGGCACATCGAAGGCGCAGCGGTGCTGCCCAACGCGGCGACACCGCCGGACTCACGGTCAGGAGGGCAATCGCTGCGGCCGCAACCCGATCTCCGCAGTCAGCGGCAGGTGATCCGACAGTGTGGGCGGCAGAGCCTGCAGTCGGTGAAGTTCCAGTGCCGGCGAGAGCAAGATGTGGTCGATACTGCGGCGTGGCGACCAGCTCGGATAGGTCAGGGGCGTGTCATCGGCAATCCAGAACCCGGCCCGCCGCAATGCCGGATGACGCCGCAACGAGGCACTGTCGCAGTTGAAGTCGCCCATGATGACGGTCGGCTGTTCCGGGGAAACCAGTTCGGCAATGTGATGCAGCTGTTGTCGCTGCGTCCCCTGTCCCAGGGCGAGGTGCACCACGAAGACCTGCAGACTCGCCCCGCCCACCTCCAGCTCCACCTGCAAGGCACGACGCCCCGGCAGCAATCCCGGCAAGGCGTGGTCGTCGATGATCCGCGCCGGATGGCGGCTCAGGAAACCAAGACAGTGGCGGGCCATGGGGCGCAGGTCGCGGGTCACACCGAAGCCGTGGTGTGCGTAGCCGCCGTGCTCGGCCAGGTACTCGATCTGGTTGACGAATCTCGTGCGCAGGCTGCCGGCATCGGCCTCCTGGATGGCGACAAAATCGAAGCCGCGGACCAACTCTGCTGCGGAAGCAAGTCCGGTCCTCGCTCCTGCAGAGGGCAGCGCATGGCGCCAGGCACGCGACAGGTAGTGCGAGTAACGCTGCGTCTGCAGGCCCACCTGCATGTTGAAGGTCAGTAGTTTCAGCCGGCCGCTGTCGTGGCCGTTGCACGGGTCCGCCTGCATGGTGCCTCCTGAATCTGCTCCCAGCGTCCGCCGCGACGCCGGACCCGGCATTGACTTGCGTCAATACCCGGCGCGACCTGTCGCGCCAGGATGGAGCTCCAAACCGGAACCGGAGTTGATCCATGCGCACGATGAAAGCGGCCGTATTCGTGCAACCAGGTCGCATCGCGCTGATGGAGAAGCCGGTGCCGCGCATCGGTGCCGGGGACGCGCTGATCCGGGTGACCACCACGACGATCTGCGGCACCGATGTGCACATCCTCAAGGGCGAATACCCGGTGGAGCCCGGTCGCATCATCGGCCATGAGCCCGTTGGCGTGATCGAGGAACTGGGGGCCGGCGTGACCGGCTACCAGGTCGGCCAGCGCGTCATCGTCGGCGCGATCACGCCCTGTGGGCAGTGCCATCCCTGCCTGGACGGCCACCATTCGCAATGCGGGGGAAAGGCTCTCGGCGGCTGGCAGTTCGGCAACACCATTGACGGCTGCCAGGCCGAGTACCTGCGCGTGCCGCATGCGATGGCCAACCTGACCCCGGTGCCGGATGGCCTCAGCGACGAACAGGTCCTGATGTGCCCGGACATCATGAGCACCGGCTTCGGCGGTGCCGAGAGCGGAGGCATCCGCATCGGCGACACGGTTGCGGTCTTCGCGCAGGGGCCGATCGGGCTCTGTGCCACCGCCGGAGCGAAACTGCAGGGCGCGACGCGGATCATCGGCGTCGACGGCGTACCCGAACGGCTGGAAATGGCGCGACGCCTCGGTGCCGACGTGCTGATCAACTACCACGACACCGATCCGGTGTCCGAGATCATGCGGATCACCGGCGGCCGCGGCGTCGACGTGGCAATCGAAGCGCTGGGCACGCAACAGACCTTCGAGAGCTGCCTGCGCGTGCTCAAGCCCGGCGGGACCTTGTCCAGTCTCGGGGTCTATTCCGGAAAGGTGTCGATGCCGCTCGACGCCTTCGCGGCCGGCCTTGGCGACCACCATATCGTCACCACGCTCTGCCCCGGCGGCAAGGAACGCATGCGCAGGCTCCTCAACGTCGTCGCCTCCGGCCGGGTGGATCTCAAGCCAATGGTGACGCATCGCTTCAGTCTCGATCGCATCGAGGAAGCTTATGAGCTGTTCTCACAGCAGCGTGACGGCGTGCTCAAGGTCGCGATCACTCCCTGAGAGCGTCGATCGACCCGCTGACCCAGATCAATGCCGGGCGCCGGCAGGCCGGTGAAGCTTGCCGGGTCGAAGGAGACCGCCATGAGCAAGCTTTCCCGCATCCTGCTGGTAGAGAACGCCACACCGCCGGGTTCGCCGGCCTACCATCGGGCCGTGGAACTGGCGCGGCGCTCCGGTGCCGAGTTGCTGATCTGCCAGCTGGTCCATGACCCGCTGATCGATTTCGCCAGTGGACTGGCAGATGCCGCCCTGCATCACGCCCGATCCGGCTACATGCTGGAGCGCCAGCAGCCGCTGGAGCGGGCGCGCGAGGCGCTGCAGCAGGAAGGCCTGCGGGTTTCGGCAGAGGTCGTGTGGACCGCCGCGCCGCACGAAGCCGTGATCGCCAAGTCGATCGAGCACAACCCCGACCTGGTGATCGCCAACCTCGAGCGCCGCCGTGACCTGCTTGGCGTGTATGTCGTCGCCAGCGAGACCTGGAAACTCGCACGCCTGTGCCCTGCTCCGCTGATGCTGGTGCACGAGCGCCGGCCACTGCTACCGACGCGGATGACGGTCGCAGTCGACACGGTGGATCACCTCGCCGACGTGATGCTCAACGAGGAGGTGATCAATGTCGCGCGCATCGTCGGCAACGCTGCCGGCGTGCCGCTGGATCTGCTGCATGTCTTTCCCCTGCACCCTGCCCCTGCCCATGGCGAACTCGACGACAGCTATCAGAAGTTGCTGCTGCGCGATCAGCAGCGGCTGCAGCAGATGGCGGATGACGCCGGGATCCCGCATGACCGATGCCACTGGCGCGGTGGCGACCTGCACCGCGAGCTCTACAACTACGCCAGCGCCGACTCCGGCGAGCTGCTGGTGCTCGGCTCGGTCTATCACAACGCCTTCAGCCGCCTGTTCCTCGGCAGCACCACCGAGTCGGTCATCAGCGGATTTCCCTGCGACGTGCTGGTAGTGAAGCCGGCCGGATTCCTGCGCGAACTGGCACGGCATCGCGATCTCAATGCGCTCTGCGATGCCTACGGCGTCGTGGCCACCGAGCTACTCGACGCTGCCTGAGCCGCTGCGGCTGGCCTCAGGCCGGCTAGCAGCAGCTAGGCCCAGGTCTTCAGCATCACTTCTTCCAGTTCGGAGGCGTCCATCGGGCGCCCCCAGCAGAAAGCCCTGCACTTCATCGCAGCCTATTTCCCGCAGGCATGCCAGTTGCTCCGGCTTCTCCACGCCATCGGCGACTACTCCCAGGCCCATTCGGGAACGAGGTCGGCAATGGTCTTGCCGATGAGCGTGCAGGCGACGAGTGGTATCAGTGCACGGGCCAGCTGCATGGCCGGCGTCGCCGGGCTTGCCTTGCCGGGGCGCCTGGTGTCCATGCCGGTTTAATCCGGCAGGGCTTCGGCCCGGGCCGCGGCCTCCTGGCCCCGTGCGCCGGAACGCAGCCGACGCGCCCGCGCGTCGAGCTGGCTTCGTACGTGATCGAAGGCGTCACAGATCGCGATGTACACGTCCTCATGGGCCTGCCGGGTGGCGGGATCCCTGCTCGCCACGATCTCCGCATTCGGCACCCTCAGGTCCACGCGCATCCGGAACAGGTTGCCCTGCTGCTGACGCCGGTTGACCAGTTCCACCATGACCCGGCAGCTCACCACGCGCGCGCAGGCGTGGGCCAGCCTGTCCATCAGGCGCCGCACCCGCTGCTCGATGGCGGCCGAGGGTTCCATGTTGCGAAAGCTGATCTCGAGGGGGACTTGCATGCGCCGGCTCCGTTTGACGAGGGTGAAGCCCAAGCTAGCCCTCGACGGCGACCGCCGGCATTGATCCTGATCAACGCCGCCGTTGAACGTCGGCCCTATGTTCTGGTTCCCATCAACCTGCCGGGGACACTGCCATGGTTCAGAGCGCCGCCGGGCCGCGCCAGCGCCGTCCGGGACCATCGCGCCCCAGGTCCCGCCCCGGTTGCATCCATCTGCCGATCATCGGCGACGAACGCATGTCCGCGGTCGATCATGCCTGGCTGGAGATGGATGAACCGAACAACCCGATGATCGTCAGCGCCGTCCTCGAACTGGAGGACGTGCGCGCACCGAAGCGCCTGATCGGGGTCCTGCTCGACCGCCTGCTGCACCATCCGCGCTTCCGCCAGCGCGCCGACACGACTCATCTTCCGGCGGCCTGGGTCGACGACGGCGAATTGCATCTGGGCTATCACCTGCGCCTGGACCGGCGCGCACACCTGGCCGACGACGAGCGGTTGGCGGCCCTGATCGGGGAGGAACTGGCGCATCCGCTGGACCGTGCACTGCCGCTGTGGCGGATCACGCTGTATCCCCGCGGACACCACCGGCTGGCCGTGCTGTTCAGGGCCCACCATGCGATCGCAGATGGCGTCGCGCAGCTGCGACTGCTGTTGCAGCTGACCGACGAAGGAGCACGCAAGCTCCACACCCGGGAAGTGCCGACGCCGGAGAAGCATCACGGGCCGCTGGGCCCGATGGTCGATTTTCTGGAGGCCGCCAACCTCGGACTGGAACGCTTCAATGTCGGGGTGCGCGAGCAGCTGCGGCATCCCCGGCGGCTGATACGGCAGGCCCGCACGGGCCTGGACCTCGCCCGTGCGGCAGGCCGGGTCCTGCTGGCAGCCCGCGAAGCGCCGGAATGCTTCAGCCGGCCGCTGTCGGGGCGGCGGCAGGTGGCATGGTTGCGCGACATCTCCCTGGACAGGGTCCGCCACTTCGCGCAGGCGCAGCAGGTGACGATCAACGATGTCTTTCTGGCCGCCCTCGGCGGCGCGTTCGGCCAGGTCCTGCGTGCAGACGGCCTCAAGCTGTCCGTGGATGTCGACATCAGCGTGTCGATCCCGGTCAACCTGCGGCGTGATGACGCTGACGTCGTGGGCAATTCCTTCGGGCTGGTGCTGTGCAAGCTGCCGGTCGGCGAAACCTTCTGGCCCCGGCGACTGGCAAGCGTTTCGCGCCGCATGCTGGCTCTCAAGCATTCCCCGGAAGCGCGCGCCGTCCTCGCCGGGCTGGAGGCGGTGGGACACCTTCCGCCCGCGGCGGAGAAGCGCATCGTCAACTGGCTGGGCGACAAGGCCTGTGCGGTGGTCTCCAACCTGCCGGGGCCTGCACGGGCGCTACATCTCGACGGCGCAAGGCTGGCAGACGTGGTGTTCTGGCCGCCGCAGACCAGCCACATCGGCATTGGCATCGGTCTGCTCAGCTATGCAGGGACACTCAGCCTGGGCGTCAGTGCAGACACTGCCCAGCTGCCGCGGCCACAGGATCTTGCGGCGG
>DATILC010000333.1:0-41591 GCA_035476855.1 Solimonas sp. | reverse complement strand
GGCCGCGGCCCTGCGTGGGCAGCCGGGCGCCGTGGTGTTCCTCGAGGGCGACCTGGGTGCGGGCAAGACCACGCTGGCGCGCGGCCTGTTGCAGGCAATGGGCGTGCAGGGACGGGTGCGCAGCCCGACCTACACCCTGATGGAGCCTTACCAGGCCGGCGGACGCACGATCCTGCACATGGATCTCTACCGGCTGGCCGATCCGCTGGAACTGCACAACCTCGGACTTGCCGACTATCCGCCCGCAGAGACGCTATGGCTGGTGGAGTGGCCGGAGAAGGGCGGGGCGCTGCTACCCTCGCCGGAACTGCGGGTAACCCTGCAGCTGCAGGGCGGCGGCCGACGCGCCGATTTGCACTGCGAAGATCCCTTGCGCAGGGCGCTGGCAGCTGAATTTTCTGAATTCTTGAAAGTTGAACATTAAGAAACAAACCTATCCTCATGGTTCATATGGGGAAAGATTTGCATCGCTTGAAAGATCGCGATACATTGCTTCCCAGATCACCTCACGGGGGCCTCTGGTGCGGTTCGCATTCCTCCTGGCGATGTTGCTTGCAGCACCGTCCGCGATGGCGGCGGAGTTGCGCGACCTGCGTCTGTGGGAAAGCCCCGACTCGACCCGCGTGGTCTTCGACCTGAGCGCCGACGCGGCCTACAAGGTCTTCACGCTCGCCAATCCCGATCGCATCGTCATCGACGTCGCCGGTCTCGAACCGGCGGCGATGGCGCGGGTCAACCGCGTTGCCGGCAAAGGCCTGGTGCGCCGCCTGCGCTCCGGCATCCAGGACGGTGGCATCCGCGTGGTGCTGGACGTCGACGCGCCGGTCAATCCCAAGAGTTTCGTGCTGACGCCGAACGACGACTATGGCTATCGCCTGGTGCTGGACCTGCATGGCCAGCCGCGGCCGCTGCAGCCGGCCGTCGAGGAACCCGCCGTGCCCACGCCTGTGCCGCCGGTGCAGACGGTGATGGCACAGCCGTCGCCGCAGCAGGCGCGGCCGCCGATGAAGCTGCAGGAGCGTCCGATCGTCATCGCTATCGACGCCGGCCACGGCGGCGAGGATCCAGGTGCCCGCGGCAAGAGCGGACTTGAGGAAAAGGAAGTCGCGCTGGCCATCGCGCGCAAGCTGGCAAAGCTGATCAACGCCGAACCCAACATGCGCGCCGTGCTGACCCGCGACGGCGACTACTACCTCGGGCTGCGCGCGCGGACCAACATCGCGCGCAAGGCCCAGGCCGACCTGTTCGTCTCGGTGCACGCCAACGCCTTCCACAATCGCAGCATGCGCGGCACCGCGGTCTACGTGCTGTCGGACAAGGGCGCCACCAACGAACATGCACGCTGGCTGGCGCGCAAGGAAAACGAGGCCGATCTGGTCGGCGGCGTCGAGATCCATGGCAAGGACAAGGAACTGGCGGCGGTGCTGATCGACCTGTCGCAGAGCGCGACCATGGAGGCGAGCTTCGATGTCGGCTCGCGCATCCTGCGCTCGATGGGGCGCGTCAATGCGCTGCAGAAGTCGGATGTGCAGCAGGCCGGGTTCATGGTGCTGAAGGCGCCGGACATCCCCTCCGTGCTGGTGGAGACCGCCTTCATCACCAACGACCACGAGGAAAGCCTGCTGGCCGACGACGACTACCGCGACCGGATGGCGCGCTCGATCCTCGATGGCGTCAAGGGCTATTTCTCCAGCTACCGTCCGCAGCAGCAGGTCGTCGAGACCCTGCCGGAATCGCAGGAAGTCAGTTTCAACCAGTCAAAGCAGCCTCTCTGACCAGAGGCATTCAAGCCCGGACGCAGCTCCCGTCCGGGCTTTTTCTTTGCGTCGCCGGAAACAGTTCACAGACGCGTCCGTGCGGGGCGCTACACTGGCGCACATCGAATCGGGGGGGCGACATGAAGGCCATGGGTGGAATAGCGGCGTTGTTGCTGGGCCTGGCGACGGTTGCGGCTGCACAGGACGAACCGGCTGCGCCGGCGGCCGAGCCCGCTGCCGCGGCTGGCGAGGTGGTCACCGAGAAGGTCGATCGCCAGCAGGATCGCGTCAGCCAGCGGGCGGAATCGGAGGTCGACCAGGCTTCGGACCGTGCCGTCGACAAGGTGCTGGACAAGGCCTTCGGCAAGATTTTCGGCTACTGAGCCAGACTTGAAGTGGTGACGGCGGGCTACCATATGGCAGCCCGCCTTTTTCGTTTCTGCACGTGCCGATCCAAGTTCTCCCTGATGTCCTGATCAACCAGATTGCCGCCGGCGAAGTCGTCGAGCGGCCCTCGGCCGTGGTCAAGGAACTGGTCGAGAACAGCCTCGATGCCGGCGCCACGCGCGTCGAGATCGAGATCGAGCAGGGCGGCCTGGGCCTGATCCGCATCAGCGACGACGGCGCCGGGATCGCGCGCGAGGAACTGCCGCTGGCGCTGACGCGCCACGCCACCAGCAAGATCGGCAACCTCGACGACCTCGAGCGCGTCGCCAGCTTCGGCTTCCGCGGCGAAGCCTTGCCGAGCATTTTGTCGGTGTCGCGCATGGGCTTGGTCTCGCGCACCCGCGACGCCGAGCATGCCTGGCAGCTGGAGGGCGCCGGCGCGCTGGATTCCCTGCAGCCGCAGCCGGCGGCGCACCCGGTCGGCACCAGCGTGCTGGTGCGTGACCTGTTCTTCAACACGCCGGCGCGGCGCAAGTTCATGAAGTCGGAATCCACCGAGTTCCGCCACATCCAGCAGCTCGCCGGCCGCGTGGCGCTGTCTCGCTTCGATCGCGGCTTCCGCCTGGCGCATAACCGTCGCCGTGTCTTCGACCTCGTACCGGTGTCCGACGAGCGTGGTCGCGAGCAGCGTATCGCCACGATCTGCGGCGAGGAGTTCCTGCAGCATTCGGTCCATCTCGATGATCAGCGCGCCGGCCTGCGGCTGTGGGGCTGGGTGGCGCTGCCGGCCTTCGCCCGCGGCCAGGCCGATCTGCAGTTCCTCTACGTCAACGGCCGGGCAGTGCGCGACAAGCTGATGGCGCATGCACTGCGGCGCGCCTTCGCCGACGTGATGCACTCGACGCACTATCCGGCCTACGTGCTGTACCTGGAGCTGGATCCGGCGCGGGTCGACGTCAACGTGCATCCGCAGAAGACGGAGGTGCGTTTCCGCGATTCCTCCAACGTGCACGATTTCCTGTTCGGCACGGTGCACCGGATGTTGCGCCAGTTGCGGCCGGAACCGGAACAGCAGCAGGTCAGCCTGGCTCCGGCTGCGGCACCGCCGATGCAGCAGGCCGGCATGCGCTACGAGATGCCGGCGCGGTCCTACTTCGAAGCGCGCGAGCCGACTGCCGGAACCAGTGCCTGGGTTTCGCTGGCGGCGGTCACGGCGGATGCGCCGGCGTCGTGGCCGGCGGAGCCGCTACCCGCATCCGGCGACGAGCAGCCGCTGGGCCAGGCGCTGGCGCAGCTGCAGGGCGTCTACATCCTGGCGCAGAACCGTCATGGCCTGGTGCTGGTCGATGCCCATGCCGCCCACGAGCGCGTGCTCTACGAACGGCTCAAGCAGCAGCTGGCGGCGGGCGCGGTGTTCTCGCAATCCCTGCTGGTGCCGGAACGGCTGAACCTGCCTGAGGATGCGGTCGACATGCTGGAGCGACGTCGCGAGGAACTGTCGCGCTACGGCCTGCAGCTCGATCGCAGCGGCCCGGCCTCGGTGCTGGTGCGTGCGGTGCCGCCGCTGTTGATGCGCGAGGATATCGCCGCCTTCGTGCGCGGCCTGGTCGACGACGAGGAGCGCCGCGAAAGCGCCACGCACCTCGGCGAAGTGCTGGACGCCCAGCACCGCGTGATGGCCGACATGGCCTGCAAGGCCGCGATCAAGGCCAACCGTCGCCTGAGCCTGCCGGAAATGGATGCGCTGCTGCGCGACATGGAGCGCACCGAGCTGGCTGGCCAGTGCAATCACGGGCGGCCGACCTGGGTGCAGGTCGGCATGGCAGAGCTGGACAGACTCTTTTTGCGCGGGCGCTGAAGCGCTCTGCGTGCCGCATTTCCGGGGAATTCATGAACGACGTGGAACCGTTGCCGCCGCTGTCCCCCGTGCCGACTCCTGCTCGCGCCCCGCAGCCGCCCGAGCGCTTCGAGTTCACCGGCAGCGGCGGCGAGTACTTCCGCATCTGGATCGTCAACCTGCTGCTGACCCTCCTGACCTTCGGCATCTACTCGGCCTGGGCCAAGGTGCGGCGGATGCAGTATTTCTATCGGCATACCCGCGTCGCCGGCTCCAGCTTCGACTACCACGGCCAGCCACTGGCGATCCTGAAGGGGCGCCTGATCGCACTCGGCCTGTTCCTCTGCTACTCGCTCAGCACCGAGTTCGCGCCCTTGCTGGCGCTGCCGGTGATCATCGGCCTGGGTCTGCTGCTGCCCTGGCTGCTGCGCAGCGCCTTCCGTTTCCGCCTGCACAACAGCAGCTGGCGCGGCCTGCGCTTTTCCTTCCGCGGCAAGCTCGGCGAGTCCTACGTCGTGTTCCTGCTGCTGGGCACGCTCGGCATCTTCACCGGCTTTCTCTGGCCCCTGTTCCACTCGCGCATGAAGAAGTACCAGCACGGCAACAGCTGGTTCGGTGCGACGCAGGCCTCGTTCCATGCCACCGATGGCCAGTTTTACGGGGTCTACGTCCGTGCCTCGCTGCTCTCCCTGGCGGCTTTTGTCGTCGTCATCCTGCTGATGGTGATGGGTGCATCCTCGCTGCGCGAGCTGGTGCCGGAGGGCGAGGACGCGGCCGAGAAGATCGGCGTGGCGATCGCCATCGCGGTCTTCATCACCCTGTTCCTGGTCTGGTTCCTGCTCGCGCCCTACCTGATGGCAAGACTGCAGAACCTGATCTGGAGCAATACGCGACTCGGCGAGCACCGCTTCCTGTCGGAGGTGCCGGCGGGGCGGCTGACCTGGGTGATGCTGGGCAACCTGGTCGCCGTCATCCTGACCCTGGGGCTGTTCATGCCCTGGGCCGCGGTGCGGCTGGCGCGGGTGCGGATCGAGTACATGAGCCTGCTGCCGGCTGGCAACCTCGACGAGTTCGTCGCCGACCAGCAGCAGTCGGTGCAGGCACTGGGCGAAGAAAGCGCCGAGGTCTTCGACCTCGACATCGGATTGTAGGGTGGTCGAGGCCGACTACTACGATGGCCGCAGCACGCGACGGCAGCGCGTGCGCCTGCTGCTGGATGGCAGCCGGCTGCGCGTGGTGGGCGAGGGCATCGATCGCGGTTTCGTGCCGGGAGAAACGGAGCTGACCGAAAAGCTCGGCCGTGCGCCGCGACTGCTGCGTTTTGCCGACGGCGCCTACTGCGAGATCGGCGATCACGAGGGACTGGAGGACCTGCTGGCGCGCGCTGGATATCGCGAAGCGGCGGTCGACCTGGCGCAACGCAGCCTGCCGCTGGCGCTGGTCGCCCTGCTGCTGACCCTGGCAGTTGTTGCCGCGGGATATGTCTGGGGTGTGCCCATGCTCGCCGACACCGCCACGCGACAGCTGCCGGACTCGGTGAACCGGATGGTCAGCGAGCACACGCTGAGCCTGCTCGATGGTGGCTTGCTGGAGCCGAGCAAGACCCCTCCGGAGCGCCAGCAGGAACTGCGCCGCAAGTTCGAGCGACTGGTCCCGGCAAAAAATGTCGGCCGTGCCATCGAGTTCCGCGCCAGCCCGCTGATCGGACCCAATGCGATGGCCCTGCCGGATGGCCGGATGGTGGTGCTCGACGAATTGCTGGCGCTGCTGGAGCACGACGAGCAACTGCTGGCGGTATTGGCTCACGAATATGGCCACGTACAGCATGACCATGGCATGCGCCTGGCGCTGCGCAGCACCCTGACGGCGGCGCTGGCGGCCTGGTGGCTGGGCGACGTCAGCAGCCTGCTGGCCGCCGCGCCGACGGCGCTGACCCAGGCGCGCTATTCACGCGAGTTCGAGGTCGAGGCCGACGCCTTCGCCGCGACGCTGCTGCGGCAACACGGCATTGCGCCGGGGCGGCTGGCGGAGGTGCTGGAGAAACTGGCGGCGCACGACAAGGCGAAAGCGGCCGCGGAGGACGAAGCCAGCTGGCACAGCTACCTGTCGACGCATCCGGCGACGGCGGCACGCATCCGCGCCTTGCGCGAGTCGGGAGCGGGCCGGTGAGCGAGGCTGCGCTGCCGCCGGTGATCCTGCTGATGGGGCCGACCGCCTCCGGCAAGACCCAGCTGTCGCTGGATCTGGCGGCGCAGCTGCCGCTGGAGATCGTCAGTGTCGATTCGGCCCTGGTGTACCGCGGCATGGACATCGGCTCGGCCAAGCCGGACGCGGCGATCCGGTCGAAGGTGCCGCATCACCTGATCGACATCCTCGACCCGTCGGAGATCTACTCCGCCGCACGCTTTCGCGAGGATGCCCTGCGGCTGATCGCGGAGATCCGCGCCCGCGGTCGCATCCCGCTGCTGGCCGGCGGCACCATGTTGTACTTCCGCGCCCTGCAGCAGGGCCTGTCGGACCTGCCGTCGGCCGATGCCGCGCTGCGCCTGCGGCTGGAGGAAGAGGCGGAGCGCATCGGCTGGGCCGGCATGCATGCCCGGCTGGCGACACTGGATCCCGCCACGGCCGCACGCCTGCACCCGAATGACGCGCAGCGCATCCAGCGGGCGCTGGAGGTGATCGAACTGAGCGGTCGTCCGCCCAGCGCTTTTTATGACGAGCCCAAACCGGCGGGCCTGACCGGGCCGATCCTGAAGCTGGCGCTGAATCCGCCGCATCGCGCCGAGCTGCACCGGCGCATCGCGGTGCGCTTTGCCGAGATGATGGCGGCCGGTTTCCTCGACGAAGTGCGGCGCCTGCATGCGCGCGGCGACCTGCATCCCGACCTGCCGTCGATCCGCTCGGTGGGCTACCGACAGTTGTGGGAACACCTGGAGGGACGCGGCAGCCTGGAAGAGGCCGTCGAGCGCGGCATCGCGGCGACCCGGCAGTTCGCCAAACGGCAGCTGACCTGGCTGCGCAGCGAGCCCGGCCTGAACTGGCTGGACCCGGCCGCGCCTGAACTTTTGCAGAGGGCGCTCAGTCTGTATCGCAGTCCCGGGCTGGCGTGCGCCGCACTTGACAAGTGATACACTCGCGGAGCCGACAAAAGCCGGCCGTTGCGGTGTGCGAGAGTTCCAGCCGCAGGACGAACATTACAAAGGGAACAATCATGTCCAAAGGTCATACACTACAAGAACCGTTTCTCAACGCCCTGCGCAAGGAACGCATCCCGGTCTCGATCTACCTGGTGAACGGCATCAAGCTGCAGGGCCAGATCGAATCCTTCGACTCCTTCGTGGTGCTGCTGCGCAACAGCGTCAGCCAGATGGTCTACAAGCATGCCATCTCGACCATCGTTCCGGCCCGCGCCGTGCGCATCTTCGATGGCAGCAGCGGCGAGTCGTCCGATCACCATGGCCATGAGGGTGGCGCGCCGGAAACGCCCGCCGCCTGAACTCACGTCCCTAGCGTTTCATCTATCGCCGTTCGTGCCGGCATCCCGCCGGCACGGGCGGCTTATGTTTTTCTGAATCATGTTTGAACGTCCCAAGGCTGGTCAGAAGGCCATCCTCGTCCACCTCGAGTTTCCCGGCGTCGATTTCGAATCGGACCGCCAGGAATTCGTGGAGCTTTGCGTCTCCGCCGGCGCCGAAGTGCTCAATGTCATCGGCGGCAGCCGCAAGGATCCGGATTCGGGCCTGTTCGTCGGCAGCGGCAAGGCCCAGGAAGTGGCTGATTGCGTCGCCGCCACCGGTGCCGAACTGGTGATCTTCAACCACCCGCTGTCGCCCAGCCAGGAGCGCAACCTGGAGAAACTGATCGCGGCCCGTGTACTTGGCCGCGCCGGCCTGATCCTCGATATCTTTGCCCAGCGCGCCCGTACCCACGAGGGCAAGCTGCAGGTGGAACTGGCGCAGTTGCAGCACATGTCGACGCGCCTGATCCGTGGCTGGACCCATCTGGAGCGCCAGGGCGGCGGCCGCGGCATCGGCATGACCGGTCCCGGCGAAACCCAGCTGGAGCTGGACCGTCGCCTGATCAAGACCCGTATCGCCACGCTCAAGCGTCATCTGGAGACGGTGCGCACCCGGCGCCAGCAGAATCGTGTGGCGCGCGCGCGCAACAACGTACCCACGGTGTCGCTGGTGGGCTATACCAACGCCGGCAAGTCGACGCTGTTCAACGCCATGACCGGCGACAGCACCTATGCCTCCAGCCAGCTGTTCGCGACGCTGGACACGACCGTGCGCAAGCTGGAGCTGCCGGCCGGCGAGCCGGTGGTGCTGGCCGACACCGTCGGCTTCATCCGCGACCTGCCGCACGACCTGGTCGCGTCCTTCCGCGCCACCCTGGAGGAAGCGCGCGAGGCCACCCTGCTGTTGCACGTGATCGACGCGGCCGACCCCGAGCGCCTGGCGCGCATTGCCCAGGTCGAGGCGGTGCTGCAGGAGATCGGCGCAGACGAAGTGCCGTGCTTGCAGGTGTTCAACAAGATCGACCTGCGCGAGGCCGAGGCCCCGCGCATCGAGCGTGACGACCAGGGGCTGCCGGTGCGGGCCTTCGTGTCGGCCAAGACCGGGGCAGGGCTGGAGGAGCTGCGTACGGCCCTCTCCGAACTGATCCGGCCCCAGCTCAAGGCCTATGAGCTGCACCTGCCACCCCGGGCGGCCCGGTTGCGGGCCCAGCTTTTCGGCCTCAATGCCATCCTCAGCGAGTCGCTGGACGAGGACGGCAACTTCCTGTTGAGTGTCAATCTGCCCTATGAGCGCCTGCGCGGGCTCTGCGCCGCGGCCGGGGTTGAACCTCCCCCGGCGCCACATGTCGTTGAGGAATGGGAGTTGGGACTCTAAAATCCCCACTTCTAAAATCTTGATTGATCCCCATTTTTTGCCAGCCCCGGGTCCGGGCCGGCTGATCCCCTCCGTCATAAGGAAATTTAATGGCGTGGAATGAACCAGGCAACGGCCGTGACCCTTGGAGTCAGGGACCGAAGAAGAGTGAGGGCCCGCCCGACCTCGACGAAATGCTGAAGCGCTTCAAGTCGCGCTTTGGCGGCGGCGGTGGCCGTCCGACGCCACCCGGCACCCGCGCGCCCCTGCCTTTCGGCCTGATCGGGCTGGTCGCAGCCCTGATCGGCCTGCTGTGGATTGCGTCCGGCGCCTATGTCGTCGATGCGCAGGAGCAGGCCGTGGTGCTGCGTTTCGGCAAGCACACGGATACCCGGGGCGAAGGCCTCAACTGGCATCTGCCCTGGCCGATCGAAAAGGTCGAGGTGGTCAACGTCACCGGCGTGCGGACCACGCGCGAGGAGGCGACGATGCTGACCAAGGACGAGAACATCATCGACCTTGAGCTGTCGATCCAGTACCGCGTGTCCT
This sequence comes from Solimonas sp., assembly GCA_035476855.1. Lineage (GTDB taxonomy): Bacteria > Pseudomonadota > Gammaproteobacteria > Nevskiales > Nevskiaceae > Solimonas_A. The sequence goes on along the minus strand of DATILC010000333.1, from coordinate 32,190 downwards.
CTGTCGAGGACTATGTGTTCCAGGTCAACGACCCGGACCTGACGCTGCGCCAGGCCACCAAGTCGGCGGTGCGCGAGGTGGTCGGCCAGAACACCATGGATTTCATCCTCACCGACGGTCGCGAGGAGATGGCGGACCGTACCAAGGCCATCCTCCAGCAGCGTCTGGACGACTACAAGACCGGCCTGATGGTGTCCGAAGTCAACCTGCAGCAGGCGCAGCCGCCCGAGCCGGTGCAGGCCGCCTTCGCCGACGTGATCAAGGCGCGCGAGGACCACCAGCGTCTGAAGAGCGAGGCCGAGGCCTACGCCAACGACCGCCTGCCCAAGGCCCGTGGTGCCGCAGCACGCCAGGTTGCCGAGGCCACTGCCTATCGCGACCAGGTGCTGGCCAAGGCCGAGGGTGATGCCTCCCGCTTCACCCAACTGCTGACGGAGTATCGCAAGTCGCCGAAGGTGACCCGCGAGCGCCTGTATCTCGATGCCATGGGTAGCGTACTGGCCAGCACCAGCAAGGTGCTGGTCGATGTCGAAAAGGGCAGCCCGATGTTCTACCTGCCGCTGGAGCAGTTGATGAAGAACCAGCCGTCGCGCGGCGACAGCCCGGGCGACTACATCACCGCGCCGAGCGTCAGCCCGGGTGCCGGCGTCGCGCCGGGTGCCGATCCCTCGCGTTCACGTGAACGGGGGCGCTAAGCCATGACCAAGAATCCCGCTTTCTGGCTGATCGCCGCCTTCGTTGCCCTGATCACCCTCAGCAGTTCGATCTTCATCGTCGACCAGCGCGAGCGCGTGGTGCTGTTCCAGTTTGGCCAGATCAAGGGCACCGACTTCGCACCGGGCCTGCACCTGAAGACGCCGTTCCTGCAGTCCGTTTTCCGTTTCGACGGCCGCATCCTGACGCTGGACAACCAGACCGAGAATTTCCTGACCGGCGAGAAGAAGAACGTCGAGGTCGACTTCTACGCCAAGTGGCGCATCGCCGACGCCGGCACCTACTACCGCGCCACCCGCGGCCAGGAGATCGTCGCCTCCGACCGGCTGGCGTCGATCCTGAACCGCGGCCTGCGCGACCAGTTCGGTGGGCGCACCATCCAGCAGCTGGTGTCGGACCGCGACAGCATCATCACCGAGGTCGCCAAGGACGCCGCTGACAAGGTCAAGAGCCTGGGTATCGCGGTGGTCGACATCCGCATCAAGTCGATCAACCTGCCCAAGGACGCCGACGTTACCGACTCGGTCTACAACCGCATGCGCGCCGAGCGCAGCCGCGTCGCCTCCGACCTGCGCGCCCGCGGCGCCGAAGAGGCCGAGAAGATCCGCGCCGAAGCCGATCGCGAGGCGCAGACCACCCTGGCCAACTCCTACAAGAAGGCTGAAACCCTGAAGGGTGAGGGTGACGCCAAGGCGGCCGAGGTCTATGCCAAGGCCTATGGTCAGGATCCCGAGTTCTACAGCTTCTACCGCTCGCTGAATGTCTATCGCGACGCCTTCAGCGGTGGCCAGAACATCATGGTGCTGGAGCCCAGGGGCGAGCTGTTCCGCTATTTCAAGGGTGACGGCAAGTAGGACGCGGATGGACTGGTCGGAACTGGCTCGTGCCATCGCCCTGGTGATGGTGATCGAGGGCATCATGCCGTTCGTGGCACCGGCGCGCTGGCGCCAGATGATGCTGTCGGTGATGCAGCTGGACAGCCGTGCGATCCGCGTGATCGGGCTGCTGTCGATGCTGGCCGGCCTGCTGTTGTTGAACCTGGTGTAGCTGGATTTATGTCGATCAAGAAATGGATGCTGCCGGAGGGGGTCGAGGAGGCACTGCCGCCGACGTCGTGGCAGCTGGAAGACCTGCGCCGCAAGCTGCTGGACCAGTTCCGCAAGCGCGGCTATGAGCTGATCCTGCCGCCGCTGATCGAGCACCTCGACGCATTGCTGACCGGCACCGCGCAGGAGCTGGATGCCAGCACCTTCAAGTTCACCGATCCGGCCAGCGGTCGCCTGCTGGGCCTGCGCTCTGACATGACGCCGCAGGCCGCGCGCATCGCCGCAAGGCGCTTCCGCGACCAGGACGTGGTGCGCCTCTGCTACCTCGGCACCGTGCTGCGGGCGCAGCCGGACACCCTCGGTGGGCCGCGCTCGCCGCGCCAGGTCGGCTGCGAGATCTTCGGCGAGGCCGGCATCGAAGCCGATCTCGAGGTCATCGACCTGATGCTGCGCACGCTGAAGCTCGCTGGCGTCAAGCAGACCTACCTGGACCTGGGCCATGTCGGCATCTACCGCGCCGTGTCGGAAAAGCTGGCACTGGATCCGGGCGACGAGGCCGTGCTGTTCGGCATCCTGCAGCGCAAGTCGCAGCCGGACCTGGTCGAGTTCGCCGCCGCGCGCAGCCTCAAGCCACGTATTGCCAAGGTCTTTGCCGAGTTGATGGAGCTCAATGGCGACGTCAGCGTGCTGCAACGTGCCCGTGAGACGCTCAAGCCCGCCGGTGCCAACGTGCAGGTCGCGCTCGACACGCTGGAGCAGGTGGTGAAGAAGCTGCGCGCCGACGCGCCGAAGCTGCCGATCCACATCGACCTGGCCGAGTTGCGTGGTTACCGCTATCACACCGGCATGGTGTTCGCGGCCTTCGCCGCGGGCCACGGCCGCGAGATCGCGCGTGGTGGGCGCTATGACGGCGTCGGCGCCGAATTCGGCGTGGCGCGGCCGGCCACCGGATTCTCGGCCGACCTCAACGAACTCCTGCGCCTGGCGCAGTAACGATTCAGCACAAGAGAAACATCATGGGCAAGACAGTCGTAGTCATCGGTGCGCCGCCCGCATTCATGCGGGCCAAACTGTGCGGGGCCGTCGCCCCGTTGTGCGCCTGGTTTGCCAGCGGTACCGCGGTTTAACTATTCACCGAGCAAAAATCATGGGCAAGACCGTAGTAGTAATCGGCGCACAATGGGGCGATGAGGGCAAGGGCAAGGTCGTCGACCTGCTGACTGACCGCGCCCAGGCCGTGGTTCGTTTCCAGGGCGGCCACAATGCCGGCCATACGCTGGTGATCAACGGCGTCAAGACCGCGCTCAACCTGATCCCCTCCGGCATCATGCGTCCCAACGTCGCCTGCCTGATCGGCAATGGCGTCGTGCTGTCGCTGCCGGACCTGATCAAGGAGATCGAGAAGGTCGAGGCCACTGGCGCCTCCGTGCGCGACCGCCTGCGCATCTCCGAGGCGGCGCCGCTGGTGCTGCCGGTGCATGCGCGACTGGACCAGGCGCGCGAGCGCGCCCGCGGCGAAAACAAGATCGGCACCACCGGCAAGGGCATCGGCCCGGCCTACGAGGACAAGGTCGCGCGTCGCGCCGTGCGCGTCGGCGACCTGTTCAGCCGCGAGTTGCTGGCCTCCAAGCTCGGCGAGCTGTTGGCCTATCACAACTTCGTGCTGGTCAATTACTACAAGGAGGAGCCGGTCGATTTCCAGCAGACGCTGGATGACCTGCTGCGCTATGCCGACATCGTCAAGCCGATGGTGGCCGACGTCACCGAGTTGCTGCGCCTGCACCTGAAGCGCAAGGACAACGTGCTGTTCGAAGGTGCACAGGGTGCGCTGCTCGACGTCGACCACGGCACCTATCCGTTCGTGACCTCGTCGAACACCACCGCCGGTGGTGCCGCCACCGGTACCGGCGTCGGTCCGCGCGAGCTGGACTACGTGCTGGGCATCGTCAAGGCCTATGCCACGCGCGTCGGCTCCGGTCCGTTCCCGACCGAGCTGGACAATGACATCGGCCAGCACATCCGCGACAAGGGCGCCGAGTACGGCACCGTCACCAAGCGCCCGCGCCGCTGCGGCTGGTTCGACGCCGTCGCCGCGCGCCGCTCGATTTTCAACAACAGCGTTACCGGCCTCTGCGTGACCAAGCTCGACGTGCTCGACGAGATGGACGTGATCCGCATCTGCACCGGCTACAAGGTCGACGGCAAGCCGGTGGAAGTGCCGCCGGTCGGCGCCGAGGCCTTCGGCAAGGTCGAGGCGATCTACGAGGATTTCCCGGGCTGGAAGAGCAGCACCTACGGCGTGACCCGCTACGAGGACCTGCCGGAGGCCGCCAAGCGCTATCTCAAGCGCGTGGAGGAGGTTACCGAGGCCGAGGTGGCGATCATCTCGACCGGGCCGGATCGTGAGCACACGATCGTGCTGAGCAACCCCTTCGCCTGAACACCGGGCTGAACGTACGTGGCCGCTGTCCCCTAGCCGGGGCGGCGGCCGTTTTCATGGGGCATCAGGCGTACACTACGCCCGCTGGGACGTCAGGCAATAAAAAACCCGGCTTTCGCCGGGTCGTTTATTTAGTCCCTATGGTGCCCAAGAGAGGACTCGAACCTCCACGGTTTTACCCGCCAGTACCTGAAACTGGTGCGTCTACCAATTCCGCCACCTGGGCTACAGGGGCGCGCATTTTCGCCATGAGGCATTGCTTTGTCAACGAATAGAAACCAAAAAAACAGAAATAATTCTTCAGGGCCGCAGAAGCCGGGTGGCCGCGGTCCGCGGCCGGCCGGTGCCTGGACCGAGAAGGACTCCGAGTTCCAGAAGGAACAGGATCGCTATGCCGACCCGATTCCCAGCCGCAACCACATCATCGAGACGCTCGCCGGAGAGACGGGGCCGATGACGCTGGATGACCTGGTCGGCAGCTTCGGCCTGCGCAAGCTGTCGCAGCAGGAGGCCCTCAACAAGCGCCTGGTCGCGATGATGCGCGAGGGCCAGCTGGTGCAGAACCGCAACGGCGCCTACGGGCCCGTGGCGCAGATGAACCTGATTGCCGGCAGCGTGCAGGCGCACCGCGACGGTTTCGGCTTCCTGATCCCCGATGCCGGTGGTCCGGACGTGTTCCTGCCACCGAAGCAGATGCGCGCGCTGATGAACGGCGACCGCGTGCTGGTACGCGTCACCGGCACCGACTTCAAGGGCCGCCCCGAGGGCGCGGTGTCCGAGGTGATCGAGCGGGTCAGCCGCACCATCGTCGGTCGCTTCCACATGGACCAGGGCGTGTCCTATGTGATCCCGGACAACCCGCGCATCACCCAGGACCTGCTGATTCCGCCGGAGGCCCGCAAGGGTGCCAAGCACGGCATGATGGTGGTGGCCGACATCGTCACACCGGCCGGCGCACGTACCCTGTCGGTGGGCGAGGTCAAGGAAATCCTCGGCCAGCACCTGGCGCCGGGCATGGAGATCGAGGCCGCGATCCGTGCGCACGGCCTGCCGTTGGAATGGCCGGAGGCGGTGGAGCGCGAGTCCGCCGGCATTGCCGACACCGTGCAGCCGTCACAGATGCAGGGCCGCGAGGACATCCGTGACCTGCCGCTGGTGACCATCGATGGCGCCGACGCCCGCGACTTCGACGACGCGGTCTATGCCAAGCCGCTCAAGGCTGGCCTGCTCAGCAAGGGCGGCTGGACGCTGTGGGTCGCGATCGCCGACGTTGCTGCCTACGTCACGCCGGGCTCGCCGCTGGACAAGGAAGCCTCCAAGCGCGGCAACTCGGTGTACTTCCCGCAGCGGGTGATCCCGATGCTGCCGGAGAAGCTGTCCAACGGCCTGTGCTCGATCAACCCGGACGTCGACCGCCTGTGCATGGTCTGCGAGATGCGCGTGATGCCGGACGGCGAGGTCGCCAAGGCGCGCTTCTTCGAAGGCGTGATGCGTTCCAAGGCGCGCATGATCTACGAAGACGTCGCCGAAATTCTCGACCACCCGCAGGGTGAGAAGGCGCAGAAGCGCGCGACGCTGGTGCCGCACCTGCAGGCGCTCAACGGCGTGTTCGAGGCCCTGTTCAAGGCGCGCGCGCGCCGCGGCGCGATCGACTTCGAAAGCACCGAGACCAAGATCGTGTTCTCCGGCGAACGCAAGATCGACCGCATCGTGCCGGTGCAGCGCAACCGCGCGCATCGCCTGATCGAGGAATGCATGATCGCCGCCAACGTCGAGTCGGCGAAGCTGGTGGAGAAGCAGAAGATTCCGAACCTGTACCGCATCCACGAGCAGCCGGATGGGATGAAGGTGGCGGCGCTGCGCGAATTCCTGTCGCTGCAGGCCTTGAAGCTCGGCGGTGGCGACAAGCCGGCGGCGATGGATTTCGCCAAGGTCCTGGAGAAATCCAAGGGCCGGCCCGACCAGGCGCTGATCCAGACGGTGATGCTGCGCTCGCTGATGCAGGCCAAGTACAACCCGGTCAACCACGGCCACTTCGGCCTGGCGCTGACGCACTACTCGCACTTCACCTCGCCGATCCGGCGCTACCCGGACCTGCTGCTGCATCGTGCGATCAAGCACATCCTGAAGAAGGGCAAGCCCAAGACCTTCACCTATACGCCGGAGCAGATGGAGGCCCATGGCACCCACTGCTCGATGACCGAGCGCCGTGCCGACGAGGCCACGCGCGACGTCAACACCTGGCTCAAGTGCGAGTTCATGCGCCATCGCATCGGCGAGGAGTTCGACGGCACGGTTTCCAGCGTCGCCGGCTTCGGCCTGTTCGTGGAACTGAAGGGTCTGTACGTCGACGGCATGGTCCACGTCAGTACCCTGAAGAACGACTACTACGAGCACGACAAGCAGGCCCATCGCCTGGTCGGCCGTGCCAGCGGCATGGCCTATGCGCTGGGCGACAGCGTGCGCGTGAAAGTGGTGCGCGTTGATCTCGATGAGCGCAAAATTGACCTTGAGCTCACCCATTCGGAAGGCAAGCCGCGCAAGCAGGGCGGCCATTCAGACCGGATTCAGCCCCGCGATTCACAATCCAAACCATCAAAGCCCAAATCCCGAAGGGGGAATCGATGAAGTACGCCAAATCTCTGGTCGTCGCCGTGCTGGCGACGAGCCTTGTCGCCTGCGCCACGGATGACCCGAACCGCCGCGCCAAGACCGGCGCTGCCATCGGTGCGGTGCTCGGCGCGGTCGCCGGCAACCAGGTCAGCGGTGCGCGCGGCGCGCCGATCGTCGGTGCTGTCGTCGGTGCGATCGCCGGCGGCGCGGTCGGCAACTACATGGACAAGCAGAAGGCACAGCTTGACCGCGACCTCGCGGCCGAGGCTGCGCGCAACGAGTTGCAGATCATCAAGCTGCCGGGCGACGCCCTGAAGATCGGCATCGCCAGCGATGTCAGCTTCGACATCGACAGCGCACAGATCCGACCGGATGCGCTGAACACCTACGCCAAGATCGCCAGCGTCCTGAAGACCTACGACAAGACCGTGATCCACGTCGTCGGCCATACCGACACCACCGGTTCGGACGCGCACAACCAGAGCCTGTCGGAGCGCCGTGCCTCGTCGGTGGCCAGCTACATGATCAGCAACGGCCTGCCTGCCGGCCGCGTGCGCGAGGAAGGTCGTGGCGAGCGCGAACTTGCCGTCCGCACCGGCGATGGCGTCAAGGAAGCCCGCAACCGCCGCGTCGACATCATCATCAAGCCGGTGATCGAAGGTCGCGAGCAGGAAGCCTGGACGCCGCCGCCCTACCTCGGCGGCTAAGCAAAAAAGCCGGTTTCAGGAGAAGCCCCCGCAGCGCGGGGGCTTTTTCTTTGGGACAATAGGCGCAACCGGAGACCCACCTTGTCCAAGACCACCCTGATCGGCGGCTTCCACGCCGTCCTCGCCGCACTGGAAGACAGCCACGACAAGCCCTTCGAGATCCTGCTGGCCGATACCCGCCAGGATGATCGCGCCGCCCGCGTGAAGGCGCTGGCGCAGCAGCACGGGGTGCGTGTGCGGGTGGTGTCGCGTTCCGACCTGGACCTCAAGGGCCCGGATGGCCTGCGCCACCAGGGCGTGCTGGCCTACGTGCCGCAGAAGACGCTGGAGGGCGAGGACTTCCTCTACGCACCGGCCGAGCCGCAGCGCCTGCTGCTGGCCCTGGACGGCGTACAGGACCCGCATAACCTCGGCGCCTGCCTGCGTACCGCCGAGGCGGTGGGCGTGGATGCCGTGATCGTGCCGCGCGACCGCAGCGCCACCCTGGGCGCGGCGGCGCACAAGGCCGCGGCCGGCTCCGCCGAGCGGGTGCCGCTGGTGGCCGTGACCAATCTGGTACGCAGCCTCGAGCGCCTGAAGGAACTGGGCTACTGGATCACCGGCCTGGCCGGCGAGGCCAGCGAAACCCTCTACGACGTCGAACTGACCGGCCCCACGGTGCTGGTGATCGGTGCCGAAGGAGAGGGCATGCGCCGTCTGACCCGCGAGACCTGCGACCGTCTGGTGAAGATCCCCATGGAGGGCAAGGCCGAGAGCCTCAATGCATCGGTCGCGGCGGCGGTGTGCCTGTACGAAGCCTACCGCCAGCGTCACCGCCCGGCGGGGCCGCGGGGCAAGCGCTAGCCGCTAGCCGCTAGCCGCTAGCCCGCGACGATTTTCTCGCTGCCGGTCGCGCGCGGGATTTTCTGCGGCTCGAAGGTGTGGGCGGCGGCCATGTGCCAGAACGCCTGGTACACCGGGTGGCTGGCGCGGTTCTCCAGCAGGTCGCCGGGGTTGAAGAACGGCACCAGGTTCGAGACCAGCCGTACGTCGTTGGCGGACACGCGTCGCACGATGTGGCGCGGATGCAGTTCATTGGGATGCAGCAGGCCGGCGGCGCCGACCAGTTCGCCCAGGGCATGCAGGGTGTTGTGGTGGAACTGGTGGACGCGCGTCGCCTTGTCCTCCGGCACCAGTGCGCGCTGGCGCAGCGGATCCTGGGTGGTCACGCCGGTAGGGCAGTGACCGGTGTGGCAGGTCTGCGCCTGCAGGCAACCCAGCGAGAACATGAAGCCGCGCGCGCTGTTGCACCAGTCGGCACCCAGCGCCATGTAGCGCGCGATGTCGAAGGCGGAGATGATCTTGCCGCTGGCGCCGATGCGCACGCGGTCCTTCAGGTTGATGCCGACCAGGGTGTTGCGCACCAGCAGCAACGCCTCCTGCAGCGGCGTGCCGACGTGGTCGGTGAATTCCACCGGCGCCGCGCCGGTGCCGCCCTCGGCGCCGTCGACGACGATGAAGTCCGGCGTGATGCCGGTTTCCAGCATCGCCTTGCACAGCGCGAAGAACTCCCAGGGGTGGCCCAGCGCGAACTTGAAGCCGGTGGGCTTGCCGCCGGACAGCTCACGCAGCTGCGCGATGAACTGCATCATCGCGATCGGCGTGGTGAAGGCGGCATGCCGCGCCGGCGAAATGCAGTCGACGCCCTCCGGCACGCCGCGCGCCTCGGCGATCTCGCGCGTCACCTTGGCGCCCGGCAGCACGCCGCCGTGGCCGGGCTTGGCCCCCTGCGACAGCTTGATCTCGATCATCTTCACCTGCGGGTCACGGGCATTGCGCGCGAACATCTCCGGATCGAAGTTGCCCTTGTTGTCGCGACAGCCGAAGTAGCCGCTGCCGATCTCCCAGATCAGGTCGCCACCATGCTCGCGGTGATAGCGGCTGATCGAGCCTTCGCCAGTATCGTGGGCGAAGCCGCCCAGCTTCGCGCCCTTGTTCAGTGCCAGGATGGCATTGGCCGACAGCGCGCCGAAGCTCATTGCCGAGATGTTGAAGATCGAGGCGCTGTAGGGCTGGGCACAAGTGCTCTCGCCGATCATCACGCGGAAGTCGGTGTCGGTGGCCTTCAGCGGCAGCATCGAGTGGTTGATCCACTCGTAGTCGTTGGCATAGACGTCGAACTGCGTGCCGAAGGGCCGCTTATCGACCTGATTCTTGGCGCGCTGGTACACCAGCGAGCGCTGCGCACGCGAAAACGGGATGCGCTCGGTGTCCGATTCGAGGAAGTACTGGCGGATCTCGGGCCGGATGAATTCGAGGAAGAAGCGCAGGTGCGCCAGGATCGGGTAGTTGCGCCGGATTGCCTGCTTGGTCTGGCGCAGGTCCCAGATGCCGATCACCGCGAATGGTGCCGCCACCAGGGTCAGGGTCCACAGCGCCGGGCTGAAGAAGCCGGCCAGGAGGCTCGCGAGTGTGATGACGCAGACGGCGGCGAACGCGAAGAAACGCGCTGGCAGCCAGGCTAGCCGCTCCGACATCGTGCTCCCCCTTTGCCGGTGCTCAGGTGGCGCCGGTCGGGCCAGTATAGGAGCAGAACGGGGACTAGGGCCTGTTAACGCTACCGCGATCGCTGCGATGCCCCCGGATTCGCCTAGAGGCGCCTACTGTTGGTGCGGCCAGGCAAGGCGCGAGGAGGGCGCTTATCGGGAATAAGTAACCGACGAGCAACACAGCATGGCCGCAAATCCGGGGGCACCCCAAAGGGGCGGGATCGTTTTGGCGCATGGCGGCGTCCCGATCTGCTTATGTACGTCGAGTACACCGCGCATCTCGGGACATTGCCCTGCGCCAAAACGGTCTCCGTCGCAGCGACCGCGGTAGCGTTAGCAGGCCCTAGAGGAGAATGCGGCGCAGGCCCTGCGGGCTGGCTTCCAGCACTTCCTTGCGCTCCGGGCGCCAGTCGGCCAGCACGACGCGCTCGCAGCCGCCGTCCAGCACATGTTCGGCCGGGCGGTGGGTATGACCGTGGATCAGCCGCCGCGCGCCGGACAGCTTGAAGAAGGCCTGCACCGCGGCGACGTTGACGTCCATGATGTCTTCCGGCTTGTAACGCTTCTCGGCGTTGCTGCGGCCGCGGACGCGCTGCGCCACACGCTCGCGCCAGCGCCGTGGGAAGGTCAGGAACACCGACTGCGCCGCACGGTTGTGGGCGAAGCGGCGCCAGCGCTGGTAGCCGGCATCATCGGTGCAGAGCAGGTCGCCATGCGACAGCAGGGTGGGCGTGCCGTAGAGATCAACCACGAAGGGATCGTGCAGCAGTTGCACGCCGCTGAGGTCGGCGAAGTCCTGGCCGACCAGGAAGTCGCGGTTGCCGCGCTGGAAGCAGACCTTGACGCCGTGCTGGGTCAGCTTGGCGAGCAGCCCGACCTCCGGGGCGTAGTCCAGCATGCCCAGATCGTCGCCGATCCAGTACTCGAACAGGTCGCCGAGGATGTAGACCGCTTCGGCCTGCCGTGCGGGGCCTTCGAGGAAGCGCTGGAAGGCGTCGCGATAGGGCGAGGGACCGACCGGCAGGTGCAGGTCGGACAGCAGCAGCGTGCGCCGTGTCACCGGATCAGGGCTGGGCGGCACGGCGCACGCTCGTGAAGACTGCTTACTTCTTGGCTTCCACCACCGTGATCTTGCGGATCACGATCGGGGTCACCGGCACGTCGCGGCCGAAGGGCGGCAGGTTGCCGGTGCGGGTGTTGGCGATCTTGTCGACCACGTCCATGCCCTCGCTGACCTTGCCGAACACGGCATAGCCCCAGCCGTCCTGGCCCGGGTAGTCGAGGAAATCATTGTCGCCGTGGTTGATGAAGAACTGCGAGCTAGCTGAGTGCGGCACCGAGGTGCGGGCCATGGCCAGGCTGCCGCGGACGTTCTTCAGTCCGTTCTTGGCCTCGTTCTCGATCGAGGCGCGGGTCTTGCGCTGGTCGGACTGCTCGTCGTAGCCGCCGCCCTGGACCATGAAGCCCTTGATCACGCGATGGAACACCAGGCCGTCGTAGTGACCGTCCTTGGCGTACTGGACGAAGTTGGCGACCGACTTCGGTGCCTTGTCGGCATCGAGTTCCAGCTTGATGTTGCCTTCGGAGGTTTCCATCAGCACCTGCACGGGTGCGGCGTTTGCGATTGACATAGTGAGTCCCAGGGCCAGAGAGAGCAGCAATTGTTTCATGTTTTCCTCAGGTTTCGCAGTTCAGGCAGCGGACCGCAGGACCGCCGTATCGATTTCTGCCAAGGCTGCACGCAGCACTTCGGCGCCGGCGCCCGGACGGGTGGCATTCTGCGAGATCACGCGGCGGAATGCTCGTCCGCCGGGCTGGCCGCGGAACAGGCCGAGGATGTGGCGGCTGATGTGGTTCAGCTGCCCGCCCAGGGCCAGTTCGCGTTCGACGTAGCCGAGCAGGTTCTCGAGGACCTCGTGGCGGCTCAGCGCTGCGTGGGCATCGCCGTAGATGAGCGGATCGACCGCGGTCATCAGGTAGGGGTTTTCGTAGACCTCGCGGCCCAGCATCACGCCGTCCAGTTCCTGCATCTGCTCGTTGCAGGCTTCGAGCGTCTTCAGGCCGCCGTTGAGCACGATGGTCAGCTGCGGGAACTCGCGCTTGAGCCGGTGCACCACCTCGTACTGCAGCGGCGGAATCTCGCGGTTTTCCTTCGGTGACAGGCCCTGCAGCCAGGCCTTGCGCGCATGGACGATGAAGATCTCGCAGCCGGCCGCGGCGACGGTCTCGATGAACTGCTTGAGGAACGCATAGTCCTCCGAGTCGTCGACACCGATGCGCGTCTTCACCGTCACCGGCACATGGGTTTCGCGCCGCATCGCCGCAACGGCGGCGGCGACGCGCTCCGGTTCCTTCATCAGGCAGGCGCCGAAGCGGCCCTCCTGCACGCGGTCCGAAGGGCAGCCGCAGTTGAGGTTGATCTCGTCGTAGCCGTAGGCGGTGCCGATCGCGGCGCAGCGGGCGAGGGCGTCCGCTTCGGAGCCGCCGAGCTGCAACGCCACCGGCTGCTCGGTCGGATCAAAACGCAGGAAGCGGTCGCGGTCGCCGTGGATGATCGCGCCGGTGGTGACCATCTCGGTGTAGAGGCGCGCGTGCTTCGACATCAGGCGCAGGAAGAACCGGCAGTGGCGGTCGGTCCAGTCCATCATGGGCGCAACGCAAAATTTATGATTATAGTCAATCACTTATATGACTAAGTTAATGTTAAAAATAAGGTTTTTTTAACCTAAGCGGCAGTAATTAAATTTCCTTTTTCTCGGCCGACCATGCCTTCGTTTCGCAGCAAGCGCAATTTTGGCCGATGGCGGGAATTTTTGTTCAAGTCGGGTCAAAAGAGCCGCCAGTCGCTTCAGTGCCACGTTCGTCTGAGTTTCCCTAGTTTTGCATTGAGCAGAGGTCCGCCCATTGTCGCTTAGCCACTTGCACTGCCTTTTTGGGCAGGCTGATTAGAATCTGTACGACAAATAGCGTCTGGCTATATCTATCGACCAAAATTTAATCATCGGCACTGGATTTTTCTGCTTCCGCCGAGTGAGTCGGGGTCGTCCGGGCTCGAAATTCCGGGTGGCTGACGGCAATAGGCAGCAATGGGTTTTGTTGGCCGATGGCGCTGCGTCGTGTTTCCCGGAGGTCGGAGTATTCGGGGCGGTCCCATCTTCGCTTGAGACCCGCAGTGCCTTGCCCGAACGTTAAGCCGATTTCCGGCGAACGTTGCGAATCTTTTCCGGAGACGCCGGGGCAGCGCGTCGGGCGCTTTTTCTATAGCCGGCAGATGCCAACGTGCGTGCGACCAACGAGTTGACGAGGTCGCCCACGCTCATTCCATGCACCAACTGGCCACCGACATGGAGCGTCATCAGTCCATGCAGGGAAATCCAGAACATGTGAGTCAATTCCAGCGCATTGCCCTGCAAGCGGCCTGCGTCGATGGCCCGCTGAACGATCGACACCGCATGATCGAAAAAGCTGTGCCTTGCCGCCAGAAGTTCGGGAAAGGCGTCTGGAGAGGGCTGATGCATGGTGAAGATCATCTGGTATTCGGCAGTGTGCGATCCGACGAAGGCGACGAAGGCCATCGCGATCTGGCGAATCTGGTCGACCGGGTCGGCGCCCGGTGCTTCCCGCGCACGGACGAAGCGCTCGAATCTCTGGGTGCAGGCGACCCGCACCGCCACCAGCAAGCCTTCCTTGCCCTCGAAGTAGTTGTAGGGAAGGGTATGACTGACGCCAGCCAGGTCCGCCAATCGTCTGAACGACAGGCCGTCCAGTCCCTCACGCACGTAGAGATCTAGAGCCAGTTCGGTCAGGCGATTCCGAATCGCCTCAATCTGATCAGCGGTCAGCGGGGGTCTTGCCATGAGTTTATTTAACGTCGTAATATTAACTGTGTCAAGATAATTTGAGCTCTTGATAACGGATATGCGGAGATGGAGCGATGTCCCAGCTGAATGAACCCTGCAACTCCACGGCCATCCCGCCGTATATCGAGCCTCTGACAGAGCGGGAGAGCCACGTGATGGAGCAACTCCGCACGGGGATTACGGTGCGCGAGATCGCCGCTGTGATGGGGGTGTCCGTCAACACCACCAAGCATCACCTGCGGAACATCTACGCCAAGCTTGGCGTTCGCAGTCGGAGTGCAGCGCTGAATTCACACCGGTTCGAAAGAAGTGTTTGAGACGACGCTGCAGCTGTAGTGCGACCGCTGTGGCGGCAATGGCTCTGTGGGTACTGGAGAGAGAAATGGTCAAGCAAGTCCCGGACATCGGCATTCAGGGCGAGGGTGGCCACGGGCCATTGATACAGTCCAAGCTGACGCCGCCAGTGCTGTCGCGATACATCGTGTCGCGCAGCCAGATTTTCGACCGCGTCCTGAGCGCGATCGATGCCAAGCTTGTTCTTGTGCGCGCGCCGGCGGGTTTCGGCAAGACCACGGTCATGCTCCAGCTTCGCGAACGCTTCGTGAAGGAAGGTACGTCCTGTGGCTGGCTGAACGTCGATGAGGCCGACAACGATGCGCCGCGCTTCAGGTCATACCTTTGTCGCGCCCTGCTCGATGTTCTCGGCCCGGATGCGGCGGCCGAAAATGTCCTGCAGCAGCAAGGCGAGATCGCCGAAGGCCTGATGGATCGCATTTCTCACCATGGCGCACCCTTCGTTCTCTTTATCGATGAATGCGAGTTGCTGCGCAGCCCGGCCTGCCTGGCCCTGTTGGCACAACTGGTCGAGCGGCTCCCGCAAGGCGCGCTGCTGGTTCTGGGTTCCCGTGGGTTGCCAGAGATCGGTGTCGCCCGCTGGCGTGCCCGCGGCCAGTTGGTGGAAATCGATCCGGCACAGTTGCGCTTCTCCGAGGAGGAAGCCGGAGAGTTCCTGATGCAGCGCCGCGGACTCTCACTGCGCCCCGAGCAGGTCCAGGGCTTGTGCCGACGCACCGAAGGCTGGGTGGCGGCGCTGTGGCTGGCCTCGGTTGCGTTGGAGCGACGGCCGGACGCCGATGACTTCATCAAGGGGTTCTCCGGATCCAACGCCGCGATTGCCGACTACCTTGCCGAGGACGTCCTGCGCCGCCTGGAGCCCCAGACCCGCGAGTTCCTGCTGAAGACCAGCATCCTGGAGCAGCTCATCCCCGAGCTTTGCGATGCCCTGTGCGAGCGCGAGGACAGCGCCCGTCAACTGGAGATCGTCGATCACGCCAATCTGTTCGTGATTCCACTGGATGACGAGCGGACGGCGTATCGGTACCACAGTGTCTTTGCCGACTTCCTCCGCGCGCAACTCAAGCGTCAGATGCCGGAGAAGGTGAGCGCACTTCATCGCATCGCCTCGGACTGGTTCCTGATGATGAAGCGGCCCATTCCAGCCATTGGCCATGCCCTGCAGTCCGGCGACCTGTCCTATGCGCTCCCCTTACTACAGAAGCACGCCGATAGCCTGCTGGACCAGGGGCGCCTGCGCCTGCTGACGAGGTGGATCGATCCTCTCTCCGCCGAGGACCTGAAGCCGTTTCCGCGCCTCCGGATGATTCATGCCTGGGCCGTCAACTTCACTCGCGGCGCACACAACGCTCTCAACCTGATCGAAGGGGTCGAAGCCGAGCAACTGGACGATCCGGAAGCAGCAGCGCTACTGCTCGTCCTGCGCCCGATGGCACTGGGCATGAGCGACCGCATCGACGATGCGTTTGCCCTTTCGAAGAAAAACCTGCCCCTGGTGCCTCCGTCTTCGACATACGCCTACGGCATGCTCGCGCAGACCATGGCGAACACCTGGATGATCCTGGGACGCTTCGCGGAGGCGCGCGCCCAGGCCGACCAGGCCCGGAGGACACCTTCGGGCAGCGACACCAGCTTCCATTTCGCCCTGGCAGAGTCGGTGGAAGGCGCGATTGACCTCATGCAGGGGCGTCTGAAGCAGGCACTGGTCCGGTTGCGCGCGGCTGCGGGAGTCAATGGGGCGCAGGACATCGGCAGCATCAGCCGGAACAGTTTTCCGGGCGTGCTTCTGGCGGAAGCCCTCTACGAAGCAGGGGAGGTCGAGCAGGCGGAGCGGCTGCTGGGGATGTTTGTGCCGCTGCTGCAGGACCTGGGTTTGCCGGATCAACTGATCATTGCCCACAGCCTGTACGCGAGAATCCTGTGGGATGGCGGCAAGATCGATCAGGCCTTGAGCGCACTCGAGGATCTTGAGTCCATCGGTCATCGATTGGGATACCGGCGGGTCATTGCTGGCGCGCGCCTTGAGCGGGCGCGTGGATTGATCATGCGCGGCGACCATGCGGCTGCGAAGGACCAGCTCCAGCGGTCGGGCGATGCCGCGTTCTGGAAAGAAATCTCCCAGCGCAATTTCACTGCTAACGACATTTCGGTCCTGCAGATCGCCCATGCCCGCTGGCTGCTGCGCAGCGGTGCCGCGGCCGAGGCGATTCCCCTGCTGAAACAGCAACTGGAGACCGCCGAGCATGGGCAGCGCAACCGGCGCGCCCTGAAAGTCAGGATCCTGCTGGCGGAGGCCCTGCACCGGGACAGCCAGCACAAGCCAGCGATGCGCATGCTGGGTCGCGCGCTGGACTTCGCGGGCAGTGAGGGTTTCATCAGTACGTTCCGTGAGGAGGGCCCCGCGCTGCAGGCACTGCTGAAGGAGGCCCTGATCAGTCGGGAAGGCGAGTCTGGGGTGCAGGACGACGATGCCATCAAGCTGCTGTTGCAACGGGTCACGCGGGACCGCAAGGCCGATGCCGGGATTGCGCCCGAAGGCATCACCGACCTGGCCGAGCCGCTGACCCGCAAGGAAATCAAGGTTCTTGACCTGCTGGCCCAGGGGTACTCGAACAACACCATCGCGGAGAAGCTGTTCGTCTCCGAGACCACGGTGCGGACACATCTGCGCAATCTCAACGTCAAACTCCATGCCAGCAGCCGGACGCAGGCGGTCGTGATTGCGCGCCGTCTGGGCCTGGTCAGCTAGGACCGCGGTTGGCGGTATAGGGAAAAGTCGTCGCTATCGACGAATTTCCCCCGGAGGCCGGGGGCATAGGCTTTGGGCAGGTTCACTTCCCGGCTTGCCATGTCCCATCTGCCTGCAGTGTTTTCCCGGCTTCGTCTTCCGGTCATCGCGGCCCCCATGTTCATTGTCAGCGTGCCGCGGCTGGTCATCGCACAGTGCAAGGCCGGGATCGTGGGCTCGATGCCCGCCTTGAACGCCCGCCCAAGCTCGCTCTTGGACGAATGGCTTGCCGAAATCACGGAAGCCTTGGCAGCCCACGATCGCGAGCACCCGGACAGTCCATCCGCTCCCTTCGCGATCAACCAGATCGTGCACAAGAGCAATGCGCGCCTCGACCAGGACATGGACCTGTGCGTCAAGTACAAGGCACCCCTGATCATTACCTCGCTGGGGGCCCGGCCGGAGATCAACGAGGCTGCCCACAGCTACGGCGGCATCGTCCTGCATGACGTCATCAACGTCACGCACGCCCGCAAGGCGATCGCGAAAGGCGCTGACGGCCTGATTGCCGTTGCGGCGGGCGCCGGTGGCCACGCCGGGACCAAGAGTCCCTTCGCGCTGGTCCAGGAAATCCGCGACTGGTTCGGCGGTCCACTCGCCCTCAGCGGTGCGATCGCCAATGGCCGGGCGGTGCGCGCGGCCCAGGTCATGGGTGCCGACTTCGCCTACATCGGCTCGGCCTTCATCGCGACGGAGGAAGCGCAGGCCATCGACACCTACAAGCAGGCGATCGTGGACGGTAACTCGGACGAGATCGTGTACTCGAACCTCTTTACTGGGGTACACGGCAATTACCTCAAGCCGTCGATCCGCGCTTCCGGCATGGATCCCGAGAACCTGCCATCGGCGGAACCCGGGAAGATGGACTTTGGCGACAGCAAGGCCTGGCGAGACATATGGGGATGCGGCCAGGGCATCGGGGCGGTCAAGGAAGTGGTGTCGACGCGCATCCTCGTCGACCGCCTGGCCTCGGAATATGAGCACAGCAGCCGTCACTCCTCGCGCCGCGATTCCCTCGCTCCTGTCGCGACCGCATGAGCCCCTTCTTTCACTGACCAACTTCAAGGTATAGCCATGGCTGCATTCGAATTTGCGGGTCCCTCGGATCTCGACGAAGACCTGCTGATGATCCGCGACCAGATCCGCCGCTTCGTCGAAGCGGAAGTGATTCCGCACGGGGATCAGTGGGAGGTGGATGGTTACGTGCCTCGCCACATCTTCAAGAGCCTGGGCGAACTGGGGTTCCTCGGAATGCGTCATCCCGTCGAGTACGGCGGCGCCGGCTTGGGGTCACTGGCCTCTGTCGTGCTTGGAGAGGAGGTTGCCCGCAGCAGCTTCGGCGGATTCGCCACGTCGATCACGGTGCATGCGGACATGTCGATGTCGCACATCGCGCACCGCGGTTCGGACGCGCAGAAGCGCAAGTACCTGCCGGCCTGCTGTGCCGGCGAGAAGATCGGTGCGATCTGCGTCACCGAGCCGAACGCCGGTTCCGACGTGGCCGCGATCAAGACCCAGGCGGTCCGCAGCGGCGACGGCTGGGTCATCAACGGCGCCAAGACCTTCATTACCAACGGCGTCAACGCGGATATCTACATCGTCGCGGCCAAGACCGACCTGGAAGCCAAGGGCAGCCGCGGCATCTCGCTGTTCATCGTCGAGAAGGGAACCCCGGGTTTCACGGTCGGGAAGAAGTTCGACAAGCACGGCTGGCGGTCGTCGGATACGGCCGAGCTGTTCTTCGACGACATGCGCCTGCCGGCGGATGCCTTGCTCGGCGAAGAGGGCAAGGGCTTCTACTACATCATGAGCACCTTCCAGAACGAGCGCCTCGTCGCAGGTGCCATGTCGATTGGTCAATGTGCCAAGGCCATCGAATTGACGACGGAGTACGTGAGGCAGCGCAAGGCCTTCGGCAAGACGCTGTGGGAGCAGCCGGTGGTGCGCAACAAGCTGGCCATGCTGGCAACCAAGTCGGCGGCGGCGCGGGCCATGGTCTATAGCTGCGCGCGCATGATCGAGGAGGGCCTGGACACGGTGCGCGAGGTGTCGATGCTCAAGGTCTACGCCTGCGAAACCTTGCAGGAAGTGGTGCACGGCTGCCTGCAATTGACCGGCGGTACGGGCTACATCGTCGGGACCCCGATCGAGCGGATGGCTCGTGACGCCCGCATCCTGACCATCGGCGGCGGCGCCACCGAGGTCATGCTGGAAGAAGTCGCCAAGCGCATGTAGGCGACCGTCAAGGAAAGGAGAGATTGCCAATGGGCGTGAGTCTGAGCAGTGCGCTGTCCGCCACCCGGGATCTTGCCCTGGGCCTGGCCCCGTGGGTGCCGGGGCATGAGAACTATGGGCTGGATTCCCTGCAGGCCGACGAGATCGGCCGCATCCTCGGCGGCCATGTCCCGGGTTCGCGTGTCGAATCGCTGAGGGTTGAGGTCGAGAGCCGGGGCACGACGGATCGTGCACGCTTGCATCTGAACTGGAACGAAATCGGAAAGCGGGCCGGCCTGGCGGAAACCGCGTTCGCCAAGGGAACCTCGACGACGCACAGCAGCCGCGGCGTTGTCTCGGCCTTCGCCTGTCATACCTACGAGTCGCGCTTCTATTCGCAGATTCAGCCGCAGATCGCCGACCTGACCATCCGTCCGCTGGTGGCGCGCGCCGGCCTTGGCGGGCGCTACGTCATCGCGTTCGAGGACCTCAAGCTGAGAGGGGCGGTGCGTTTCTACAACGCCGACGACGAAGCGCCGAAGGAGCACGCCGAGGCAATGATCGACCTGCTGGCCAGGCTGCATGGGCGCTTCTGGAATTCGCCGCGCTTCGCCGGCGATCTGTCCTGGCTGAAGACCTACGCGCAGCGGCCCGGCTACCCGTTCATGTGGGCGCTGTTCCGCGTGAGCGACCACAAATACGTCGCCCCGCACGCGACGCTGCCGCCCGCCATCAAGAAGCTGACCCGTCAGTACGTCCGCAACCAGGGGCGCTTCACGAAGATCTGGGAGGCCATGACACCGACGCTGTGCCACGGTGACTGCCACCTCGGGAATACCTTCGGCAATCCCGACGGGACGGCAGGTATCTACGACTGGCAGGTGTTCCATCGAATGAACGGCCTGCGCGACTTCGCCTACTTCATGATGCACTCCATCCCCACGCCACTGCGGCGCGCGGAGGAGCGCAATCTGCTCCGGCGCTATCTCGACGGCCTCGCCGAAGCCGGCGCCGGTCGTGAGGCACCGGGCTTCGATGAAGCCTGGGAAGCCTATCGGCTGCTGATCATCGACGGCTGGATGGCGATCGCCTTCACGCTGGCGATCGGCGGGATGCAGCCGACTGACCGCATGCTGGTGACGGAGAAGCGGGCCGTGGCGTCGATGCTGGACCTGGACCTTGCCCAGAAGGTCGCCGAGGTCGTGGGCAAATGACAGGAAACCCGCCCGCCGATCCAACGGTCCTGCTGGCCGTTGAGGACGGCGTGGCGCTGCTGACGCTGAATCGCGCGAACCAGCGGAACTGCTTGCACCCGGACCTGATCGCGGAGCTTTCGGAGCAGTTGAAGTCCTTGCGCGAGCGAGACGATGTCAAGGTGATCGTCATTACTGCCAACGGTCTGGCCTTCTGCGCGGGGCTGGACCTGGCCCATCTGCGCACTCTGGCCGCCGACGATCGCGTCACTTACATGCGCAGCGCCTTCGCCCTGTTCGAACTGCTCCATGAGCAACCACAGCCGACGATCGCGGCCATCAACGGCCCGGCGGTCGCAGGCGGTTTCGACCTGGCGGTGTTCTGCGACCTGCGCCTCAGCGTGCCGACCGCGCGGTTCGCGCAGCCGGAAATCATTCTCGGTGTGACGCAGTTCTTCTACCCGGCATGGACGCTGGTTGGGCTGGCACGGGCGAAGGAACTCGCGCTGACGGGGTTGCCCGTTTCAGCGGAGGAAGCCTGGAGGATCGGCCTGGTGAACCATCTGGTGTCTGCCGAGGAACTGCTCCCCAGGACGATGACGCTGGCCCGCACCATTGCCAGTCGTCCCCGTGAAGCGCTGCTGGAAACCAAGCGACTCAGCCGTGAACTGCCGGGGCAGGAGAAGGCGGCGGCCTTCACGATGATGGGCGAGGCACTGGATCGCAGTCTGCGTTCCGAGGCACATCGGCGCGCACTGGATGCCTATCTGCAAGCGGGCCTGAAAGGCTAGAGGGGTGTCAGCAGTGTACGCCGCTGTGAAGTCCCGCCAGCATTGAAAGTCGTCGTTTACGACGACAATTTCGCCCTGGGGTCGGTGCTAATTTCGATTGCAGTTGTTCTCTGCCAGTCACGCAGGAAGTGCGTGCAGCGACATTTCAGGAGCTGTGCCCCATGGTTCGCATGAAACCCTTTGACGCCGCCTGGTTCTACGTCGAGAGCCGAGACGCGCCGGCACATTTCGGCCCGCTCGTCATCCTCAGCAAGCCCCAGGGCTCCACGCGCAGCTTCGTCCGCGACTTCGTCGAGCAGTGGCGAACCTGCAAGTCCTTCGCGTCGCCGTTCAACTACCGCTTGCGCAAAGACTACATCCCGGCCTGGGATGTGCTCGAGGATCGCGATATCGACCTGGACTACCACCTGCGCCACTCCGCCTTGCCGGCGCCGGGCGGCGAGCGTGAACTGGGCATCCTCATTTCGCGCCTGCACTCCCATCGTCTGGATCGGCATCGGCCGCTCTGGGAGTGCCACGTCATCGAGGGCCTGGAGAACGATCGATTCGCCATCTACCTCAAGCTGCACCACGGGCAACTGGACGGCGTCGGCGCGGCGAGGCTGATCGAGCGGATGTGCTCGACAGACCCTGAAAAGCAAGGCTTGGTCCCGCCCTGGAGCGTGGGAATGCGGTCCGCGCCGAAGCCGTCGGAAGGTCGGGATTCTCCCGCGAAGGTGCGAACCCCTGCAGGCCTGCAACACCGGTTTGCCGGGCTGCCCAAGGTACTGAATGCGCTGGGCGATCTCGCGCAGGATGCCTACGGTGGCCGTCGACCCGAGACAGCAGCACCGTTCCAGGCTCCCAGGACCATCTTCAACGGCCGGATAGGAGCACAGCGCCGGTTTGCGACCCAGACGTACTCCCTCGATCGCTTCAAGCGGATAGGGAAGGCGGCGGGGGTGACCATGAACGACGTATTCCTCGCGGCTTCGGGCGGTGCACTGCGGCGATACCTGATGGAAATGGCCGCGCTGCCCGCCAAGTCTCTGGTGGGACAATTGCCGGTCAACGTCCGGCCTGCCGGAGACTCCAGCGTCGGCAATCACATCGCCTTCCTGTACGCCTACCTGCACACGGACATCGCCGATCCGGTTGAGCGTCTCCGGGCCGTCAGCCTGTCCACCGCGGCTGGAAAGACCAGGCACGAATCGCTGCCGGCGGAAGCCATCGAGCCGTACACGATGCTGTTGTTGGGCCCCTACATGACCCAGGTGATCCTGGGTCTCGGCGGCTACGTCTCGCCGGCCGCCAACCTGGTGATTTCCAACGTGCCCGGGCCGAAGCAGCGCATGTACTTCAACGGCGCGCGGGTCGAGCAGATCTATGGTCCCTCCGTGCTGTTCCACGGCCAGGCCCTGAATATCACGATGTCGAGCTACGCCGACGAGGTCAACATCGGCTTCACCGGCTGCCGCGATTCCCTGCCCAGCATGCAGAAGCTGGCGGTGTACACGGGAGAGGAGCTGACCCGGCTGGAGACCGCGCTGGGTAGCGCCGGAGAAGCTCGGGCAAGCGGCGTCAGAAGATAGGGCAGCAGGATCACCCCGGCAGCCAGCAGCACCCAGGCCTCGAACAGCAGGCGCAGCGGCAGCGGCGCGTGCCTGAGCTCCATGAAGTGCAGCAGCACCAGGCGCACCTTCCATGCGGCGATCAGCACGATCGCGCTGGTTGCCAGCCGTGGATCGAATCCCTTCTTCGAGAGCACCCAGGTCGTGATCACGGTGGCGGTGCTGAGCAGCAACCAGATTCCAGTGGTCGACTTCCAGAGCGCGTTCATGGCTTACCTCAGCAGGTATAGCAGCGGGAACAGGAAGATCCAGAGCAGATCGACCATGTGCCAGTAGATGGCCATGCATTCGAGCCCTGTGGCCGGGCCGCGAGCTGCGTAGGCGTCACCCCGCGCGCGAGCCCAGAAAACCGTCAGGCCCACGCAGCCGGCAAGCACATGCAGCAGGTGCATTCCGGTCAGGATGTAGTAATACATGAAGAAGTCGTTGCTCAGCAGCGTCAATCCGGCCTGGATCTTGCCGCTGTACTCGATGGCCTTGGAGATGACGAAGGCCAGGCCGCAGGCGATCGCTGCCACCAGCCAGTGGCTCGCCCTGCGCGACTGCCCTGCGCGGGCCGCCTGCAGCGCCAGCACAACGAACCAGGAGCTCGCCAGCAGGATCAGCGTGTTCACGCCGCCGAAGTGGTAGTTGAGGCTCTGGCGTGCCTGCTCGAACAGCAGCGGCTCCTCCATGCGCTCGGCCATGAACGAGCCGAACAGCAGGGCGAATAGCAGCAGGTCCCCACCGATGAGCACCCAGATGCCATCCATACCGGGGGTGCGGCGCGGAGACTCCGCGTCGGCCCGGTCGGTCATGTCAGTGTGCGGGACGCTCATCGGCCGGCGGCTCTGCCCAGGTTCAGCGTCCCTCGACGCGATGCACGAACCACCACATCGCGCCGGGCATCAGCCGCCGCAGATACCAGGACAGCCGTGTCAGTGGGCCGGGGAACACCCAGAAGCCCTGACCGGACAGCCGGTGCTCGATCGCATCCACGACCTGCTCCGGCGTAATTGGAGCGAAGATGTCGAAGATCTTCGGCCAGGCGCTGTCCTGGGCCTGCTTGAGCAGTGGGGTCGCGACGATGGGAGGGCAGACGCAGATCGTGCGGACGCCGCTGCGACGCGTCTCGTGGTGCAGGACTTCCGTGAAAGCCACGACCGCGTGCTTGGTGGCGTCGTAGGCGCCCATGTACATCAACGGCCAGTGCCCGGCCATCGACGCGAAGCTGACGAACTCGCCGCGGCCACGCGCGATCATGCGCGGCAGCACCGCCTTGCTGACGTTCACCAGGCCGCCATAGTTGATGGCCATAGTCTTGTGCATCACGGCGGCCGGCTGCTCGGTGAGCAGGCCGAGCGGCATGATGGCCGCGGCATTCACCAGGCGGTCGATCGGACCCAGCGTCTCCTCCGCCTTTTGCGCGGCGGCTTCGACGGCGGAGAGATCGGTGATGTCGGCAACGAGCTTGAGCAGCGCGGGTGTGTCGCCCAGCCGGTCGAGCCCTGCCTGCTGCACATCCAGTGCGGCGACGGCCCAGCCGGCATCGAGCGCCCGGCGGGCCATGAGCTGACCGATGCCGCTGCCGGCACCGGTGATGAACAGTACTTTCTTGGTCATGGCCGCGCTTCAGTTGGTGGTCGGTTCGAAAATGCGCTGCCCCTGTGCCGCCCTCGCGCGGAAGCCCTCGCCGGGTTCGTAGAGTCCCCCCAGGTGACGGCAGGACGCGCTGCGGCGCAGCACCTGGTCCAGGCCCAGGGTATCGGCGTACCACAGCGGCCCGCCGTGATGGGCGGGGAAGCCGGTGGCCAGGCGCATGCCGGCATCGACTTCCATCGCGCCCTCCGCTACCTGCTCATCGAGGCAGCGGCCCGCTTCGAGCAGCATCGCGAGCATCATGCGATCGAGGATGGCCTCGTCGCCGAGTTGCTGTGGTCCGTTCGGCTGTACCTCTGCGAGCAGTTCGTAGGTTTTCGGATCGCTGCTGCGGCGCGGCTTGCCCTTGGCATCGGTTTCGTAGCGGTAGAAGCCGGCGCCAGTCTTCTGGCCATAGCGCTTCTCGCCGGCCAGGCGCTGGAAGGCCGTGGTGAAGTCGGTCGCCATGACGCTGGGATAGGCCTTGCCCAGAATCGCCATCGCCTTTTCCAGCGTGTCGATGCCCGCGACGTCGATCAGGTAAGCCGGCCCCATGGGCCACCCCCAGGTCTCCATCACGCGATCGATCTGGACGAAGTCCACGCCGTCGCGGACCAGTTGCAGGAAGGCAGTGAAGTAGGCGCCTAGGATGCGGTTGACCAGGAATCCAGGGCAGTCCTTCACCACCAGCGGAATCTTGCCCATGCCCAGGGCGTAGGCAACGGTCGTCGCGACGGCCTCCGGCGACGAGCGCTCACTGCGCACGATCTCCACCAGCGGCATCATGTGAACCGGGTTGAAGAAGTGCATGCCGACCACATCCTGCGGACGCTGCAGCGGCGCGGCGATGTCGCAGATGGCCAGCGACGAAGTGTTGGAAGCCAGCACCGTGCCGGGCCGCACCCTGGCCTCGAGCGCGGCGAACACCTGCTGCTTGACCTTGAGGTTCTCTACGACCGCTTCGACGATGATGTCGACGCTGTCGAAAGCCTGCTCGTCCAGCGTCGGCACGATCGACGCCAGCATGGCATCGGCCTTGTCGCGAGCCAGGCGGCCGGACCCGACCTGCTTGTCCAGCAGCTTGCGGGCCTCGTTCATGCCGAGATCCAGCGCGTCCTGGGCAATGTCCTTCATCAGCACCGGTGTGCCGCGGACCGCAGTGGTGTAGGCCACGCCGCCGCCCATGATGCCGGCGCCGACGACGCCGGCGCGGGCGATGCGGCGTGCGCCGGTCGCTTGCTCGCGGCTTTTCTTCTTCAGCAACTGCGAGGACAGGAAGATGCCGACCAGCGCGCGGGCCGCGGGGGTGCCGGAGAGTACCGAGAAGACCTCGGCCTCAAGGGCGAAGGCGTCGTCGCGGGACAGCGGGGCGCAGCGTTCCAGCAGTTCGGTGATCGTCAGTGCTGCCGGCCGGTCATGCGCCAGCGGCTGGGCCCGCTGGCGTACCGCGGCGACGGCAGCTGCATCGAGCGCAAACGGACCGCGGCGCTGTGCGCGGCGCGCGCGCCAGTCCAGTTCACCGGCGACCGCACGGTGCAGCCAGGCCAGTGCGGCCTCGCGCAATTCCGCAGGGGCGGCAACCGCATCGACGATTCCGACGGCCAGCGCGGCGTCCGCCTTGTAGCTGCGTCCGCCGCTGAGCCATTCCAGCGCAACGGTGCTGCCGGCCAGTCGCGGCGTGCGCACCGTGCCGCCTGCAGCAGGCAGGATGCCCAGGCCGACCTCGGGAAAACCAACCTGGGCGTTCGCGGCCATCACGCGGTAGTCCGCGCACAGCGCCGTTTCAAGGCCGCCACCCAGCGCATAGCCATTGATCGCGCAGACCACCGGGACCGGCAGGTCCTCCATGCGCGTCAGCACCGTATCCATGTCACGGCAGAAGGCGCTGCGCTCGGCCGGGGTCTTGCCCAGCAGGTCCTGCAGGGCCTGGATGTCGGCACCTGCAAGGAAGGCCTCCTTGGCGCTCCCCAGAAGCACGCCGCGCAGCGTGCTGTCCGCTTCGAGGCGTTCGAGCACAGGGTCCAGCTCGGCCAGCACTGCGCCATCCAGCTTGTTGAGAGCATCCCCCTGGCGGTCCAGGCGGATCTCGGCGACGCCGCCGTCAAGGCGTACGACACTGAGGAACTTGCCCCGGTACTCGACGCGATCAATGTTCAATGCATCCATGTCGTGATCTCCTCAGGCTGCGGCCGCCATCGGCGTATGGAAGGGATTTCCGGATGCCGCTCTTGCGCGCAGCCCGTCGGAGGGCTGGAAGCGGGGACCGTAAAGGCCGGTCAGCCGGTCGCATTCGGCGACGAAGGCAGGTAGGCCGATGGTTTCGATGAAGGACAGCGTGCCGCCGGTCCATGCGGGGAAACCCACGCCCAGGATCGAGCCGAGGTCCGCATCCGCAGGGTGCGTGAGCACACCGGTCTCGAAGCAGCGCGCGGCTTCGAGGGCCTGGATGTAGAGCAGGCGCTGCCGCACTTCCTGAAGGGCCGGCTGCTGGGCGCTGGCGGGGAACAGTTTCGCCAATGCCGGCCACAGTGTCTTGGAACCCTCGGCCGGGTAGTCGTAGTAGCCGGCACCGCTGCGGCGACCGATGCGCTGATGCTCCAGCACCAGCTTGCGCAGCACCGCGAGCACGCGAGGCAATTGCGGCGACTGCATCTGTCCATCAGCGGTGTTCTGTTCGATGGCCTTGAGCTGTAGCTCCAACGTGACCTCGTCGCCCACCGCCAGCGGCCCGACCGGCATGCCGGCTGCACGCGCGGCATTTTCGATCAGCGCCGGCTGGATGCCTTCCTCCAGCATCAGCACGCCCTCCTGCACGTAGGAGGCGAACACGCGGCTGGTGTAGAAGCCCGGGCTGTCGTTGACCACGATCGGCGTCTTGCGCAGTTGCGCCACGTAGTCCAGCGCCCTGGCCAGCGTAGCCGGCGCGGTCTCGCGGCCCATGATCACCTCGACCAGCGGCATCTTGTCGACCGGCGAGAAGAAGTGCAGGCCGATGAAGTCCTGCGGGCGCGGGAAGGCCTCGGCGAGGCCGCTGATCGGCAGCGTCGAGGTGTTGCTGGCGAAGAGCGCCCCGGCCGGCATGACCGCGGCCGCCTTGCGCGTGGCCTCGGCCTTGACGGCACGGCTCTCGAACACCGCCTCGATCACCAGCTCGCAGTCCGCCAGGTCGGCGAAGTCGGCGGTGGGCCGGATACGGGCAAGTTGCGCGTCGACCTGTTCCTGGCTGAGCTTTCCGCGCTGCAGGCTCTTCTGCAGCAGCTTTTCCGAATGGCGCTTGCCCTGCTGTGCCAGATCCGCCGTGGTGTCGAGCAGCACGACATCGATGCCGGCGGCAGCGGAGACATGTGCGATGCCGGCGCCCATCATGCCCGCGCCGAGCACGCCGAGCTTGAGCACCTTCGATTTCTCGATGCCATCGGGACGGCGCGCCAGCTTGTCGGCGGCGCCCTTGTTGATGAACAGGGTGCGCACCATGTTGCGCGCCACCGGATCGGCCATCAGCTGGCCGAAGTACTTCGACTCGATCCGCAGGCCGGCATCGATCGTGAGCTGGGTTCCTTCATACAGGCAGGAGAGAATCGCCAGCGCAGCAGGGTAGTTGCGCTGTGTGTTCTGCGCCGTCACCGCGGTACCGGCGGTGAAGCTGCGCACGGCATGCGCGGCGGAGGGGCCGGCGCCGCCCGGGATGCGGAAGCCCTTCTCGTCCCAGGGCTGGACAGCGCGCGGCGTCTCCAGCAACCAGCGGTGCGCCGTGGCGACGACTTCATTCGACGCCGCCACTGCATGCACCAGGCCGAGCTTGAGCGCGTCAGCCGCCTTGACCGGCTGCCCGGCCAGCAGGATCGGGCCTGCTTTCTCGATCCCGATCAGGCGCGGTACGCGCTGCGTGCCGCCGGCGCCCGGCAGCAGGCCGAGCCCGACTTCGGGCAGTCCGACGTTGGCATCGACGGCCAGCACGCGGTAATGACAGGCGAGGGCGACTTCGAAGCCACCACCCAGCGCCAGGCCGTTCATCGCGCAGGCCACCGGCTTGCCGCAAGTCTCCAGGCGGCGCAGCAGGCGGCTGAGCTGCTGGCTCATCCCCGCACCTTCAGCGGCGGTCACACCGCGATCGAACTTCTGCAGGATTTCCTTCAGGTCCGCGCCGGCAATGAAGCTGCCGGCCTTGCCGGAGGTGAGGATGGCGCCACGAATCGAAGGATCGGTAGCGATCTGCTCGATGGCGGCCGACAAATCGGACTGGAACTCCGGCGTCACCACGTTCATCGGGCGGCCCGGGAGATCGATGACGACGAGGGCGATGCCCTCCGGATCGACCTGGATTTTGAGAGTTTGCATGCCTGTTACCTGGGTTCTTCGTATGCGGATCAGACGCGCTCGATGATCGTGGCCGTAGCCATGCCGATGGCGGCGCAGAGCGTGATGAGGGCGGTATTGAGATTGCGGCGCTCGAGCTCGTCCAGCACCGTGCCGACGAGCATCGCGCCCGTGGCGGACAGCGGATGGCCCAGGGCGATGGCGCCGCCGTTGACGTTGACCACGTCGGGGGAGAGGCCCATGTCGCTTTCGAAGCGCAGGACCACGGAGGCGAAGGCCTCGTTGATTTCCCAGAGGTCGATGTCCTTCGAGCTCATCCCGGCCAGCTTCAGCGCCTTGCGGGCAGCGGCCGCGGGACCAGTGAGCATGATGGTCGGCTCGCTGCCGATCGAGGCGAACGAACGCACACGGGCACGGGGACGCAGTCCGGCCGACTTGCCGAAGGCCTCGCTGCCCAGCAGCACGGCGGCCGCGCCGTCGACGATGCCGCTGGAATTGCCGCCGGTGTGGACGTGGACGATGCGCTCGACCTGCGGGTAACGCTGGATGGCCACAGCATTGAACCCGGCCTTCTCGCCCATCTCGGTAAACGAGGGCTTGATCTGCGCGAGAGTCTCCAGCGTGGTGGCCGGACGCAGATGCTCGTCGCGGTCCAGCACCACTCCGCCGATCACGTCGCGCACCGGGATCACCGAGCGCGAGAAATGCCCCTGCTGCCAGGCGGCTGCGGCGCGCTGCTGGCTGCGCACGGCGACGCCGTCGACATGGCTGCGGCTGTGTCCGTCGAGCGTCGCGATGAGGTCGGCGGACACGCCCTGCGGCGCGTAGAAGCTCTTCCAGTTCACCTGCGGATCGCAGGTCCAGGGGCCGTCCACGCTCATCGGGATGCGCGACATCGACTCCACGCCACCCGCGATCACGGCGCCGACATAACCACCCGCAATCTGCGCGGTGGCGAGGTTGACCGCTTCCAGGCCAGACGCGCAGAAGCGATTTAGCTGCACGCCCGGAACCTGCTCGGCGTAGCCGGCGTTCACGGCGGCGGTGCGGGCCAGGTTGGCGCCCTGTTCGCCGGTGGGCATAGCCGTACCAAGGATCACGTCCTCGACCAGCCCGGTATCGAGCCGGTTGCGGTCGCGGACCGCGGCCAGTGTCTGGGTCGCAAGCTGGATCGGCGTGATTTCGTAGAGCGCGCCATCGGCGCGGCCCTTGCCGCGCGGTGTGCGCACGTGGTCGTAGATGAAAGCGTCAGCCATGAAGAACTCTCTCAATGGGAAAGATGGTGGCGCGCAGGGCATCCCAGGCGCCGGCACTGGTTCGACTCTAGGGAGCCGGAGATGGGGGACTCTTCGTCGGAAGCGACGAAACGGCGAGGGCTACCAGCGCCGCGACAGCGCCAGGACGACGGCAAGCACCTCGTAGTCCTCGCGAGCTTGGTCGCCGAACGGCAGGCTCGGATTGCTGTACTGCAGGTGCTGCAAGAACTGGTACTGCAGCGCCAGCCCGAGATCGAGCCCGGAATCCAGCCTGCGGGTGATGGCGGCGGTGATTTCCTCGCCCTGTATCAGGTTGAGCAGGGGAGAGAGCGTGCTGCGTGGCGTGGCGCGGCTGACGCGGTCGAACCCCGCCCTCAGCGTGGTCCGGTCGTCATGCTTCCATTCGACACCCAGGGCCACGGCGTACTGGTCGCGCCAATCCAGTGGCGTCCTGACATCGAGGGACTCCAGTGCGGCGGGAAGTCCTGCGGTGTCCGGATTTCGCGCCTGCAGCCGCGTCTGCCTCATGGCCTTTGACCAATCCAGCCAGCTCAGCTCCAGCGCCAGTCGCAGTCGCGGCGTTGCCTGCCAGGCAGCGCTGAGTCCGAAATCCTGCGCGAGGGCAAGGCCATCCATCGTCGCGTCGCGGTAGGTCACGCGGCCGAGGCCGAGAGACTCATAGTTCACGGTCAGCGTCCCGTGCCCGATATCGAAGTCGGTCAGGCTGCTGTATGCGGCCGCCAGGGTGAGGGAAGGAACCGGGCGGTACTGGAGGCCGAGCTTTATGTTGGGCGCGAAATCCCGGCCGCCGTCGTAGCGTGCCCCGAAGAAGCCGGCGGCGGCATCGGAGGTATTCGGGAAGAGTTGTTGCCGGAGTGTGGCGACATGCAGCCCCAGCGTTGCGCCGACGCTGAGCTTCTCGTTGAGTTGCCAGCCTGCTCCGGTGGCGAGCTTGACGATGCCGAGGCTGACATTGATTTCATCGCGGGTGCCGAAAGCGGTCTCAAGCTCCTCGTACTCGAATCCCGAGCCGCCCTGGACGAACAGGCCGGAGCCGAGGACCAGTGTGGGCGACAGCCGATGCGCATAGCTCAGAGCCAACGTGCCGCCGACCGGGTTGTCGAGGCGATGCTGATCGTTGCCGTAGCCGTCGGAATGCCCGCTGCGCATCGAGTAGTACGGGTTGACGAAGATCTCGAACTGCCGGTTCGCAACCTGGCTCAAGCCCGCAGGATTGATGTTCACCGCCACGCTGTTGTCGGTCGTGGCGAGATCGGCTCCCGCCATGCCCACCGATTCGACGCCGAAGCTTGCCTGCGTCAGGCCGTAACCTGCGGAGGCGGAATGCGCACACAGCAGCAGCGTGAAAGCCAAGGCCGTGTGGAAACGGTCCGGGCGCGCGGTCGCAGACATCAGGTTCTCCCCATTACCCAATTCGTGACGCAAGCGTCAGATTTACGAATCTAGGGGTATGAGGGGGCGCCGCAATTCGTCGGAAGCGACGAATGCTGGGGTGGAAACAGGAACGATGTGTGGGCGATTGGGCTTTTTACGACCGGGCCGTCAAACAATAAGGCGCGCCGCCTGTTTAGGGCGACGGCCCTCTCTCTTCCGGCGCTGGTGGAGCCGGCTCATCCCGGCGAAAGGCCTCGCGGTAGCATTTTTCCGCATGCTCCACTTCAGCATTCTCCAAATCCTGAAAGCGCGATGCGCGCTTACTCTTCGACAGGCAACCGCCGTTCTGATGCATCAAGCCGATCAACTCATTCAGCCGGCGATCCGGCAAATCCAGTTGCTCGCGCACCTGTAGCCGTGCATGTTCCATGCGCGCCAGTGTGTCCACTTCGTGGACGATTTCCGTCTCCGCGCACTGGCGCGTGACGTGATAGAGGTATTCGGTTTGGCGCGTGAGATCCGGATAGCGGTACAGGGGCTCGACATCGTCTTCGTTCAGAATCTCAAGCACCTGTTCGTCCATGTCAAAGCGCAGTTTAGCCAAGCGGCTGATTGGCTTTGAATGAGCTTCAAGCGCAGCGCGGTACTGTTCCTGATACTGCAGGATCACAGCCGACACTGGAAAAATGAAGTCGCGCGGAGTAAGTCCATCACGCGTGAACATATCGTGAATCAGATAACGCGAAA
>DATILC010000332.1:0-5424 GCA_035476855.1 Solimonas sp. | reverse complement strand
CCGGCGTGCCGGCGGTGCTGTCACGCCGCGTCGACAACCCCGAGGCACGGCTGCTGGTGTCCTGGAAGTACCGGCTCTACGCGCGGGTGATCTGCATCTCGCAGGGCATTGCCGACGTGCTGCTGGCCGAGGGCGTGCCGGCGGACAAGATCCGCGTGGTGCGCAGCGCGGTCGACGCCGCGGCCTGGCTGGAGCCGGTGTCACGCGAGGCCTTCTGCCGCGAGTTCGAGGTGTCGCCGGATGCCCCGCTGATCGGCGTGGTGGCGCAGCTGATCGAGCGCAAGGGCCATCGTTATCTGTTCGAGGCGCTGGCCGCCTTGCCGGCGACGCAGCCGTTCAGCCTGGTGGTGTTCGGCCAGGGGCCGCTGCGCGAATCGCTCGAGGCGATGGTGCAGCAACTGGGACTGGCACCGCGCGTGCGCTTCGCCGGCTTCCGCAAGGACCTGCCGCGCTGGCTCGGCGGCCTCGACCTGCTGGTGCACCCGGCGCTGATGGAAGGCCTCGGCGTATCGCTGCTGCAGGCTTCGGCGGCGGGCGTGCCGATCATCGCCTGCCGCGCAGGCGGCATGCCGGAGGCGGTCGCCGACGGCGTCAGTGGCCTGCTGGTGCCGCCGGGCAATACCCCGGCGCTGCAGGCAGCGATCGGCAGGTTGCTGGCCGATCCGGCGCTGCGCCGCCGTTTCGGTGATCAGGGGCGGGAGCGCATCCTGCGCGAGTTCTCGACCGCCGCGATGGCGGCCGGCAACCTGCAGGTCTACCGCGAGCTGCGCTGAACGGAAAAAGCATTTTTGCCACGGATTACGCGGATGAACGCGGATTTTTAGAATGTTTCAAGCATCGACCGTGATTCACCCGACGGGTGAACAGGATGGACGTCGCAATGCCTTGCTCTTGATCCGCGTCGATCCGCGTAATCCGCGTAATCCGCGGCAAATAAATCCTTGAATGCTGAATCAGCTCCAGTTCGCCAACTGCAGCTGCAGACGCTCGCGCCAGTGCGGCGGCACGCCGGTGATGGCCCAGGTCGCAGTCTTGTCGAGCACGCTGTAGGCCGGGCGGCGCGCCGGGGTCGGGTAATCCTCGGTCCGGATCGGCAGCAGCCGCGCCCAGTTCGCCTGCGGTTCCTGCTGGCGGCCGATATCGAGAATCGCCTGGGCGAAGTCGTACCAGCTGGCGACACCGGCATCGGTCCAGTGGTGGATGCCACCGGCGCCGGCCGCATGCAGCTGCCAGATCGCCTGCGCCAGGCCGCCGGCATGGGTCGGCGTGCCGATCTGGTCCGCTACCACCCTCACCTCCGGCCGCTCGCGCAGCAGGCGCAGCATGGTGCGCACGAAGTTGTTGCCACCGGCGTAGTAGACCCAGGCCGTGCGCAGCACCAGCGCACGGTCTCCCAGCACATCCAGTACCCCCTGCTCGCCTTCCAGCTTGCTCAGGCCGTAGGCCCCCAGCGGCGCGACTGGATCGTCCGGCAGGTAGGGCCGGCCCTTGGTTCCGTCGAAGACGAAATCGGTCGACACCTGCACCAGGCGCGCGCCCTCCATGGCTGCGGCCTCGGCGAGGTGACACGGCCCATCGCGGTTGAGACGGCGAGCCTCGTCGAGTTCGTTCTCTGCCTTGTCGACTGCGGTATAGGCGGCGGCGTTGACGATCAACTCCGGACGCAGCGCCTCCACCGCTGCCAGCACCGCATCGCGGTCACGGATATCGAGGCGCTGCGGCGGCTGCAGCCACTGGTAGCCCGGCGGCAGCGTGTCGCGCAGCGCGCGCGCCAGCTGGCCGCTGCTGCCGGCCACCAGCACGCGCAGGCCGCCGCCGCTCACGGGAAGCTCTCGGCATCGGCGATGCCGCCGGCCACCGCATCCTTGCCGGACAGCAGCGGTGCCATGCCCAGTTCCGGCCAGGCGATGCCCAACTGCGGATCGTTCCAGCGGATCGCGCGCTCGCCGGGCTGGTCGTAGTAGTCGGTGACCTTGTAGACCACCTCGGCGGTTTCCGACAGCACCAGGAAGCCGTGGGCGAAGCCGATCGGCACCCACAACTGGCGCTTGTTGGCGGCGCTGAGCCGCTCGCCAACCCACTGGCCATAGGTCTTCGAGCCGCGCCGCACGTCGACTGCGACGTCGTAGATCTCGCCCTCGGTGCAGCGCACCAGCTTGTCCTGCGGATGCGCGCCGACCTGGTAATGCAGGCCGCGCAGCACGCCGCGCGTCGAGCGCGAGTGGTTGTCCTGCACGAAGGGCTTGTCGCAGCCGGTCAGCTCGCGGAACACGCGGGCGTTGAAGGTTTCCATGAAGAAGCCGCGGTCGTCGCCGAACACTTTCGGCTCCAGCAGCAGCACATCCGGGATGGCAGTCGGGGTCGCTTTCATCGGTTCAGAAAATCTTTTCTTCGAGCATGCGCATCAGGTAGGCACCGTAGCCACTTTTCAGCAGCGGCTTGGCCAGTTCGCGCAGCTGGTCGGCGCTGATGAAGCCGCTGCGATAGGCGACTTCCTCCGGCGCTGCGATCTTGAGTCCCTGGCGCTTCTCCAGGGTCTGGATGAACACCGCGGCCTCGAGCAGCGAATCGTGCGTGCCGGTGTCGAGCCAGGCCATGCCGCGGCCCATCGGCTCGACGGTGAGATCGCCGCGCGCCAGGTAGAGACTGTTGAGGTCGGTGATCTCGAGCTCGCCGCGCGCCGAGGGCTTCACCTGCCTGGCGAGCTTCACCACATCGGCGTCATAGAAGTACAGGCCAGTGACGGCGTAACGCGACTTCGGCTTGGCCGGCTTCTCCTCGATCGACAGCACCCTGCCCTGCGGATCGAATTCGGCGACACCGTAGCGCTCGGGATCGTTGACCGGGTAGACGAACACGGTCGCGCCCTTGTCGCGCTCGGCCGCCCGCTTCAGCGAAGCGGCCAGCTCGTGGCCGTAGAAGAGGTTGTCGCCCAGCACCAGCGCGCAGGCATCGCCGGCAATGAAGTCTTCGCCGATCAGGAAGGCCTGCGCCAGGCCATCCGGGCTGGGCTGGACCGCGTACTGCAGGCGGATGCCCCACTGCGTGCCGTCGCCGAGCAGCTGCTCGAAACGCGGCGTGTCCTGCGGCGTCGAGATGATCAGGAT
Source organism: Solimonas sp. (assembly GCA_035476855.1). Lineage (GTDB taxonomy): Bacteria > Pseudomonadota > Gammaproteobacteria > Nevskiales > Nevskiaceae > Solimonas_A. The sequence goes on along the minus strand of DATILC010000332.1, from coordinate 2,317 downwards.
GTCGCGGATGCCCGCCAGCATCAGGGTGGTCAGCGGGTAGTAGACCATCGGCTTGTCGTAGACCGGCAGCAGCTGCTTCGACACCGCCTTGGTCGCGGGGTACAGGCGCGTGCCGCTGCCACCGGCGAGGATGATGCCTTTCATGTCGATACCCGGCCGAGGCCCAGACGTTCACGGTTGTAGCCACCGCCCTGCACGCTGCGGCACCAGTCGAGATGCTCCAGATACCACAGCACGGTCTTGCGAATGCCGGTCTCGAAGGTCTCCCGCGGCCGCCAGCCCAACTCGCGCTCGATCTTCGAGGCGTCGATGGCGTAGCGCGCATCATGGCCCTTGCGATCCTCAACGAAGCGGATCAGACGTGCATACGGGCCGGCGGAATCCGGCCGCAGTTCATCGAGCAGGGCACAGAGCTGGTGAACCAGGTCGAGGTTGCGCTTCTCGTTGTGGCCGCCGATGTTGTACTGCTCGCCGTTGACGCCCTGCTCGAACACGGTCCACAGCGCCCGCGCGTGGTCCTCGACGTAAAGCCAGTCGCGGACATTGCTGCCCTGCCCGTACACCGGCAGCGGCTTGCCCTCCAGCGCATTGAGGATCATCACCGGGATGAGTTTTTCCGGGAACTGGTAAGGGCCGTAGTTGTTGGAGCAGTTGGTGATCACCACCGGCAACTTGTAGGTGTGGTGCCAGGCACGGACCAGATGGTCCGAGCCGGCCTTGCTGGCAGAGTACGGCGAGTTCGGCGCGTAGGCCGTGGTCTCGGTGAAGTAGCCGGTATCGCCCAGGCTGCCGTAGACCTCGTCGGTGGAGACGTGGTGGAAACGGAAGGCCGCACGGCGCTGCTCCGGCAGGCCCTGCCAGTAAGCCAGCGCGGCCTCCAGCAGACGGAAGGTTCCGACCAGGTTGGTGTCGACGAAATCGGCGGGACCATCGATCGAGCGGTCGACATGCGACTCGGCGGCGAGGTGGATCACGCCATCCGGCTGGTGCTCGCCGAAGATCCGTGCCAGCGCCGCGGCGTCGCGGATGTCGGCCCGCTCGAACTGGTAGCGGCCGCTGGCGGCAGCATCCTCCAGCGAATCGAGGCTGGCGGCATAGGTCAGGCAGTCGAGGTTGACGATCGAATGCGGCGTGGTCCGCAGCAGGTGGCGGACCAGTGCGGACCCGATGAAGCCGGCACCGCCGGTGATGAGGAGTTTCATGGGGCTTGGGTTTCTGCGCAGGCCAGCCGGGCCTACAGCGTGGGGAGATTGGAAGGCAGCCGCGGATAGTGCACGGGATCGCGCCGCTGGCGCAGCGGGAATCCCTGCACATGCTCGACCAGCGTCTTGAACCAGATCGGGCGGATGGTGCGGTCGATGAAGAACAGGGCCTGCCGGCGGCGCCACATCAGCCACAGCAGCAGCAGCGAAACGTACCGGTGGCTGGCCAGGCCCACCCAGCTGCGGAAGAAGGCCAGGAAATAACCCTGGTGCGGGCTCGGGACCCGGGCCAGTTCGCGCAGCCATTGTGCGCGCTCCTCGAACACCTCGATCCGGTCCTTCTTCGCTTTCTTCTTGCGTTTGGCCATGTCGGTGCGGGCCGCCTCATGCTGGCGGAACTGCACCAGCGGCTGGTCGACGTACTCGACGCCGCCGAACGAGGCGGCAACGAAGGCCAGCCACCAGTCGTGGAAGCGGATGCGCGGGAACGGCAGCGCCGCGGCAAGCAGTTCCCGCCGGATCATCATGGCGTGGCCGGAAACGCAGTTGAAGAAGACGAAGGCCGCCGGATCGGCACCGCGGTACATGTACATGCGGCTGGAACTGCGCATGCCCAGTGCATGGCCGTGCTCGTCGATCAGCTCGGCGTCGCTGTAGATGGCCGAATGGCTGCCGATGCGCGCCACCAGGATCGAGAGCTTGCGCGGATCCCAGATGTCGTCCTGGTCGGACAGGGCGATGTACTCGCCCCGGCACAGGCTCATGGCCCGCTCGAAGTTGCCGATGAAGCCGAGGTTGTCCGGGTTGCGGTGGATGCGCAGCCGGGCATCCCGGCGGGCGTATTCCTCGAGGATCTCCCAGCTGCCGTCGGTCGAGCCGTCGTCCACCGCGACGATCTCCAGCGAGGGATAGTCCTGTCCCAGCAGCGAATCCAGCTGTGCCCGCAGGAAGCGCCCGCCGTTGTAGGTACACAGCGCGATCGATGCCAGCGCTGCGCCGTCCACAGGCAATGGAGGGCGTGACATTTCGGTCATGAGGTCTGGTTGTTCCGGGGTCTGGGCGGGCACGGCCCGGCAAGGGGCTATGGTAGCCTGACCGCGAACTGGCCGAAAACG
>DATILC010000331.1:0-6583 GCA_035476855.1 Solimonas sp. | reverse complement strand
CCTCGCAGGCCAGGAAGCTCGGCGTGGTCGATGCCGTGGTGCCGGCCGCGGTGTTGCTGGAGGCCGCGGTGCGCCGCGCGCTGCAGGGCAAGAGCCGCCCGGCGCCGGGCAAGCAGCCCTTGCAGGCGCGTGCGATGAGCGCCGCGCTGGAGCAGAACTTCATCGGCCGCCGCGTGCTGTTCCAGCAGGCGCGCAAGCAGACCCGTGCCAAGACCCTCGGCAACTACCCGGCGCCGGAGCGCATCATCGACGTGGTCGAGGCCGGCTACAGCCGCGGCCTCAAGGCCGGCTATGCGGCGGAGGCCAAGGCCTTCGGCGAACTGGCGATGACGCCGGTGTCGCAGCAGTGCCGCAACATCTTCTTCGCGCAGAACGCGCTGAAGAAGGAAAACTTCGTCGAGGGCAAGGACGTGACGCCGCGCAGCATCGCGAAAGTCGGCGTGCTCGGCGCCGGCCTGATGGGCAGCGGCATCGCCCTGGTCAGTGCCAACAAGGCGAAGCTCGACGTGCGCCTGAAGGATCGCGACGCCAAGGGCCTGTCCTATGGCTACGGCTACCTGCGCAAGTTCTACGACAAGCGCGTGTCGCGTCGCGCGATGAACGCCTCCGAGGTCGCCGCCGAAATGGCGCGCGTCACCGGCACCGCGGACTACAGCGGCTTCGGCCAGCTCGACATCGTGGTCGAGGCGGTGTTCGAGGATCTCAAGCTCAAGCACCGCATGCTGGCGGACGTCGAGGCGCACTGCCGTCCCGACACCATCTTCGCCTCCAACACCTCGTCGCTGCCGATCGCCGACATCGCCAGGGCGGCGAAGCGCCCGGAGAACGTCATCGGCCTGCACTACTTCTCGCCGGTCGAGAAGATGCCGCTGCTGGAGATCATCACCACGCCGCAGACCGCGCCGGAAGTGATCGCCGCCTCCGTCGAGTTCGGCAAGGCGCAGGGCAAGACCGTGATCGTGGTCCGCGACGGCCCCGGCTTCTACACCACGCGCATCCTCGCGCCCTATCTCAACGAGGCCACGCGCATCCTCGCCGAGGGCATCGATCCGCGTGCGGTCGACAAGGCGCTGATGCAGTACGGCTACCCGATCGGTCCGGTGACGCTGCTCGACGAGGTCGGCATCGACGTCGGCATCAAGGTTGCTCCGCTGCTGCAGGCGGCCTTCGGCGAGCGCATGGCCTCGCCGCAGGGCTCCGATGCGCTGATCAAGGCCGGCTTCCTCGGCCGCAAGACCGGCAAGGGCTTCTATCTCTACGAGGGCCAGAAGAAGGGCGAGAAGCCGGTGAATCCGGAGATTCACAAGCTGCTGGGTGTGCAGGGCGGCAAGAAATTGCCGGCGCTGGAGATCGCCGAGCGCTGTACCTATGCCTTCGTCAACGAGGCGGTGTTCTGCCTGCAGGACGGCATCCTGTTCGAGCCGATGCACGGCGACATCGGCGCCATCTTCGGGCTCGGCTTCCCGCCGTTCCGCGGTGGTCCGTTCCGTTTCCTCGACAGCGTCGGCATCGACCGGGCAGTGGCGCGGCTGGAGCAACTGGCCGCCAAGTACGGTCCGCGTTTCGAGCCGGCACCGCTGCTGCGCGAGATGGCGAAGCAGGGCAAGCGCTTCTACTCCTGAGCGGAATGCAGCGGTTCATGGCCCCTCTCCTGCACATGGGAGAGGGGCCATGCCTTGCTCAGCGCGCGTATTCCCGCAACTCCGGCTCCGCCGGCTTGCCCAGCCCGAACGCCACCGCGAACTGCGCCGCAAAGGTACCGAAGCCGCGCAGTGCCGCGATCGCGCTGGCCGGCGCGATCACGCCCGGCATGTACAGCGGCCCACTGCAGACGTTCCCCGCCAGCCGCGCCGGATCCGCCGGCTCGCCCGGATGCCGGATCGCATCCAGCACCAGCTCATAGGTCACCCGGTCCGCCAGGATCGTGAAGTGCTCGATCGGCCGGCCCGCGCACAGCTCCTGCAGCACGATCTGCCGTCCACCCGGCAGCGTGCTGGCGGTAGGCTGCGGCAGGATCACCTCGTCGAAGTTGGTCGAGATCGAGGTGTAGCCGATGCCCGGCGGCAGCGGCCTGGCGTTGAGCGCAGCGAGGAACCTGGAGCCGGCGGCGATCTGCCACACCGAGGGTGCACAGCGCCGCGAGGCACGGCAGGCCTGGGCCGCGGCCGTGGTGCCCTGGTGCGGCGTCGCCAGCGAGATGTAGCTGGCCACCATCGGCGCCAGGTCGGGCCAGAACTGCAGCGCCCATAGTTCGTCGAGCGGGCCGTGCTGGTGGCCGAACAGGATCACCTTGCGGCCGCTCTGCGCGTGGATCCTGCGCACCGCATGCACCACGTACTCGGCGGCGATCTGCAGATCGTCGAAGCCGCGGCCTGGGATCGACAGGCTGCAGACCGGAATGCCCAGCGCCGGCAACTGGCGCAGGTAGTTCCAGCCGAAGGAATCGATATCGTCGGTGAAGGCCGGCGTGATCAGCACAACTTCGCGTATCGCGGTGGGTACGTCGGGCGTGCAGCGCAGGGCCTGGTCGAGTTCGGTGGCCGGCAACTGCAGGGCAGGGCCCGTCGACGTCACCGCCTCCGCGCGACTTTCCGGCAGCGTCGTCGTCGTGGCATCGCCACCCTCGCAACCGGCCAGCAACACGACCGCGAGCAGCCAGCAGGTCTTGTTCATCGTCATCGCCCCGATATGAATCTCCCACCCTAAGCCCTTGCGTGCCGGGAGTTGAGAGCCTGGCGGGACAGCCTGCCAGTCCGATCGGGCCGCGCGCTGAACCACAACTGCCACCACCCGGTCCAAGGAAGACCTTCCCAAGGAGTAGAAGATGCCGAAGCAAGCAATGCCGAGGTTGGCGCTCGGTGCAGTGCTGCTGGCCGCCGCATCGGTGGCACTGGCACAGGCGCCCGCAGGCGGGGAGGTGTTGCCGCTGCAGCGCGGCGCCAAGGGTGAGGCGGTGCTCCACGCGCAGGTACTGCTTGATCGGGCCCGCTTCCCCACGGGCGAGATCGACGCCAGCTTCGGTTCCAACATGCAGCGTGCGCTGCAGGCCTGGCAGCGACAGCAGGGCCTGTCTGCCAGCGGCAAGCTCGACGGGCGCAGCTGGGCGGCGCTCAGCCGCGACACCGCGCCGCCGCTGGCCAGCTACTCCATCACCGAGGCCGACGTCGCCGGCCCTTTCCAGGCCATCCCCGAGGACATGATGGAGAAGGCGGCGCTGCCGGCGCTGGGCTATGCCTCCGCCGAGGAAGCGCTGGCGGAGCGTTTCCATGCCGCCCCGGCGCTGCTGCGACGGCTCAATCCGGACAAGGACTTCGGCCGCGTCGGCGAGGCGATCATGGTGCCCAACGTCGATGCCGGCATGCCGTTGCCGCAGGGGGCGAAGGTGGTGATCGACCGCTCCGATCTCTCGGTTGCACTGCTCGATGACGCAGGCCAGGTGCTCGCTCGGTTCCCCGCCACCATCGGCAGCAAGCACGATCCGCCGCCGCTGGGCCTGTGGAAGATCAAGGGTGTCGCCCGCAATCCGCCGTTCCACTACAACCCGCAGCTGTTCTGGGACGGCGAGAAAGGGCATGCCAAGGCGACCATCGCGCCCGGTCCGAACAATCCGGTCGGCGTGGTCTGGGTTGATCTTTCGAAGCCGCATTACGGCATCCACGGCACGCCGGAGCCGCGCAACATCGGCAAGACCCAGTCGCATGGCTGCATCCGCCTGTCGAACTGGGATGCACAGCTGCTGGCCGCCGCGGTGCGGCCGGGGATGCCGGCGCTGCTGCGTCGCTGAGCCGGTAGAGGAGGCAGGCCCATGCGCTGGATCTGGCTGTTCTTCATGGGAATGGTGATGGGTGGCCTGGCGACGATGTGGGTCGGGCCGGTGCTGGCGCCGGAAGCGGATACGCCTGCGCCGGGCGTGCCGCTGACGGTGGTGATCGCGGCCGCCGATGCCGCGCCGCCCGCAGCGCTGCCGCCGGCCATCGCGCCGGTCGAGCCGACGCCGTCCGCGCCGACGCTCGCCAGCATTCCCGCGGACCTGCTGATCCCGGTGGCCGGGGTCGACGCCACGCAGCTCAGCGACAGCTTCGCCGACGGCCGCGGTGGCACCCATGTGCACGAGGCCATCGACATCATGGCGCCGCTCGGCACGCCGGTGTGGGCAGTCGCCGACGGCCACGTGGTCAAGCTGTTCACCAGCGCGCTCGGCGGACTCACCGTCTACCAGTTCGATGCCAGCGAGACCTGGACCTATTACTACGCACACCTCGACCGCTACGCCGAGGGCCTCGTCGAAGGCCAGCAGCTGCGTCGTGGCGACCTCATCGGCTACGTCGGCGCCAGCGGCAACGCCAGCCCGGCCGCGCCGCACCTGCACTTCGCCATCTTCCTGCTGGGCCCCGACCGGCGCTGGTGGCAGGGCATCGCCATCAATCCCTATCCGCTGCTGACCGTGCCGTCGTCGTAGGGAAACCTCTGAAAAAAGTCCGCTCGTGCTGAGCCTGTCGAAGCACAGGCGGAGTTTTCCCACCGACGGTCAACGAGTTGCCGTCCACCCCCTTCGACAGGCTCAGGACAGGCTTCGACAGCTCAGGGCGAACGGCAACTTTTCAGAGCGTCCCTGGGGCCTGTTAGCGCTGTCCCTCCGCGCCGCCCGCGCTACCATGGCCGCAGGGCAGGGAGGAGACCCTCATGAAAACGATAAACATCTGCTGCGTTGCCGCGGGCATGCTGCTGCTGGCCGGCCTGGGTGCCTGCTCGCGCTCCGACAAGGCCGCCGCGGTCGCGCCGTCGCCGCCCGCCACCACCAAGGCGGTCTGCGGTCCCGGCTCGCATCCGGAGATCGGCATCCAGGGCCGGGTCAGCCGCGCCGAGCATGACAGCGGCCGTGCCGCCGAGGGCTACAGCTGCAACACCGAGCTGGTCGGCACCCACGTCATCCCCGATGCGGTCGGCACCGTCGCCGGCTTCAAGGTCGAGCGCTATGTCGACGCCGCCGGCCACGACTGCGCCTACTACGACACCACGCTGACCTTCCCGACCAACCTGGTCGACGGCGAGGCCGGCGTCAACGTGCTCGACATGTCGGACCCGACCCAGCCGGTGCTCACGACGCGGCTGCTGTCGATCGCGATGCTGTCGCCGCACGAGTCGCTGATCGTCAACAAGCAGCGTGGCCTGCTCGCTGCCGTCGCCGGCAACGCCGCCTTGCTGCCCGGCGTGGTCGATCTCTACGACATCTCTCAGGACTGTCGCCAGCCGGTGCTGAAGGCCTCGCTGCCGCTGGCGCTGTTCGGCCACGAGAGCGGCATGGCGCCGGACGGCAAGACCTTCTATTCCGCCTCGCCCGGTACGCCGACACTGACCGCCATCGACATCAGCGACCCCGCGCTGCCGCGCCCGATCGCGGTGATGCCCTACTACTCGCACGGCGTCTCGATCAGCGCCGACGGCAACCGTGCCTACGTCGCCAGCGTCGGCGTGCCCGGCGCCGCCTGCGCCTACGCCGTCACCTGCGACGTGCCGGATCCGAACATCGATCGCGCGCTGGTGATCCTCGACATCTCCGAGATCCAGGCACGCAAGGCCAACCCGCAGGTGCGCGAGGTCTCGCGCCTCACCTGGAGTCCGATGAGCATCCCGCAGAACGCCATCCCCTTCACCAGCAAGGGTCATCCCTACCTGCTGGAGATCGACGAGTTCGCCCGTGGTGGCGAGGTCGGCGCGGCGCGCATCATCGACATCGGCGACGAGACCAAGCCCAAGGTGGCCTCCGACCTGCGCCTGGAAGTGCACAACCCCGAGCACTTCGCCGAGATCGCCGACGACCCCGGCAACCAGTTCATCGGCCAGGGCTACGCCGGCCACTACTGCAACCTGCCGACCCGCACCGATCCGACCATCGTCGCCTGCAGCATGATCGTCTCCGGCCTGCGCGTGTTCGACATCCGCGACGTGCACAAGCCGCGCGAAGTCGCCTACTTCAACGCGCCGATGAACCCGCGCATCACGCCCTACCTCGTCGCCAGCGGCTACGCCATGTCCAGCCCCGAGTTCGTGCCGGAGCGCAAGGAGATCTGGTACAGCGACGTCTACAGCGGCTTCTACGCGATCCGTCTGACCAATGGCGCCTGGCCTGACTGAGGCTCCGCCAGCTCCCGGCCCGCGCCGGGTCTGCATCGACGCGCTCAACCTCGCCTACTGGTGCGGCGAGCCACCCTCGCTGCGCATGCCGATGACCGCGATGGCACATCTGCTGGCGGGCGGGCATCAGGCCTTGCTCTACTTCGACGCGAGTGCGCGCTACCGGCTGGGCGATGAAGCGGAGTTGTACGGGCAACTGATACGGCACAGCCGCCATTGCATCGAGGTGCCCTCCGGCAGGGCCGCGGACAGCGTGATGCTCAGGCAGGCGACGGCTGATGGCGCCTGCATCCTGAGCCGCGACAAGTACCGCGACCACCGGCGGCGCTATCGCAGGCTGATCGATGATCCGCTGCGCTTGATCCCGGGGGAAGTCGAGGCGGATCGGCTGCGGGTGCCGGGGCTGGGGATGGATGTGGCGCTGGCGGCGACGGTGGGGGAGGCGTGG
>DATILC010000330.1:0-19546 GCA_035476855.1 Solimonas sp. | reverse complement strand
TCCAAGGAGCTAAATCGTCTTTCCGTATACCTCCAGGAGGAGCTTCAGTACACGGGCTACAGAAATTCTGAGGAGGAACTCTTTGCAAAGGAAGAGCGAATCGAAAGCGCCATTCATATGCTTGGATCGCTCCGCTCGATCAATGACACTAGTTTGAGCGACTGGCAAGGAGTGATCGGCGAAGAGCTAGACGAACAACGCGAGGCGGAAAAGGAGCAAGCTGAGGCACTTCGTCAACTCGGCGAACGGCTAAGTGCACTTGAACTTGCGCCAGTCAATAGCTCGTCAATCGCAGTAGAAACCGCAGAAATTGATGAGATCAAACGCCAGCTCCGATCCCTTGCTGCAGACATCAGTGGCGGTAGCTTTATAGCAAAGCAGCGGCCTAGCTATCAGAATATTGAATCAGTATGCCCGCATTGTTCATCGCCGATTAGGTACGGCCAACGAACGAAGGAAAACGATAGAAAGGCTATCCAGTGCAAGACGTGCGAAGTCAACCTAATCTCAACCTATCGCGAGGCCAATGGGTTCAGCCTCACTGTCAGGGGTCATACCACAGAGTTGGTTGCCTGCCCAAAGTGTTCAGCTGAACAGGCTATTAACCTCGATGAGTGGCCATCTGCTTCGGAAACTGTTGGCTGCAATTCATGTGGTACGTCCATACGTGTGTCCCGGGCCGATAACGGAAGAACAGTTAGGGTCGCGGAAGTAAACCTGCAAAAGCCGCTGGAACCCCTGACGCCGGAGATTATTGATAGGGTCCGTGCAGCATTGCCACAGCAACCTTGGCCAAAAGGAATCCATCAAACGGTAGCAGCCCAGCTTTCATTACGGCCTGCCACCGTTCAGAAGGTTATCCAGCATTTAATTCGTACGGGGGTCTTCATGGACCAAGTTGACGGTGTTGTGTGTACAACTAAGGAGAAGCTGGAACTGCTCCGCTCGGCGGGGACCCGTTGAAGGATTCAGATGGCTTCGCCGCTGTGCTCGTGGCCCCTTCAGCAGCGCCCAAATACAGGTTCCCAGAGGAGCGTCCTTGCCTTCGGCGAGGCCGCCCCTGAACTTGGGCGTTAGCTGTCAGAAGAACTTAGAGATAGTCCATGGCAATCAAATACCAAGTCTTCGTCAGTTCCACGTATGAAGACCTTAAAGCGGAGCGTGAGCAAGTCGTTAAGGCAGTTCTTGAAATGGGTCATATTCCTGTCGGAATGGAGATGTTCAGCGCAGCCGACGAGGAACAGTGGAAGATAATCTCTCGTCAAATAGACGAAACCGACTATTACATTTTGATACTGGCGCATCGCTACGGCTCAACGACGTCCGACGGGGTCAGTTACACTGAGAAAGAGTACGACTACGCAGCAAAACGCGGAGTACCGATCCTCGGATTCGTGTTAGACGACTCAGCGCCTTGGCCCGCGGAGCGCATGGAAAAGGAGGAATCTAAAAGGGCGTCTCTAGCGTCATTCAAGGTCAAAGTGCGCAAGAAGCTCATAAGCTTTTGGAGCAATCTTGACGAATTGCATGGGAAATCGTCCATCGCGTTGATGAAGGCAATCAACACCAGTCCTAGAGTAGGTTGGACGCGCGCAGATGAGATCGCTGGTCCTGAGGTAACTAAAGAGCTGACAAGACTTAGTGCTGAGAACGCCCGTCTTCGAAATCAGATTTCCAATTTGGAAGAGGAAGCGCGTGCATCCGAAGAGGATGCCGCTGGTGAGATTGTTCAGATCCTGAAAAGAAATACTACGCAAGTCCATATCTATGGACGGACTGCGAAGGATTGGGGGACGCCGATCCCAACTACACTGTTCGACATCTTCAAAGCAATTGCGCCTAATCTCATGGTAGAGAACACTACAAAGGAGATTGCAGGCGACATCGCCCTAACATTTGGTAGTGACTACCGCACCTACTGGCCGGTTCCATCCAACATTGTCAGCCACTGGCTCTCCGATTTTTCGGCTCTTGAGCTTGTTGTGCCATCGTCAAAGAAGCACTCCGTTAATGACAAGGATGAGTACTGGTGCCTCTCCGATTTAGGGAAACAGATTCATGCTCAACTACGCCGGATCGGCCTCGAGGGTGGCGTCTACACGTATGAGGCCCCTGAAGAATTGGATCACGGAGATAGTGCGCCTGACAGCTAACAATAGGTTCAAGGGTCGACGGGCGGGTGAACCTGGGCGGTAGGCGTCGCAAACCAGTCACGAGGCAGAATGGGCGAACCCTTACAATTTTTGGCTGTTGCCGAGGCGATACATGGCTATGTTCTCCGAACACTCGAACTTATTGGCGCTATACGGCGCACTATCACTGCCAGTCGTGCTGCTGTATGTGCTGGTCTTTGTCAGTTTTGGGGACCGTAGAGGTCGCATGGATCAACCGAGAACGATTGTCTCCATTCGAGATGCCGCCGTGTCGACAATAGCGCTCGATTTCGCTGCCTTAGCCAATCTCCTTCTCGACGGCTATCTCAGAACACCCTCTCAGATAACACTGATTTTCATACTGGCAGTCGCGGTGTGCGCCCATCTCGTCGCACTCCAATTATTCGTCAGAAAGTCGTCAGAGCCGTCCGATCATGGCTCGCCTCCCCGCGAGCCGGTCTCCGATGTGCTTGAACGGCTAGAGTCTAGGCCGCCGAGCGGCTTTGTTGTACGACTAACGTCACTCTACGTCGCAGCGATCCTTCTAATTACAAACGGGACCACTCTACTAGCAGTACTAGAACTGGTTAGGAGTGGGAGATGACCTCGCCACCCGCTCTATTCAGCAAGCTGAAGCAACTGTGGGGAGTAGTTGAGCACCTGATCGTTATAGGTCTCATCGGACTGGGCTCTCTGCTAGCCACGACAATGGTTCCCGACGAAACTGCCCTGCAGTACGATATCCGCACTCATCAAGTAAATGGACTGTCAGTCGCACATCTTCAACTTTCCAATCTGACGAATCGCGCAATTGATGTTGAACTTAAGCCGCCTGAGGCTGGGCTGGTTCGATTCGTAACCTCTATTCCCGGCACTGCGACGGTTACTGTACAGGCACCCGCTTGGACCGGCCTCCTATCGCCGCAACAGAATATGTCTTTGCTCCTCGTGATCGAAGGCGACCTCCCGGAAGGTCTCGCAAGCAAGTTGGTGCAAGGTAAGTTCACGGTCGTTGAAGAGAGCACCGGAGCAGTAGCAAAGAGAACGGCAGATCTACGCGAAGCGTCGGTCCTATCGTTGTCACGGTCCGTGCGTTATGGTGCTTGGTTTATATCTCCATTCGTTCTCGCAGGTATAGCCTTCATTCTTTGGGTTACCTTCGGTACTCGCACCTCCAAGGCTGCCGCGCAACCGCAGATTGAAGCTGATAAGTCTAAAAAGAACGAAAAGTCGTCAGAGTAATTTGTCGTCAGCCTAGCGGCATCAGCGAAGCTGACAAACATTCACTCACCTTTTCATCCGCTACGTGTTACGGCCTTGCCACAGCTGAACCCGGGTTCTAGTCATCACCCAAGCGTTCGGAGCATGATGCGGCGGCGCGTATATCGCTGCGCGCAGGTATTGCCCCGTTACGGACAGGAGAAGGACATGAAACATGGATTGTTGATGTTCGGCGTTGCCACGACGTTAGCGATTGCATGCACGAGTGGTCTTGCGGAGGCCAAGGAAGCACCGAAGGCGAAGGCCCCGATCTTTGTCCCCGGCAGCCAGGCTGCCTTCAAGGAAGTGATTCCCGGCGTTTCCAAATCAGTACTTTGGGAAGATGCTGCCAAGGGGAGCTACGGCGCCTATACCAGGTTCGTGCCGGGCTTCGACGCCGGCATGCACACGCACACTAGCGACATCTGGATCGTGGGCCTCAAGGGCGCGTATGTGTACAAGGACGAGGCCGGAGAGAAGCGGGTCGGGCCGGGGGATTTCATCCGGGTTCCGGGCGGTCACAAGCACTCCAGCGGCGGAGATGCCAAGGAGGGCGCGCTGTTCTACGAGGAGTCGTCGGGCAAGTTTGACCTGGTGCCTGCAAAGTAGGATCGAACGGTTCAAGCCCGGCCCTGCTTCCGGCAGGGCCGCGGCTTGATCCAGGCGCTCGATGGCTTTAAAAGCTTGCCTTGAACGCCCTGGAGCGAGCGAGGACCTCATGAACATCATCGACGCCATGACCGGCACGAACATCACGCAGATCGCCGAGGGTCTGTTCCGCGTGAGCACGCCGGTCCCTCCGGAAGCCATCCCGGGCGGGTTCACGTTCAACCAGTTCCTGCTGGTGGACGACGAGCCCCTGCTGTTTCACACCGGCCCGCGCCGGCTGTTCCCCCTGACGCTGAAGGCGGTCGAAAGCATCCTGCCGGCCGATCGTCTGCGCTGGATCGCCTTCTCCCACTTCGAGGCCGACGAGTGCGGCGCGCTGAATGAGTGGCTGGCGGTCGCACCGCAGGCGCAACCGCTCTGCAGCCAGCTCGCTGCGCTGGTTTCAGTGGCCGACGTTGCCGATCGCGCGCCCCGGGGCCTCGTCGATGGGGAAACACTGCGGTTGGGGCGGCGCACGGTCCGCTGGATCGACGCGCCTCACGTACCCCATGGGATGGAGTGTGGCTATCTGTTCGACGAGACCGATGGCGTCCTCTTGTGTGGCGATCTCTTCGCCCAGCCCGGGAAGGATGTCCCGGCCCTGACGGAGTCCGCCGAGGCGGTTTGGGGGCCGAGCGAGATGATGCGACAAGGGTTTCCGTATGCCGCCGTGCGCAATGGCAGCCAGCTCGTGGATCGCCTTGCCCGGCTGGAGCCGAAGATGCTCGCGTGCATGCACGGATCTTCCTATCGGGGCGACGGAGGCGAGCTGCTCCGGCGGCTCAGGGATGCACTGGCGGTCGACGTCGGGGGCTGAGACATGAAATCCGCCCGCGGCCTTGCCATCGTCCTGGTCGGCTGCATCGTCTCGATCTTCATCCCTGGCCCAGCCAGTCTGGCCCAGCCGCAGCCCGACGCCGAGCTCCCCCTCAGCAGCAGCCTCTCGGGCATCGATGGATCACGCGGCTTTCTCGTCAGCATCAGCAACGGCCTGAAGGACAACCGCCTGGCGGAGATACACGTCCCGCGCAAGCTCGCGAAGCAGCTCGGCATGTCACCGCCTGTTGGCTTCTCCGTGATGCCGATGGCCGTCGAGGCACATAACCACGACAACCCGGACGAGCTGGCGCTGGTCTCGCTCTTCAACCGGGACTACTTTCGCTGGGTGGGTTCACTGCCATTGAAGCTCGGCGCTGCAACCGAGTTGCTCATTCTGGCGGCGCGTCCGAAGTATTCGAACAGCGAATTGACCCTGCGGTACACGGCGTCATTCGGAGCGGACAAGGTGGTCTACACGACTGTGGAGCTGACCCCGCCAACGGCCCGGAAACCGGTTCCTGAGTCTGCACACTAGGGCGCCTCTGAAAAGTCCGTTCGTGCTGAGCCTGTCGAAGCACGGGCGGACTTCCCCACCGCCGGTCAACGAGTTGCCGTCCACCCTTCGACAGGCTCAGGGCGAACGGCAACTTTTTCAAAGGTTCCCTGGGCAGATAAAACCCTGGAAACTGTCGATTTCATGCCCCCTCGTTCGTCGACATGGATGGGGTGGACAGCCAGCCGGTCAGGACCGACCGGAGGCGTCGCCCCCATCCGGAGGGCCTCATGGAAAACTTCACTCGAATCATGAACAAGAACATCGCCACACTGTTTCTACCGCTGGCCGCGGCTTGCGTCCTCGCCACGGGCATCGTTGCGCCAGCGGCAGCCCAAGCCCCTGAAAAACAGGCTGTCCGGACGGGCTACGCGCCCGTCAACGGCCTGCGCATCTATTTCGAGATTCACGGCGTCGCCAAGCCCGGGCAAGCGCCGCTGGTGCTGCTGCATGGCGGCGGCGACACCATCCAGACGTCCTTCGGCCAGATCCTGCCGGCACTGGCGCGCGAGCGGCAGGTCATCGCCTTCGAGCAGCAGGGTTATGGGCACACGGCGGACATCGCCGGCCGGCCTTTCAGCTTCGAGCAATCTGCGGATGACACCGCGGCGCTGCTGGAGCACCTGCACATCGGCAAGGCGGATCTGTTCGGATTCAGCAACGGCGGCACCATCGCCTTGCAGGTGGCGATCCGGCATCCGAAGGTCGTACGCAAGCTGGTGCTGGCGTCGGCGCTGGTCAAGCGCGATGGTGCCTATCCCTGGCTCTGGGACGCGATGGCCAAGGCCACGCTGGAGAACATGCCTCAGGAACTGCAGGAGGCGTATCTCAAGGTCGCGCCTGAGCCCGGGAACCTGCAGGTGATGCACGACAAGGCAGTGCAGCGCATGCGCGGCTTCAAGGACATCCCATCCGATGCCATCCGCAGCGTTGCCGCGCCGGCGCTCGTGGTGATCGGCGACGCCGACGTGATCCGCCCCGAGCATGCCGTGGAGATGTTCCGGCTGCTGCCGCAGGCACAGCTCGCCGTACTGCCCGGCAGCGACCACATGCAGGTGACGACACGCACCGGGTGGTTGGCGCCGATGATCGGCGGGTTTCTTGATGCACCGGCGTTGAAGTGACAAGCCGCTTTTCCGTCAGCGCACGACGACCGGTTCCTGTACCTCCCACGGTGCCAGCCTGCTGCCATCGGCCTTGCGCGGGCCCACCGGCAGCGTCTCTCCACCATCGAACACCGCGCCCATGCGGCCGAAGCCGGTGAAGCAGGCAGCCAGTGCGCCGAGGTCGGCGAGTTCGTCGGCGGCGAAGTGTTCGCGCAGGCCGGCCAGCATCGCGGTGTCGATGGCCAGGTGATCGGTGGCGAAGCGATCGGCAAAGGCCAGGGCAGCTTTCTCGGCGGGACTGAAGTCGGGATCTTCCGCCGGCTTCTGCAGCGAGCAGACCAGGTCCTCGGTCAGACCGTCGTCCAGCGCCGCGCCATAGCGCATAGACATGCAGTAGCGGCACTGGTTGTGGAAGGCGATGCGCAGGCGCAGCAGCTCGATCAGCCGCGGCGGCAATGCTGCTTCGCGACGCAGCTCCGCGCTGAAGGCCTGGATGCGGGCGTTGAGGGCTTCACGCCGCGGGGACTGGGGGATTGCGTCGGTGCTCATGATCCTGTTCCTCGCGAGGATGGCTGCATCGCTATTGCGCCATCCCGGCGGTGGCGCATCTTCATCCGCTTGCAGTAGCAACCTGACGCCGGCTTCACGTTGACGCTGTTGCCCCGGCGACGATACAACGAGCGGCCATTCGTTGGCGTGCCAGGGAGCCTGCAATGCGGATATCCAGTTCCATCTCTTTCCAAGCAAGAGTGCTCAGTGCACTGCTCGCGCTTTGCGTGCTGTCGGGCTGTGCCAGCGTCAAGTTCATTGCCGACTATGACGAACAGATCGACACAGGAACGACGGCCTTGCAGAAGGACTTTGAAACCTTCCTGGTCAAGCTGGAATCCTCCGCAAAATCGGATGACGGCAAGGTCGAGGGATACGGCAGCAACAAGCCGTTCTACAGCGCCGCGAAGGTATCGATCAGCGGCTTGCGGCTGAGGGCAGACGCCGTAGAGAGGAACAGCCTGACGGTCAGGATGTTCGACAAGCTGAGAAAGAACCTGGACCGGATGGAGAAGATGCACAGCTCCACCGAGGGACTGACGCCAAGGGAAATTCGGGAAAGCCTGCGTGGCGCCTTCAACGCCCAGTTCACCGCGATACTGACGCTGGAGCTGGCCAAGAAGCGCGGCGAAAAGCCGGATGAAACCAAGGCGGCGGCAGCGCCGAGCCAGATCAATCCTGAGTAGGAGACACGACCATGAGCCTGAATGTCGAGGAAATCGCCAGCGGCATGATTGGAGCGGCAAAAGGCGTTGTCGGTGAACGCTGGCCGGCGACGCAGAAATACTTTGAATCCGAATCGCGGATGTTCGCCGAAAGGCTGGCGAGCATCGCGGCCATGCACGCGGAAGGCCTGATCTCGGAGGGCCGGGCCAGGCTGCACGTGGAGTTCCAGACCGAGGCCTGGGAAACCACCTTGCTTGCGGTCCAGGGTCTGAACCAGCTGATGATCGAAGAGGCGCTGAATGCGGCGATCAAGGTGATTCGTGATGCGGTGAATACGTCGGTCAAGTTTGTGCTGCTCTAGCGAGCCACATGGGTAAGCAGGCGCGCAGGAAAATCGGCATATAGTTCACGTCCCTCTGCCGGATCGAAAGCTCATGACCAGGCATGCCGCAGCATCCGAGTATCTCGTCATCTCGCGTGGCCAGTGGGATGTCGACCTGCCGCAGGAAGAGATACAGGATGCGATCGATCGCTTCTATGCCTGGCATGGCCAGCTGGTCGCCGAAGGCCGGATGAAGCCGGGCCAGCGGCTTGCGAGGGAGAGCAGGACCGTTTCCAGGCGTGGGGTGACGGATGGCCCGTTCGCGGAGGCCAAGGAGGTCGTCGGCGGCTACTGGTTCATTCAGGCCGCCAGCCTCGACGAGGCGGCGCAGATCGCCTCGGGCAATCCCTGCATAGCCTGTGGCCTGAGCTTCGAGATTCGGCCGATCGATCCGGAGAAGGCCAGCGCTTTCGCAGTGACCAACGAGACGCCGGCGGCGTTCAGCAGCCAGCCCTAAGGCATCGCGCGCGGCACGAAGTACAGCAGCAGGACATGCGCCGGCAGATACAGCAGCAACGGAAATCCCAGCAGCACCACAATCAGCCAGGTCCGTTGCGACATCCAGCGCTGTGGTGTTTCGTTGTTGAGGCCGTAGACGTAGTTGATGTTGACCGGCGCCATGCCGCGGCTGCCGGCGGGCGAGGGCGGCGGCATCCAGCGGTAGCAGACCAGGACCAGCACGGTGGCGATGACGGTCCAGATCGGCAGGGCGCGCGGGTCGTAGCCGGTGCGCGCCAGCAGGTACAGCAACAGCAGCGGCAGCCAGCCATGGAATAGCGACAGCCCGCGCAGGAAGCGTGAGCGCTGCGACTCGAACATGTAGTCGGTCATGCCGGTGAGGTGGCCGCCGCCGAGGTGGACGAGGAAGGACAGCAGCCAGAACGCCTGCGGGATCAGGATGCCGACGGTGGCGATCGACAGCAGCAGCGGGTCTTCCGGCCAGATGCCGACCAGCGCCAGCAGCAGCGCCACGTCGCAGAAGTAGAGGAAGTTGGTCGGCCCGTACTTGCGCAGGTACACCGGCAGCAGCACGGCCATGAAGGCGCTGTAGCCGAGCTTCACGGCCAGCGGGATCGAGGACGGGCCCAGGGTTTCGATCATGCCCACAGTTGGAACCTGCCGGCAGGCAAAAGCAAGAAGGCTTGCGACGGCCGCGGCGGCTGAGCATCATCGGCGCGTGAATCCTGCCCCTGCCATCGTCCCCGTCGCTCCGCGCCTGTTGCGCTGGCAGGACGTGGTCGCCTTCGTCGGGCCGCTGGGCGCGGTGGGGGTGCACGAGCACCGCGCGGCGGCGTTGTTGCTGGGGCTCGACGGGCCTTTTCGTATCCGTCGCGCCGATGGTCGGTGGCTGGCCTGCGAGGGCGCGTTGCTGGCGGCCGGGCTGCCGCATGAACTGGATTGCGGCGAGCGCTCGCTGGCAGTGGTGTACTTCGATCCGCTGGTGCATGGGCCGCTGCTGGCACCCGGCAGCATCGTCCCGGCACCGGCCAATGCCGCATGGCTGCGCCGCGGTCGCGAGGCGGTGCTGCAGCTGCTGGCGGATCCTGTGGCTGACGGCAAGCGCCTGCGCGAGCTGTTGCTGGAAGACCTGCTGCCGCGTGCCGGCCATGCGGCCTCGGGGCTGCGCGATGGCCGCCTGCGTGAGCTGCAGGCGATGCTCGACGACGCCGCAGCGAGCAGCCTGTCGCTGCCGCAGCTCGCGCGTCGTCTCGGACTCTCCGACTCCCGCTTCTCGCACCTGTTCAGCGGGCGCACCGGTGTGTCCTGGACCGCCTACCGCAACTGGACGCGCCTGCTCGACAGCTGCGGCGCCATGGCACAGACGCCGGAGGTGCTGACGCGCATCGCGCTGGACCGTGGCTACAGCAGCCCGGCGCATTTCGCCGCCAGTTTCCGGGCGGGCTTCGGCATCACGCCGACGCAGCTGCGCCGCATGCAGCCGCGCTTCGACCGGCTCGCAGCAGATTTCTGATAGCGCGGCCCGCGCCTTCCGCCGAACATGAGGCCGGTTCCCTGCACGAGGAGAGGAGCATGAGCGGGCCACAGCAAGCGCAGCGCATCCGCGCGGCGGCGGTGCAGCTTGAGGCGGAGGTGGGCGACGTCGCCGTCAACCTCGAGCGCATCGAGCGGTTGGTCGACGAGGCGGCGGCGGCCGGTGCGCGGCTGATCGCGGTGCCGGAGTTCTGCACCTCGCGCCTGCCCTTCGATGTGCGGACGCATGCCGCGGTGTTGCCGCCGGACAATCCGGCGCTGGCGCTGTTCCGGCGACTCGCGGCACGCCACCAGTGCTGGCTCGGCGGCTCGATGCTGATCGCCGAGGGCGGCCAGATCTACAACCGCTACCACTTCGTCGAGCCGGACGGCCGCGTGCACCTGCACGACAAGGACCTGCCGACGATGTGGGAGAACGCCTACTACGGGCCGGGCCATGACGATGGTGTTTTCGACACCGCGCTGGGCGGAGTCGGGGCCGCGGTCTGCTGGGAGCTGATCCGCAGTGCTACGGTGCGACGCCTGCGCGGCCGGGTCGGCGTCGCGATCACCGGTACGCACTGGTGGACCCTGCCTTCGAACTGGGGCGCGCCGGTGACGCGGGGCCTCGCCGCACTGGGCCAGTACAACCGCTACCTCTCCGAGAACGCGCCCTCGGAGTTCGCGCGCCGTCTCGGTGCGCCGGTGCTGCAGGCCTCGCACTGCGGACATTTCCGCACCGGCTTCATGCTGATACCCGGACTGCCGGCCACGGTCCCCTACGACACCGGCTTCGTCGGCAGCACGCAGATTGTCGATGCCGAAGGCCATGTACTGGCGCAGCGCCACCAGCAGGAAGGCCCGGGGATCGTCGTCGCGGACATCGAGCTGGGCGCGCGCCCGCCGGTCCAGCCGCTGGAGGAGCGCTTCTGGATTCCCGAACTGCCGCTGTTCCTGCGCGCCTACTGGCACCAGCAGAATGCCTGTGGCAAGACCTACTACCGTATCCGCGGCCGCGCCGCGGGACTCAAAGCCCTGGAGCACCACCGATGAATGCCGAAATCTTCTGCCTGCTCGCCGCCGGCGTGTTCTTTTCCAGCGGCCTGCTGACCGGCGTGTGGAAGTACTTCGCGATCATGGGTTCGCCGGAGGCGCAGTCGCCGGTCTACGTCGACATCGCGCATCGCAGCAGCCTGATGTACGCCTTCTCCGCGATCCTGCTGCGCGAGTTCGTGCCGTACTCGCCGCTCGGCCCGGTGGGCACGCTGTGGGCGGTGGGTATCCCGATCCTGTACTTCGCCTCGGCGATCGCGATGTACATCCTGCACGGCGTCCTGCGCGACACCGACAACCAGCTGCGCCGCCCGCATGTGCTGGGCAAGGGACACATGCCCGGCGCGATGATCTGGCTGTACATGGTGGGCCTGATCATCGGCGAGATCGGCGGCTTCGCGGTGTTGTTCTATGGCTTGTTGCGCAGCGTGGCGTAGCGGGTTGGTGACGGGCCGATGCATCCGCAAGAAACGGATATTCCGGCCCAGAGTGCTCTTCGATACTGGCGGCCTCCTCCCCGCAGAGCGCTCCGCCCATGGCCACCTTCATCCTGCTGCACGGTTCCTTCCACGCCGCCTGGAACTGGCATCGCGTCATCCCGCTGCTCGAACAGCTGGGCCATCGTGCGATCGCTCCCGACCTGCCGGGCCATGGCCGCGACCGCACGCCGACGCGGCAAGTGACGCTGGCGCGCTGCGTCGACGCGCTGTTGCAATGCATCGACGCGCAGCCGCAGCCGGTGGTGCTGGTCGCGCACAGCCGCAACGGCATCGTGATCTCGCAGGCCGCGGAGCAGCGGCCCGACCGCATCGCCGGGCTTGTCTACCTCGCGGCCTACCTGGTGCCGGACGGTCGCTCGATGATGGAGTACGCGCTGCAGGATTCCGACTCACTGGTGGTGCAGAACGTCGAGACGTCGCTCGATCGTCGGCTGCTGCCATTGCTGGTCTCGCTGTTTCGCAGCGTGGCCCTGCAGCGGCTGTGCGCGCTGCTGCTGCCGCAAAGCCTGCAGCAGCATCGGTTGAAGCGCTCGGTCTACCGTGAAGCGCTGTACCACGACTGCGGTGACGAGATCACCGCGCTGGCCAACGTGCTGCTGGAGGCGGAGCCGAACTGGGCTGGCTTCACGCCGCTGCGCCTGAGTGCGTCGCGCTACGGCAGTGTGCCGAAGGTCTACGTCGAATGCCTGCAGGACCGTGCGGTCACTCCGTCGCTGCAAAGGAAGATGCACGGCGAGCATCCCTGCGACCGTGTGCTGTCGATCGATTCCGGGCACTCGCCGTTCTTTTCGCAGCCGGGGACGCTGGTCGAACGCCTACTCGAATGCCTGGCGCTGTTCTCCCTATCCCCGCGCGCGGGGATAGGGAGCAAAGAATCAGCGCACGCGCGGAAGCTGGAGCGCAGGCGTTACGCCGCTTCCTTGAGCATCTCCACGAACGCCCCGGCAAACCGGTGGCAATCCCCCGGCCAGCGCGCTGACAGATAGCGGCCGTCGCGCACGATGAAACCCGCGCGGTGGTTCTCTGCGCTGTCGCGCATCGGGAACAGCGGGCCCGCGTCGAAGTCACCCGGCTTTGCCAGCGCGGCCTTGACCTCGGCCTGCACGGTCTGCGGATAGGTGCGGTAGTAGCGGCCCAGCCAGGCGGCGGTCATGGCCCAGGCGCCGAGTTCCATCGTCGCCGGCAGTGCGGTGGTGCGGCGGCCGTGCAGCACCGAGCGGCCAGTGGCGGGGTCGAGGGTACGGGCCGGCAGCAGTACGCCGTGGCAGACCGCGGCGACCGGCTTGTCGGCGGTGAAGAAGTGGCGGCAGATCCTGCGCGCGTCCTCGGAGTCCAGCATCGAGCGCATGCCGGCGGCGTGGCCGCCGGGGATCAGCAGCGCGCGGAACTGCGCGGGATCGACCGCGGCATAGGCCAGCGGCGCGGCGAAGGCGGGTGAGCTGCTCATCGCGCGGTACAGCGCGAGGTCCGGCTGGCGCGTCATCAGGGTGGAGTTCAGTACGCCGAAACCTGTATCCGTGAGGCGGCGGTCGGCATGCGCAGGCTGGCCATCCGGCGTGGCGAAGCGGACCTCGTGGCCGGCCGCGGTCAGCGCATGCCAGCTGGTGGCGGCTTCGGTGGGATCGTAGTCCGAGGACGGCAGGATGCAGAGGACGGTCATGGCGGCGGGCACTTGGCGAAAGGTGCGCCATGATGGCCGCGACGCCGGTGCCGTGCATTGTCTCGCCGGAGGCCTGGCATGGACATTTCGTGCCAGCCTTGGCTCAGCGCGACATCAGCCTCGGGCCGCGCCGGCGCTGCAGCAGCCAGGCCAGGTAGCCGGCGGCAGCGACGTCATAGCCCAGGCAGAACGGCCCCCACCAGGACGGCACGCCGGGGTTGTCGATGAACTGGTGGTGGAAGAAGTCGAACACGCCGTGCGCGGCCAGCGCGATGACGACGAACCACAGGCTGAACTTGAAGCCGGCAACTGCCAGGCCAAGGAAGGCGAGGGCGACGGCGGCTTCGATCGCCAGCGCCGTCATAGAGCCGCCGATCATCGCGAACAGCGCGTAGTAGGACGCGATGACGATCATGATCGTCGGGTAGAAGGCGCGATCGCGATCGAAGCCGATGAAGGATGCGGAAGCCGCCACGATGATGGCGAGCACCAAGCCCACGAGATAATCCACTGACCCTGTCCCCCGACGAGAATTCCCTGCCGCAGTATGTCAGCCCGCGTCGGGTTCAGGCAGTGCTCGCCGCGAAAGTCTTCAGCGCGAGCGCAGCAGCGGAACGTTGCCGCCGTTGCCACGCGACGCCGACGGCCATAGCGAAAGGGCCAGTGCCAGCAGCAGTGCACCCAGCACCATGCCCATCCCGAAGCTGGCGGCAGGTGTCCAGTGCCCCGAGGTCTCGAAGCTGCTGCCGGCCGCGAAGGACACGCCGGCAAGCAGGATCGTGCCGAGGAGATGCAGGAATTTCATTCCAAGCCCTTTCCATGGCCCATGACCTTCCTCAGACCGCGCGCGCGGGCGCAGGGTTCAGCACATCCGCTGGGCCCTGAACCAGTGCAGGGCCCGGGTCACCGCCTCCTCCAGCCCCACGCGCGATTCGTAGCCGAGGGCCTGTGCGGCGCTGCCGTCGAGGTGTTGCCCCGCCGACATCACTGCGATCGCGGTTTCGGGGATGGTCGGCAATGCGCCGCCGAAGACACGGTAGCGCCAGTTCTGCAGGCGGCTGACGGTGCTGGCCACGGCCAGCGGTGCCGGCGTCGGTGCCGGCATGCCGGCGATGCGCGCGATGGTGGCGGTGACCGTGTCCATGTCCGTGTTGACGCCGGTCAGCAGGTAGCGCCGTCCCGGCGTGCCGCGTTCCAGCGCGAGGATCAGGCCGCGCCCGGCATCGCCGGCGTAGACCACGTTGCGGTTGCCGCGCACGTATTTCTTCAGCTGGCCGCTGGCGATGCCGGTGATGAACTGCCCGGTCGACGGGCCCCAGTCGTACTCGCCGAAGGTCATCGACGGAATGCCGATCAGCACCGGCAGCCCGGCCGAGGCCTTCTGCAGCGACAGCTCGTCCATCGCCCATTTCACCTGCACGTAGGCATTGCGGTTGGCGGGCTCGCCGACATAGCGCTCGCTGCCGTCGGCGGGCCGGCCGTCGCTGCGCTTGGGCAGCGCGATGGCGCCGCCAAGGTAGAGGATGCGGCCGACCTTGGCGGCCTCGGCGGCGGCGTAGAAGTTCTCCATTTGCGCGCGGGCGGTGGCCACTTCTTCGCGCCAGGGACGCGGCACTGTCGGGTAGTAGGCCGCGGCATTGATCACGCCGTCGACGCCCTGCAGGGCGCGGGTCAGCGCAGCGCGATCGTCGAGGTCGGCCTGGGTGCGATCGAAGCGCAGGCCCTGCAGGCGGGACAGCGATTTCTCGCTGCGGTAGGTGAGCAGCAGCTCGTGGCCGGCGTCGAGCGCGGCACGTGCCGCGTGCTGGCCGAGCATGCCGGTGGCGCCGATGATGGCGATGCGCATGGATCTCCCCTGATGGTTCGGCGAAGGATGCGCCAGTCCGGCGCCGCCTGCACCGGGGTGCATGACGGCGGCGCTTCATCGATACTCGGCCATCGGCGCAAGCAGCTTGGGGGCAGCTAACGATGCAACAGGACACGCCGCGGCCTTCGTCCGCGCTCACCTGGATCCTGACGGTCGTCGGCGCAGCCATGGGTGCCGCGCTGCTGCACTTCGAGGCCGGCTTCCTGGTCGGCGCGGCCTTCGGCTTCCTGTTCGCGCGGCTCAGCGCTGCGAGCCAGCGGATCGATGCGCTGCAGCTGCGCCTGGCCTGGCTGGAGCAGCTGCTGGAATCGCGGACCACCGCGGCCAGGCCCGTGGCGGCAACACCGCCACCCCGGCCGGCCGCCGTCGAGACGCCTGTCGCGCCTGTCGCGCCTGTCGTGGCGGAGGCGCCAGCGCCCGTGCGGCCAGTGTCCGTACCGCCTCCGCCGCCAGCCCCCGCAGCGGCCGAGCCCATCGACTGGGCGGCAACGACTCAGGTCATCGAGCCAAAGCCCTCGCTGCTGCAACCCTGGATCGACCGCGGCATGGACTGGCTGCGTGGCGGCAATCCGCTGGCGCGCGTCGGCATCCTCATCCTGTTCCTCGGCGGTGCGTTCCTGGCGCGCTATGCCGCCGAGAACAGCATGTTCCCGATCGAGTTGCGCCTGGCCGCACTGGCCGCCGGTGCGATCGCGCTGCTGGTCACCGGCTGGCGCCTGCGCGAGAGCCGCGCGGTGTATGCGCAGATCCTGCAGGGCGGTGGTGTCGCCGGTTTCTATCTCACCGTGTTCGCCGCGACCCGGCTTTACCACCTGCTGCCGCCGAGCCTGGCGCTGGGCCTGATGATCGCGGTGGCGCTGGCCTCGGCCTTGCTGGCAGTGGCGCAGGAATCGCTGTCGCTGGCAGTCATCGGCTTTGCCGGCGGCTTCCTGGCACCGGTGCTGCTGTCGACCGGCGGTGGCAGCCATGTCGCGCTGTTCACTTACTACACGGTGCTGAACCTCGGCGTGTTCACCGTCGCCTGGTTCCGCGCCTGGCGCTTGCTCAACCTGGTCGGCTTCGTCTTCACCTTCGGCATCACCGGGCTGTGGCGCGCCACCTCCTACCAGCCGGGCGACCTCGCCAGTGCCGATTTCTTCCTGCTGCTGTTCTGGCTGATGTACGTGGCGGTGTCGGTGCTGTTCGCGCTGCGCCAGCCGCCGAAGCTGAAGGGCTATGTCTCCGGTTCGCTGGTGTTCGGCCTGCCGGTGATCGCGGCCACCATCCATGCCTCGCTGATCCGCGAGGTCGAGTACGGCATGGCCTGGAGTTCGCTGGCCTTCGGCGGCTTCTACGTCGCACTGGCCTGGGTGCTGTTCCGCAGCGGCCGCGACAGCCTGCGCCTGCTGGCCGAGGCCTTCGCCGCGCTGGGCGTGATCTTCGCCAGCCTCGCCGTGCCGCTGGCCTTCGACGAGCGTGCCACCGCGCTGATGTGGGCGGTCGAGGGCGCCGGCCTGATGTGGCTGGGCTTGCGCCAGCAGCGACCGCTGGCGCGCGCCTTCTCGATCCTGCTGCAGCTCGCCGCCGCGGCGCGCTACCTCGGGCAGTACCACCAGCTGGAAGGCGAATTGCTGTTCCTCAACGGCGCCTGGCTGGCCAGCGCCGCGCTGGCGATCTCCGCACTGCTCAGCGGCTGGTGGGCGCAGCGTTACGCCGACGGCCTGACGCGCTACGAGAAGGAACTGCCGCTGCTGGCCGCGATCTGGGGCTGCATCTGGTGGTTCCTCGGTGGCCTCGCCGAACTCGATCGCCATGCGCCGCAGGACTACGCCATCGGCTACGGCCTCGGCTTCCTCGCGTTGAGCCTGCTGGTGCTGCATGGCATCGGCCGGCGCAGCGGCTGGCTGCTGCTGCGCCGCATTGCCCTGCTGCTGCTGCCGCTGGCCTTCCTCGTCGGCCTCAGCATGACGGCGCAGCTGCATCCGCTGGCGCAGGCTGGCGGTCTGGGCTGGCCGCCGCTGCTGCTGATCGCCTGGGCGCTGCTGCACCGGCTCGACCGCGAGCCGGACGAGGGCCTGGCTGCGGCGACACCGCTGCTGCACGCGTCGGCGGCCTGGTCGCTGGTGCTGCTGCTGGCCTGGGAAGTCCACTGGCAGCTGACCGACACCGTGCCCGGCGTCTGGAACCAGCTGCCCTGGGGCATGGCACCGGCGGCGCTGCTGGCGCTCTGTGCCGCGTCGCGCCTGCGCCCGGCCTGGCCGCTGGCGCGGCATGAGCAGACCTATCGCCTGTGGGTGGCGCTGCCGCTGGCGCTGCTGCTGGCCCTTTGGATCCTGGTGATCAACTTCGCCAGTGATGGCGACCCGGTGTGGCTGCCCTACCTGCCACTGCTGAATCCGCTGGACCTGTCGCTGTGCATCGGCCTGCTGGTGCTGCTGCAGTGGGTCCTGGCACTGACCGCGGAGCAGCGCGCGCGCATCGGCTGGCAGGACCGGCGGCTGCCACTGGCGGCCATCGCCGCGCTGGGCTTCCTGACCATCAGTGCAGCGCTGCTGCGCGCCCTGCATCATCTGTACGGTACGCCGCTGGATGCACCCGGCATCGTCCACTCGACCTTCGTGCAGATGGCGCTGTCGATCTTCTGGGGCCTGCTCGGCATGGCGCTGATGCTGCTGGCCACGCGCCGCGCCTGGCGCAAGGCCTGGATGCTTGGTGCTGCGCTGATGGCCGTGGTGGTCGCCAAGCTGTTCCTGCTCGATCTCTCCGGCAGCGGCACGCTGGCGCGCATCGCCTCCTTCCTCGGAGTGGGTGCGCTGCTGCTGCTGACCGGCTACCTGTCGCCGCTGCCGCCGGCGGCGCAGCCCATTGAAGAAGACCACAAGCCGGAGCCTGCCGCATGAAGCTGCCGTTCGCCGCCCTGCTGCTGCTGCCCTGCGCCGTGCTGGCCACCGGGCGCAACGACTATGCCCACGGCGTCGAGCTCGACGCCGGCGACGGCAAGCCCCTGCAGGAAATGCAGATCCCGGACGAGGTCTACGCCGGCGTGCTGCGCCCCGATCTCGGCGACCTGCGCGTGTTCAATGCCGCGGGCACCGCCGTGCCGCACGCGCTCTGCGGCATGGCCGTACCGGCGGCGGAGATGATCGAGAGGCCCCTGCCGGCATTCCCGTTGCGGGCTGCGGCTGCGGCAGCGCACGCAGGTGACCTGCATGTCGAGGTCCAGACCGCCGACGGCGCCGAGGTGCAGATCAGCCATGGCAGCCCTGCTGTCGTACCGCAACCGCGGACGGTGGCGCATGTGATCGACGTACGCTCGCTGGACCTGCCGCTGCTGGCCATCCGCGTCGCCTGGGAAAGTCCGGATGGCGCCTCCGAGCTCAGGGTCCGGGTCGAGGCCAGCGAGGATCTCGACCAGTGGCGCGAAGTCGTTGCGAGCACCACGCTGCTGCGCAGCAGCGGGCCGCAGGCGCAGACGCTGGAGCGCATGCGCATTCCACTGCCGCCGGCGCGCTACACCTACCTGCGCCTGCAGCGTGTGGAGCCGGGTGCGCCACTGCGGATCCTCGCCACGACGGCCGAGGCGCGGGTGCCGCCGCCGGCACTGGTGCCGCTGCAGTTCAGCACGGTCCCGCTGGCTGCCGAGCCGGCCACGGTCGCGCGCTACGACGCCGGTCGCCAGGCGCCGGTTTCCTACGCGCGGCTGCAGCTGCCCTCGATCAACATGTCGCTGCGCGTGGCGCTGGCCAGCCGCGCGCGGCCGCCGACGGACAAGGACCAGGCCTGGCAGCCGCGCTGGAGCGGCGAGGCCACCTCGGTACAGGTCGAGGCGGCCGTGCCGGATGCGCTGCCGATCCGCTTCGAACCGACCACCGACCGCTACTGGCAGCTGCAGATCCTCGAAGGTGCCGAAACCCTCGGTGGACTGAAGCCACAGCTGCAGCTGGCCTACCTGCCGGGGCGGCTGAACTTCCTGGCGCAGGGCGAGGGGCCGTATACGCTGGCCTACGGCAGTGCCCGTGTCCCGGCGTCGACGCCGGCCTGCGGCAGCCTGCTGACCGACGTCGATGCGGCGGAGCGGCAGCGCCTGACCGGCATGGCTTACTCGCGTGGCAGCGTGATCACGCTCGGCGGCAGCAGCATGCTGAAGCCGGTGCCGCGCTCGACGCCGATGCGAGTGATTGCCCTGTGGGTGACGCTGGCCCTCGGCGCGCTGGCGCTGGTGGTGATGGCCTTGTCGCTGATGAAGCGGCTGCGCCAGCCGCCGGACGATCCTGCTGCCTAGTGGACTGAATCAGAAGAGTCTGCGGCACGAAGTATGTGAGAAACCCGCGAACCATCGGGTCTTCCCTCTCCCATCGGGAGAGGGATCGAGGGTGAGGG
>DATILC010000329.1:0-10960 GCA_035476855.1 Solimonas sp. | reverse complement strand
CGGTCCATGCCAACATGCGGCCGCCGCCGGGGACCCGACCATGGCAGCAAACGGAGGAGCCCGATGAGACTGCTGATCCTGCTGCTGCTGGCCTCCGCCCTGGCCGGCTGCAGTTCCGGCGGTGATGCGCCGGCTGCGGATGCCTCCAGCCAGGCCCGCGCGGTCGCGCCCCAGGCGGCCGGCGGTACCGACTGCGCCGGCATCCATGGCAACCCGCCACGGCCCTTGAGCAATTCGCCGACGGCGCTGAGCGATGTGCCGTTCCAGGTCCTGCAGGCCTGCATGCTGGGCGGCGGCGAAGTGCTGCAGTGGCAGGACAACGCCGGCGAGCCGCGCAAGGCCTGCCTGTATGTGCCGGACAACGCCGCGCCCGAGACCCCGCTGCCGCTGCTGACCTTCCTGCAGGGCTCGGTCATCCCGGCGGATTCGCAGACCCTGCTGAGCTTCCTGCAGTTCATCAACAGCAGCGCCGACCTCAGCGGCGATCCGGCCCGGCCCGGCACGATCCTGCTGGTGCCCTATGGCCGCGATACGCAGCACTACTACCCGTACCCGGATGACACCGGCCTGGGCTGGGACAACTGGCATCGCAATTTCGACCGCGCCGATCCGCAGATGAACCTGGATGCCGCAGCGATCGACCACTTCATCGCCGAGGTCCAGGCCCGTGGCATCGTCGATCCGAAGCGTGTCTACATGTCCGGCTGGTCCAATGGCGCGGCGATGGCGATCCTCTATGGCCTGAACACGCCGGGCATTGCGGCGACCGCGGTGTATTCGGCCCACGAGGCGTTTTCCGATATCCAGGACCCCTGCGAGCAGCAACCCTTTGGCAACAACCTGCGGCCGATCATGACGGTCCACAACGACTGCGACGTCATCGGCATCTGCCAGACCGGCGGCGAGGGCTTCCGCGAGCGGCTTGCCGCGCGCATGCCGGGGCTGGAGTACCGCGGTGTCATCATCGACGCGCTGCAGCAGGAAGTGCAGGCCTGCCAGGCGTTGTGTGCCAGCCAGACGATCCCGGCGACGGTCGCCAACACCGGCCTGCTGCGGCATCTGACCTGGCCTTACCTGTGGACCGATCGCCTGTTCGAGTTCCTGCGCGAGCGGCCACTGCCCTGATTTCCTTCCAACCTCCAACATTCCATGACCAACCTTCAGAAAAAAGTCGCGGTGGTGACCGGTGCTGGCAGCGGCATCGGCCGAGCACTGGCACTGGAACTGGGCAGGGCCGGCTGCCGGCTCGCCCTGTCCGATGTCAACGAGCCCGGCCTGCGCGGCACGGTCGCCGCCTGCGAGGCCCTGCAGATCGAAGTGCGCGGCTACGTGCTGGATGTCGCCAGCCGCGACGCGGTCTACGCCCATGCCGACGAGGTGCAGCGCGACTTCGGCGGTGCCAGCCTGGTGATCAACAACGCCGGCGTGGCACTGGCGGCGCGCATCGAGGAAATGGACTGGGCCGACTTCGAATGGCTGATGGGCATCAACTTCTGGGGCGTGACCTACGGCACCCAGGCCTTCCTGCCGCAGCTGATCGCCTCCGGCGACGGCCACGTGGTCAATGTCTCCAGCGTGTTCGGCCTGATCGCCTCGCCGGGCAGCGGCGCCTACAACGCCGCCAAGTTCGCCGTGCGTGGCTACACCGAGGCGTTGCGCATGGAGATGAAGATGCAGGGCCGTCCGGTGCAGGTGTCCTGCGTCCATCCCGGCGGCATCCGCACCAACATTGCCGCCACCGCGCGCAAGGGCGAGTCAGCCAAGGATCGCGACCTCGGCGAGGAATTCAAGAAGCTGACGCGCACCACGCCGGAGCGCGCCGCCATGACCATCGTCGACGGCATCCGCCGCAACCGGCCGCGCATCCTGATCGGTGGCGACGCCGTGTTCATCGAGTGGATGGCGCGCCTGCTCGGCATCGGCTACCAGCCGCTGATCCGGCGCATGATGCGCGACAAGGTGAACTGAGATGGCCTTGATACAGAAGCTCCTGCCGCCGGTGCTGCGCGGCACGATCAAGCCGGCCTTCAATCCGGCCCTGCCGATCGGCCTGCGGCGGCGCTGGCTGGAACTGGCTTCGCGGGCGATGCTGGTGCCGCGCGACTGCCGCTACGAGCGCGGCAGCCTGGGCGGCCTGCCCTGCGAGACCATCAGCGCCGACAACGGCGATGGCCGCAACGTGGTGCTGTACCTCCATGGCGGCGGCTACTTCATGGGCTCGGCGCGCACGCACCGCGCCATCACCGGCCGGCTTGCGCGACTGACCGGCGCCACGGTCCATGTGCCGGAATACCGGCTGTCGCCGGAGCATCCCTACCCGGCGCAATTGCAGGATGCGCTGGCCGCCTACCGCGCGCTGCTGGATCATGGCGTCGCACCGCAGCGCCTGGCGGTCGCCGGCGATTCCGCCGGCGGGCATCTGACCCTGTCGCTGCTGCTGGTGCTGCGCGAACTGGGCCTGCCGCAGCCGGCAGCGGCGGTGCTGCTGTCGCCGTGGGCTGACGTCGGGATCAACGGTGCCAGCGCCGAGGCCATCGGCGCGCGCGATCCGATGCTCACCCCGAAGTGGGTGCGCCTGACCAGCGCCGAGTTTCGCGGCGGGGTCGCGGTCGACGATCCGCGCGTGCACCTGCTCGCCGCCGACCTCAAGGGCCTGCCGCCGCTGCGCATCGAGGTCGGCAGCGAGGAGATCCTGCTGTCGGATTCGGAGCGACTGGTCGAGATGGCCGATGCCGCCGGTGTCGAGGTCAGCTTCCGTCACTGGCAGGGGCTGTGGCACGTGTTCCAGGTGCATGCGGGGTTGCTGCCCGAGGCCGACGAGTCGCTGGCCGGCATCGCCGTGTTCCTGCGCCAGCACTGGGCATGAAGCCGGCCATCTTCATCACAGGCGCCGCCGCCGGCATCGGTCGCGCCTGCGCCGAGCGCTTCGCCCGCGAGGGCTGGTTCGTCGGCCTCTACGACATCGACGAGGCCGGCGTGCAGGCGCTGGCGCGCTCGCTGGGAAGCGCCAGCCATGCTGGCCGCCTCGACGTGATCGACGAGCAGGACTGGCAGCGCGCGCTGGCGGAGTTCTGCGCGGCCAGCGGTGGACGGCTGGACCTGCTGCTGAACAACGCCGGCGTGCTGGTCAGCGGTGCCTTCGGCGAGATTCCGCTGGCGAAGCAGCAGTGGCTGGTGGATGTGAACTTCAAGGGCGTGATCAATGGCTGCCATGCCGCGCTGCCTTATCTGAAACAGACTCCCGGCGCGCGGCTGATCAACATGGCCTCGGCCTCGGCGATCTACGGTGCGCCGACGCTGGCGGTGTACTCGGCGACCAAGTTCGCGGTGCGTGGCTTGACCGAGGCGCTGCAGATCGAGTGGAAACCGCTGGGTATCGTGGTGATGGATATCTGGCCGCTGTATGTGCAGACCAGGATGATCGACGCGGTGGGCGTCGGTGGTGCCAAGAGCCTGGACTCGATGGGCGTGCGGCTGACGCCGCAGGACGTCGCCGAGACCGTGTGGCGCGCGGCATTGCGGCCGGGGCGTACGCACTGGATCGTCGGCCTGCAGGCGAAGCTGACCGCGCTGGCGGTACGCCTCAGCCCTTCTTTCCTGACGCGGCGCGTGGTGGCCTGGTTGTCGGGCTTCTAGGCGCGCCGCGCATCTGTTCCGGCATCTGGTCGAAGGGCCGCTCGCGCATCAGCAGCACGTTGAGCAGGTTGTCCTGGAAGGAGACGTTGCCGGTCAGGCGCTGGTGCTCCTCGCAGAGGAAGAACGAGTAGGCCAGCGGGAAGAAGGCCTGTGCGTGCCGCGGCAGCGCCGGGTTGAGGTTCTCGCGCGCCAGCAGCGAGGGCTTGGTGACCTGGCCGTCACCGGGTTCCAGCATCAGCGCCTCGTAGTCGATGCCCGCCACGCGATGCCGCACCGCGCCGGGCTCCAGCCGCGCCACCGAATCGCCGCCATCCTCCTCGACCAGCAGCCGCGCCGGGGTCGGCCGGCAGTTGCCGCCGAACACCACCAGCCGTTCGGGCGAATGGTCCAGCTGCCGCGTCAGCGCCCAGACGAAGCGCCGCGCGCGCTCCAGGCGCTTGTCGAAGTAGCGCTGCAACACGGCCGGGTCCTGGCCACGGGCCTGCAGCCTGGCAATCACCTGCGGGTCGTAGACCGACCACTGGAAGCGCTGCCAGGTGCCGCTGTCGAACAGGTCACGGTCCAGTGCCTCGCCCTGCGGCGTCACCAGCCAGCGGTTCAGTGGATGCGGGAACAACTGGTAGGTGCTGGGCATGGTCGCCAGCACTTCGGGCGGCACCCGGCGCAGGCCGATGTCGGCGCCGACCAGGAAGCTGTGCAGCGAGGAGGCCGAGCCGAGGTTGGGCGTGCCCAGCAGGATCGCGGTGCGTACCTTGGCGGCGCCGGCGTAGCTGATCGGCAGCTCGTTGTCGCCGAGCACGTCGGCGCTGCCGTAGCGCAGGAAGTAGCGCGTGATCAGGCCGCCCATGCTGTGCGCGACGATGTCGACGCGCAGCTTCGGATCGCCATGGTCGCGGCGGATCTGCTCGATCAGCGCATCGAGCCGCCTTGCGCTCAGCACGTTGTCCTGGCGCCAGTCGTAGGGAAACAGGTAGTAGCGCCGCGCACGGCCGCGCACCGGCGTGCCGGCCTGGGTCAGGCTGAAGCCGCCGTCCTGCGCCAGGGTACGGATCAGCGCGCCGTAGAAGTCGCGGCCGGCGGCGCCCTCGAACAGTGCATGGGGCTCGATGTCATCGGCCAGCGGCTCCAGCGTCCGCGGGTCGATCTGCAGGGCCAGCTGCGCCTGGTCGCCCAGGGCCACGCGCCACAGCGGCCCGGGCCAGATTTCCTCGCCGCTGCCGCGATGGCGCAGGCGCGAGCCGAGGATGCCGGGGATGACGATCACCGGCGGTTGTGCGCTGCCAGTGCTGTCCAGATACATGCGCCGCAGGTCCGGGCGCATCACGCCACCGCAGGCGCAGAGCGCGGCGACCAGCAGCAGGAGCAGGAATCCCCGGTTCATGCCTTTCACCGGCCAAGCATGTCATGGCCGGGGCATAAAAAAACGGCCTGGGGTTGAGCCAGGCCGTTATAAAAACCCGGCGGTTGGGAGTCCGGGTTGGGGGAGAGTTCTGGTTCCGGGGACCGGGGCCTTGGGGGAGGCGCTTGCGGTGTGGTCCGGAACCAGTGCGGCCAGATTAGCGCTGTAGGTTGATTCGTACAGGGGGTGCCCGATGGCGGGCGTTCTGCAACGGACGAACGGGAAATCAGCCAATTCAGCCGGGATGAGCGGCAGCCCGGCGGCGATGGAAGGCGCCGCTCAGGCTGTCTCTGCGGGTGGGTGCGCGTCGCGCAGAATCTTCAGCAGCTGCAGGGTGGCCGGTTCGCTGTCAATCGGTTCCGAGCGACCCTGCATGAGGTCCTCGAACAGGTCGTTGGTGTGCAGGGTCAGGGCGTTCTTGCCGTCGAACTCGGCAAAGGACACCCGCTGGGCCTGGGGATGCCAGGAGGTGATCTTGAGCCAGCGCGTGTCCTGGTTGCTGCGGTCGTAGACGCGGAACCAGCTGCCGACATGCAGCAGCTTGTCGAACAGGCGCTCGCGCGAGGCTGCCGGGGTTTCGACCGGCTCCGGCTCCCGGGGCTCCGGCGTTTCGTCCTCGACGGGCACGGAGGGCAGCTTGGCCAGCAGCTCGGCGACCGCGGCGCTGGGCTGGGCCATGGCGGCGACTTCCGCGGCCTTGGCTTCCTTGGCGGCCTTGACCTCCTGGTGCACGTCGTCGAGCGCATGTCCCAGGCCGTCGAGCAGGCCGTCGATGCGGTCTGCCGGCATGCCCACTTCGGCCAGCGCTACCGCCAGGTCACGACGCAGGGCTTCGCGCTCCGCGGGGCTGCGGGCGTTGGGCGATTTCGGATTGAGCGCGAACAGCACGCGGTGCAGCAGCTCCATGCCGGCACGCCACACCTCGCTGTCGTGGCCATTGCGCAGCAGGCGCATGGCCATCATCGGCCCCCAGCCCGAGCGCAGCAGCGGCTCCGCCGTCTCCGGCAGCGGCTGGTGGGTCAGGGTGCTGAGTTCCAGTTCCTGGGCGACGACCTTCTTGACCTTCTCGACGATGGTCTGGCGCCGTTCGCGGCCCTGGGCGATCTGCTGGTCGAGGAAGCGCTCGATGTCGCCTTCCTCCAGCGGCGCTGCCGCGCGCGCCTTGGGGCGCACGCTCTCGGCGTTGAGGTCGAACTGCTGTTTGACGCGCCCGACCAGTTCCTCGAAGCGTGCCACTGCCGCCGGTCCGCCGGCGCGGGTCGATGCAGCCATCGACGCCAGGTCGTTGATCAGCGAACGCACCGGGTGCTGGGCGTCGGAGAAGAAGCTGCCATCCGACAGCGCCGTCTTGATCACCGGGAAGCGCAGGTCCTCGAGCGCGCCGGTCACGCCGCGCGGCAGGTTCTGGTCGGTGACGATTTCGTTGAACATGCGGCCGACCAGGCCGGCGCGCTGGGTCATGGCCCAGGCATGGCCGGGGTCGAGGCCCTGCACGCTCTGGCCACGGGCAGCCGCCATCAGTTCCGAGGCCAGCATGGCATCGGCGTAGGCATTGCCCAGCCCGGCGCCCTGGTAGGCGCCACCGCCCTGCATCGCCCCGCCCGGCATCGACGGCATGCCGTAGTAGCCAGTTGCGCCGTTGGCCCCGCCCGCGCCAGGCATGCCGCCCATGCCGCCCATGCCGGGCATGCCACCGGGCTGGAAGTTGCCGAACTGCTGCAGCAGGCCCATGGTCTGTTCGTCGAGCGTTGGCAGCGGGCCCATCGGCGGCGCGGCATTGAAGCCGGCCATCGGCGACGGCATCGCTGCCGGTCCCGCGGGCATCGCTGCCGCGGGCATCGGCCCGGCGGGTAGCGGCGCTGCGCCGGCCGGGCGGGCCGGGGGTGCCTTCTTCTCCCCCTGCACGCCCGTGCGATCCATCAGGATCAGGATTTCCGCATACAGCGGCATCAGGTCGCCCAGCACCAGGCGCTCGTACAGCTTGTACAGCACCAGCTTGATGCTGAAATCGGTGTCCAGCAGCTTGATGCTGGTGCGGAAGGCGTTGCAGAAGCCGAGCGGGGCGATCGCCTGCACCGGCACCGTGACCGGGCTGTTGCGCGACAGCCACTCGAAGCGGCGTTCCAGCTCGAACAGGGCATTGCGGCAGACGGTATCGGCACGGTTGGCCATGTTGCTGATGGCCAGCGATTCTTCCAGCTCGGTGCTGTCGAGCAGGGTCAGACTGTCCATGTCGACCTCGCCGGGATCGCCGTCGCCATGGGCAGCGCTGCGGGAATCGAAGGACTCGCGGATGCAGGTTTCGTACTGCTCGGCGATCTGCGCACGACCCAGGCGCAGGGCACGCATGGTGTCGAAGTAGACCCGCTGCTGGTCGTTGTTATGGGCCTTCTCGCTCATGTCGAACAAGAGGTCGTCGGCGCCGCTGAACATGCGGCTCAGGCGGTCGCCGAGGCCACGCATGACCAGGCCGCGCAGTTCGCGCAGCAACTCGGTGGCTGTTTCGGTCCGGAAGCCGGAGGTGGCCGGCTGGCCGGCAGCATTCTGGCGGGAGTGTAGCGAGGCGCTCACCAAGGCTTCCTTGCGATCCGGATGCATCCGGGGTTCTGGCGCTGCATATGTCTACGAATCTGATCGGGTGACGGAGCCTAACGGAAGCGGGCCCCGGTGGAATCCCGGATCGGACAGCCGGCGAAAACCCGGGGCACCACCGGGTAAAGTGTGCTTCAGTCCTCAGTTTGATGAAAGGGCCGTTGTTGAAGCGGCCAACTTCGACCGGAA
The DNA here is from genome assembly GCA_035476855.1 of Solimonas sp. Taxonomy (GTDB): domain Bacteria; phylum Pseudomonadota; class Gammaproteobacteria; order Nevskiales; family Nevskiaceae; genus Solimonas_A. The sequence goes on along the minus strand of DATILC010000329.1, from coordinate 3,144 downwards.
TCAAGGAGCGCAAGGGCATGCCGAAATCCACATTTCATTGGACACGCCGGGTGGCCGCTACAACAACACAGGGCACGGTCGTGATTGTTGATCCGGCCACCCAGGGTATCCGGCCAGGTCTTGGGTGGTTTGCCAGGGCTGTCTGCAGCAAGAGACCGGGTGGCCGGATCGGCAATATCCGCCTATCCGCATAAACAGATATACTCACATTTTTGCCGCCTCGCCATGCGCAACTCTGCCGCCTACGACCTCCTGCCCGGCCTCCTGAGCCGCCGCCTCCTCGTCCTGGACGGGGCCATGGGCACCATGATCCAGCGCCACCGGCTCGAAGAGGCGCATTACCGCGGCGAACGTTTCGCCGACTGGCACCGCGACGTCAAGGGCAACAACGACCTGCTGGTGCTGACCCAGCCGGAGATCATCCTCGGCATCCACCGACAGTACCTCGCGGCCGGCGCCGACATCATCGAGACCAACACCTTCAACTCGACGACCATTGCCCTGCATGACTACGGCATGGAGGCACTGGCCTACGAGCTGAACCTGGAGGCGGCGAAGCTGGCGCGGCAGGCAGCGGACGAGCATTCGACGCCGGAGCGGCCGCGCTTCGTCGCCGGCGCGATTGGCCCGACCAACCGCACCGCCAGCATCAGCCCGGACGTCAACGACCCCGGCTACCGCAACGTCAGCTACGCCGAACTGGTCACCGCCTATGTCGAACAGGCCCGCGGCCTGATCGACGGCGGCTCCGACCTGCTGCTGATCGAGACCATCTTCGACACGCTCAACGCCAAGGCCGCGATCTTCGCCTGCGAGACGCTGTTCGAGGAGATCGGCGTCCGTTATCCGGTGATCCTGTCCGGCACCATCACCGATGCCTCCGGCCGCACGCTGTCAGGCCAGACCACCGAAGCCTTCTGGAACGCGATCCGCCATGCCCGGCCGCTGGCGGTGGGCCTCAACTGCGCGCTGGGCGGCAAGGACATGCGCCCCTACATCGCCGAGCTGTCGCGCCTGGCCGACTGCTTTGTCTCCTGTTATCCCAACGCCGGCCTGCCCAATGCCTTCGGCGAGTACGACGAGAAGCCCGAGGACACCGCCGCGATCGTCGGCGAGTTCGCCAGCGCCGGCCTGGTCAACATCGTCGGCGGCTGCTGCGGCACCACGCCGGACCACATCGGCGCGATCGCCCGCGCCATCGAGACCATTGCCCCGCGCGTGCGGGCCACGCCGCCGGTGGCCTGCCGCCTGTCCGGCCTGGAGCCCTTCAATATCGGCGAGGACACGCTGTTCGTGAACGTCGGCGAGCGTACCAACGTCACCGGCTCGGCCAAGTTCCGCGACCTGATCAAGGCCGGCGACTACACGACTGCGATCGCGGTCGCGCGCCAGCAGGTCGAGGCCGGCGCGCAGGTGATCGACGTCAACATGGACGAGGGCATGCTCGACGGCAAGGCCGCGATGGTGCGCTTCCTCAACCTCATCGCCAGCGAGCCGGACATCGCGCGCGTGCCGATCATGATCGACTCCTCCAAGTGGGAGATCATCGAGGCCGGCCTGCAGTGCGTGCAGGGCAAGCCGATCGTCAACTCGATCTCGATGAAGGAAGGCGAGGAGAAGTTCATCGAGCAGGCGCGCCTGTGCCGCAAGTACGGCGCCGCCGCGGTGGTCATGGCCTTCGACGAGGACGGCCAGGCCGACACGCTGCAGCGCCGCAAGGACATCTGCGCGCGCGCCTACAAGATTCTCGTGGAGCAGGTCGACTTCCCGCCGGAAGACATCATCTTCGACCCGAACATCTTCGCGGTCGCCACCGGCATCGCCGAGCACAATCTCTATGGCCAGGACTTCATCCAGGCCGTGACCTGGATCAAGGCCAACCTGCCGCACGCCAAGATCAGCGGCGGCGTGTCCAACGTGTCGTTCTCGTTCCGCGGCAACAATCACGTGCGCGAGTCGATCCACTCGGTGTTCCTGTACCACGCGATCCGCGAGGGCATGGACATGGGCATCGTCAACGCCGGCGCGTTGATGGTCTACGACCAGCTCGACCCGGAACTGCGCGAGCGCATCGAGGACGTGATCCTGTTCCGTCGCGAGGATGCGACCGAGCGGCTGATCGAGATCGCGATGAAGTTCAAGGGCGAGAAGCAGGAAGCCCGCGTCGAGGACCTGGCCTGGCGCGACCAGCCGCCCGGCAAGCGCATCACCTATGCGCTGGTGAAGGGCATCGACGCCTGGGTCGAGGCCGACACCGAGGAGCTGCGCGCCGAGATCTTCGCGCGCGGCGGCCGTCCGATCGAAGTCATCGAAGGCCCGCTGATGGACGGCATGAACGTCGTCGGCGATTTGTTCGGCGCCGGCAAGATGTTCCTGCCGCAGGTGGTGAAGTCGGCGCGCGTGATGAAGAAGGCGGTGGCCTACCTGATCCCGTTCATCGAGGCCGAGAAGAAGCCCGGCGACGTGGTGCAGGCCAAGGGCAAGATCATCATGGCCACGGTCAAGGGCGACGTGCATGACATCGGCAAGAACATCGTCGGCGTCGTACTCCAGTGCAACAACTACGATGTCGTCGACCTCGGCGTGATGGTGCCGGCGCAGAAGATCCTCGACGCGGCCAAGGCCGAGAAGGCCGACATCATCGGCCTGTCGGGCCTGATCACGCCCTCGCTGGACGAGATGGTCAACATGGCCAAGGAGATGGAGCGCCAGGGCTTCGACATTCCGCTGCTGATCGGCGGCGCGACCACCTCGCGTGCGCATACCGCGGTGAAGATCGACAAGGCCTACCACGGCCCGGTCGTGTGGGTGAAGGACGCCTCGCGCTCGGTGCCGGTCGCCGCGGCGCTGCTGTCGGCCGAGCAGAAGCCGAAGCTGATGGCGGAGACGAAGAAGGACTACGACCAGATCCGCGAACGCCACGCCAACAAGGATCGCCAGGAGAAGTTCCTGAGCCTCGACAAGGCGCGCGCCAACCGCACGCCGGTGGAATGGAGCGGCTATCGCGCGCCGCGTCCGCGCATGCTACTGCAGCAGGCCAAGGACGTCTGCGAAGGGCCGGCCTGCGACCACCACCATGAGCACGCCACTCAGTTCGTGAAGGTGTTCAAGGACTACCCGCTGTCGGAACTGCGCGACTACATC
>DATILC010000328.1:0-35071 GCA_035476855.1 Solimonas sp. | reverse complement strand
AGGCTGCACCGCAGCATGCAAGCTCTCCATCTTGATGGTGGCCATGTTCGCCTCGCCTGTTTCCAGTTTCATGACAGTCAACTTAGGCGACTGCGACGGCTGCGGCGTTGATCCATGTCAACCCCTTGCGTTCACCGCCGGAGCGCCGGATGCCGCGGGTTGCCGGGGGCATTCAGACGCTCAGCGCGCAGTGCCGCGAACCGGCCCCGTGAACACGCAGGCAGTGGATGCGCGCGAACTGCAGTTGCAGCAACTGCGTCACCGTGGGCTCCGGCTCCTGCAGGCCCTGCCAGAGTTGCAAGGCCTGCCGGCTGGCGGCCTCGGCCTCCGTGAAACGCTCATGATCCTCGAGCAGCAAGCCGAGCCGGGCCAGTGTTCCGGCCACCTCCGGGCTGGACTCACCGAACAGCTGCCGTCGCTGCACCAGCGACTTGCGCAGCAGCAACTCCGCCTCCGCGTACTGTCCCTCGTACTGCAGCAGCAGCGCCGTGCGTGCCTGCTCCTCCGCGACGACTGCCAGCGGATCTTCGGCAACGACAGGCCCGTCGCCGCCGGACTGTGGGGCTGGCCTCGGCGCGGCTGGCTCGCTGTTCCCGCAGCCGCTCTGGCAGATGGACTCGCGTGCAGCCATCGCTCCGTGCTGCTTGCCGAGCGGCAGCGAGCCGGTCGCCATCGCGCTGCCCAGCAGCATCGCGACGAAGCCGGCAGTCAACCAGCAGCGGCCGCGCGACGGCTCGAGGACGGTCTCGAAGAGCTCATGCTGGCGGTTGCTGCTGATCTGGAACATGTGCGCTCTCCCCGGGAACGCCAGCATCGTTCTCCAGTCGGCAGGAGCCTGCGCTGATCCTGGTCAATGTCGACGATCCGGACCCTGCCCCTGCATCAATGAAGGAGTTGCTCAAGCCTGAGCCAGGCGACAGACCGCAGGCCCCATTGATGCGGATCAATGCGCGGCAGCGGCGCCGGCAGCAGAATGCAAACCACCACAACTGGAGCAGGCCATGAGTCTTGCCGATCGTGAAAAGCAGATGCCCATGAACAACACCGACCCCCGAACTACGGTACTGGACTGCGCCTACTGCGGCGGGCCAATCGAACTGTCCGAGTCCCGGCTGGTTGCCGGCGGTGACCTGCTTTGCCCGCATTGCGCAGAGGAATGCGTGATGGAGCGCGAGCCGGCAGGCCATGGCGGCCAATGGCGCTGGATCCTGGTCGAGAACGGCGACGACGACGAACCCTGAGCCTGGTACAGCCGCATGATCCCGCGGCCGATCCAGCAGCAGACACTGCTGCCCTGAACGCAGACGCCGGTACGTCACCCCACGGCTGAATCCGTCCCCGCATGCGGCATCGCGCAGGCTGCGGGGGCAATAACTCAGGCCAGGATTTCAATCGGCACGGTCAGCAGGCTGCAGGGCGAGTGCTGCACGATCTGCTCGGCAGTGCTGCCGAGCAGCCAACGCTCCATGCGGCTGCGATTGGCATTGGCTGCAACGATCACGTCGACGGCATTTTCCGCGGCGAAACTGCACAGGGTGGTGGCGGCAAAGCCATCAAGGTAGTGGCGTCGCTCCTGCGGCAGTTGCGCAGCGTCCGCGAACCGCTGGAATGCCTCTATCCGGCTCTTGCGAACCTCCGCCTCCAGCACGACGTTGGCAGCGGCGCTGAGCACAACCTCGCTGCCCATCGACCCGAACGGCTCGCTGACATAGGCCATATGAAGTTCGGCATCGGACTGCAGGGCCAGGCCGCGCGCGTGGCGCATCAGCGCCGAATTGAGTTCGCTGCTGCCCTCCATCACGTCGGCCGCCACGAGGATGCGGCGGGGTAGCGGACGGTCGTCGTCGACCACCAGCATCACAGGCAGCTTGCATGCCCGGATCAGTTGCTGGTCCAGCGAGCTGGCCACGATCCGCCTGAGCAGGGGTTCGCGGTGCACGTCCTTGATCAGGATATCGGACTTCTGCTCGTCGACCTGCAGCAGGATTTCCTGCAGCGCGGGATGAGCCCACACCGCGCTGCTGCTTGCCTCCACACCCATGTCGCGCAGGAACAAGGCCTGCTGTTCGGCAGACTTGTGCGCTTTTGCCACCAGGCCGGCGCGGGCATTGTCCATCGCCTCCCCGCTGACTGCGCCCAGTGCCGCGATCGCACCGCTGTAGCAGAACGCCCCGATGTGCACGCGCGCACCGGTGGCAAGGGCCAGCGCGCGGGAGCGCTCGAATGCCGGGGAATGGGGATGCTCGTCGTTGGCAACGAGAAAGATGCTGCGTAGCTGGGGCATGGAAATCTCCGGATACCTGAGACACCTTGGCTCCATGGCCCTGCTGCTGCATTGACGCAGGTCAGCATCGCCGCAGCGCGAGTCGCGGCTGGATTGACATGGATCAGCGCCGCCACCGACGACGACCAACACATTCCCTGCACCCGAACCAACGGAGTCACCAGATGCGCGCTTCCCCTTTCATCCTCTGCAGCACCCTGGCTCTTGCCGGCGCCTGCACCGCGGCGTCAGCCTACGAGAAGGGAGACCTGCTCGTGCGCGGCGGCATCCACTATGTCGACCCCAAGTCCGACAGCCTCGGCAATCTCGAGGTGCAGCCGGCCGCCGCGCTGACCGGCAGCGCCGAGTACTTCCTGAATCCGCAGCTGGCTGTGGACCTGCTCGTCGCATTCCCGTTCGAACACGATGTCGAACTCGCCGGCACCGGCAACGTGGCGGAAGTACAGCACCTGCCGCCGACGCTATCGCTGGTCTGGTACCCCGCGATCGGCCAGCAGTGGCACCCGTATGTCGGTGCCGGACTGAACTACACGATCTTCTTCCGTGAAAAGACCAGGGGGCCGATCGCCGGGCAGGACCTGGAACTGGATCCGTCCTTCGGCGCGGCCGCGATGGTCGGCATCGACTGGGACCTGGGCGACCGCTGGGGCCTGGCGCTGGATGCGCGTTATATCGACATCGACACTGACGGCGAGTTGGACGGTGCCCCGATGGGCAACTTCGAGAGCGATCCCTTCATCGTCGGCCTTTCGGTCAGCTACCGCTTCAGATCGACGGTGCGCTGAACGGGCATGAGGGCAGAGGCAGGCCCGGACGACAGGCCCGCCCTGATAGCCCGCAGAAGACAGGATCATGCGTAAAGCAGGCAGGCGATCCCTGCGCGCTAGTTTCGGGAGACCTCAGGTTCGAACAACTCCGGCTGCTGGTCCCGGGCTTCCGGCTCCCTGAAGTTTCCAAGCCCGACGCCGACGAGCCGGTACAAGGTTCGCGCATCGTCGTTCACCCGCTCGCTCAGCGACACCGCCAGCTGGATGAACTCTGCTGCCGACGACGGCGGCGACGGAGGGGTGATGCTGCGGGTCAGGATGCGGAAGTCCGCGGTCTTCAGTTTCAGGACCACGGTATGCCCGATCCGCCGGATCTTGCGCGACGCTTCCCAGGCCTTCGTCGCCATGCGCTGTATGTGAGGCTGCAGTTCTGCCAGCGGCAGGTCGCGCTCGAAAGTGTCTTCGGCGGAAATGGACTGGGTTGGCCGATCGGGTTTCACCTCGCCGTCGTCGATGCCGCGAGCCAGCTGGTACAGGCGCCTGCCGAAGCGCCCGAAACGCTGCTGCAGGTCGGCCAGTTCGAGCTGGCGCAGCTGCTCGACGGTGACCACGCCCAGGGCCCTGAGCTTCTCCTCGGTGACCTTGCCCACCCCCGGCAGGCGTGCCGCCGGCAATGGCAGCAGGAAGCGGTCGACCTCGGCGGGACGGATCACGCAAAGGCCGTCGGGCTTGTTCCAGTCGGACGCGATCTTGGCCAGGAACTTGTTCGGGGCTACGCCGGCCGACGCCGTCAGTTGCAACTCCTCGGTGATCTGGCCGCGGATGATCTGCGCCACGGCCGTGGCCGAGGGCAGCTCCAGCTTGTTGTGGGTGACGTCCAGGTAGGCCTCGTCCAGCGACAGCGGCTCGACCAGGTCGGTATGGCGCAGCAGGATCTGGCGCACATGCCGCGACGCCGCGCGGTACCGGGTGAAGTCCGGCGGCACGAACACCGCCTCCGGGCACAGGCGCTCGGCGCGCACCGCCGGCATCGCGGAACGCACCCCGAAACGGCGGGCTTCATAGGAGGCGGCGCAGACCACCGAGCGCGCGCCACGCCAGGCAACCACCACGGGGCGGCCGCGCAGTTCCGGTGCGTCGCGCTGCTCGACGGATGCATAGAACGCATCCATGTCGACATGAATGATCTTGCGTACGGATTCGCCCAAGCCGGAGTGCCCTCTGGATACCGCAGCATTGTAGATACTGGCCAACCGGTGGCGGCCCGGGGATTGCATTGACCCCCAATCATGCCGGGTGTATAAACCCCGACCTTTGTACGACTTTGCATCGCCGTTGCGATCGCATTAGATTGATCAAATGAACGCCAAAACGACGAAAAGCTCGGCAAAACCCGCAGCAAAAGCAGCGGCCTCCAAGCCCGGTAATTCCAAGATTTCCTCGGGGCTCATGAGCAAGCTCCGGGGCGCATTGAGCAAGAAACCGGCCGCCGCGCCGGCCAAGCCCGCCGCCGCCAAGAAAGCCGCCCCTGCGAAGCCTGTGAAGGCCGCCGCCAAGCCGGCACCGAAACCCACCAAGGCGCCGGCCAAGCCCGTCGCCGCAGCCAAACCGGCTCCCGAGAAAACTCCTTCCCCGTCAATGAAATCAGTCAAGCAGGACCCCCCGGCCAAGGCGTCGGCCCCGGTTGTAGCCAAGAAAGCCGCCGCGCCCGCCGCCCCTGCCCCGCGCAAGCCTGCCGCGCCGGTCCGCCGTGGCCCGTCGACTTTTGTGGGCATGCCGTCCGAGGACGATATCCGCGCGATGTCCGACGATGACTACATGAACGAGGCGCAAACCGCGTTTTTCCGGCATCGCCTGCTGCAGATGCGCGCCGAGGTGCTGGAGCGCGAGGTCGACGTCAAGGAACGCCTGCACCAGCGCGAGGTCTTCGCCGACCCCGCCGACCGCGCCACCGCCGAGGAAGAGCACTGGCTCGACCTGCGCCTGCGCGAGCGCGAGTCGCTGCTGCTGCGCAAGGTCGACGATGCCCTGCGCCGCCTCGAGAACCGCGAGTACGGCTACTGCGAGAAGACCGGCGATCCGATCGGCATCCCGCGCCTGCTGGCCCGCCCGACCGCGACGGTCTGCGTCGACGTCAAGGGCCAGGACGAGCGCGTCGAAGCGCAGTTCCGCGATCGCTGAGATTCACCGGCCTTGAAACGACAAAGCCCCGGAGCGATCCGGGGCTTTTCTTGTTTCTGGCTTGCTGCTGGGGTGTCGGTACTGGTGCCCATGGCCGGACTCGAACCGGCACGCCTGTCGGCGCAAGATTTTAAGTCTCGTGCGTCTACCGATTCCGCCACACGGGCTATACGGGAGAAGATGGAGGCCAGGGTCGGAATTGAACCGGCGTACGCGGATTTGCAGTCGGTCCCGAGCCCTTTCCCTGCCTAGGGGAAATCCACTAAGCATTTGAATTCTTGCGAGATTCCTTCCCGAGCCTTCCTCGTGCTTCCCGCAAATTCCCGCATATTGTAGCCCAATCCGGCCATCAATCCGGCCAAAAAATCGGGAAGAAGGAAGCGATGGTGGGTGGGATTGGTGTGGCTTCGAGATCGGTAGATACCGCCCTCCGAACACCAACACCGGAGGGCATTGTGGAACTTGATTCTGATCTTCTTGATGCGAAGGCGGCTGCCGCGATCTGCGGTTGGGCGGGCAAAACGCTGCTGTCTCGCCGTTCGCTGGGGCTTCCTACGCCGCCGGCTGTTGCGATTCCCCGGTCAGGCAGGCTGCGCTGGCGGCGCGCGGCGGTTCTGGCTTGGTTGGCCCAGTGTGAAGAACCGCCCCGACATGGACGCGGACGCCCGCGTAAGAGTTTACGGACGGCGTGATCAGGCTACGCGGCGCCGCTGCTGGAGGGCCCCGCCCCCGCGCCGCCGGCGGGATGATCGGCCGGGGATCGGTCAGCGATCCACGTGCAGGCGGGCCTCCGCTGCAGTCTGCTCCTCGGGCCAGCGCCGCCATTGCTCTTCTTCATTGCGGTGCTGGTCCGGATCCACCTTGCGTGGCCGCAGCTCCGGCACCCGATGGTCCGGGACCCGGGCCAGCACATGTCGATGCGCGTGCTCGACGATGAAACGATGGAACCACACCGCCAGATCGTCGGGGACGACCGACCACTTCGCCGGCGGCCGCTCTCCGATGCGGGCATACATCACATGGCGAGGGTTCAGCGGCATGAAATTTCGGAACCTGTGCTACCCACCCTCCGCCAAAGTCGTAGTTCGCGGCGCTATGGAAGTCCAGCCGGATGACCGGATCGTCGCTGGTGGGCCACTCCAGGCCCTGTGGCGCGCGGAGAATCGTCCAGTGATGGCGATGCAAACGCTGGACGGTACGTGTGAGCAGGTGCTTGAAATTTGAAAGCCAGAGGTTGCGGCCTACGACCACTTCGTAGCGCATCGTGCCCGTGTCGGCACCGGGAGCGATCGAGGTCGTGAGCTTGCCGCCGAACCCCTCGTTGTCGTTGCGTGGCTCGATCTCCAATTGCCTGCCATCCCTGTGCGCCGCTTCCAGCTTGGCGACGGCCTCGCGCATCACTCCGTCCAGCATTCCTGGCAGTTCGCGTTGCCAGCGGCGAATCGCTTCCATGAGCCGTGTCGGTGTCCGCACGTCCTGGGCCGCCAGGAAGCGGACCAACCGATACCAATCGTCCGACGTGAGGCGCTCTTGTCGCGCGACCTTGGCGATCACCTGTTCCGCCGGATGCTCGAATTCAGCGTCCAGCCAGCGCTCGACCTCAGGGGACTCCAAGGTCATTCCGCCGGTGCGCCTAGCCGATCCTGTTGTTATGGAACCTCTAGAGTATCGAGGTGGGGCCACTGCATCAGCGTTTCGGTACCGGATATGGGAATTGAGGCGTCGACCCTGGTTCTAGACAGCTATACACTCCGTCGCGAGAATTGGACTCTACATTTCATTGCTATTGAAACTATTAATATGCATAATAGTTGAAATGACGACGGTAAGTGATCTAGACCTCCCCTATCAGGCTGTGCGCGTGGCCGCGCGCATGGGGCATCTGGTGAGCGTTGCCCGTCGGTCGCGCCGCTGGACCCAGGCTGACTTGGCCGCCAAGGCTGGATGCGGCCTGAGCACCGTGGCCGCCGCCGAGAAGGGGGACTCGCGGGTGGCCCTCCAGCATTGGCTAAGGTTGCTTTGGGCGACCGACCAACTCGAGCGGATCGACGAGGCACTGCCGCCGGAACTCGACAACGATGGCGTCAAGGAACTGCACGCACGGCTGCCCAAGCGTGTGCGGCGCAGCACGTCATGAAGGTCTGGCTTTGGCTGCCGGAATCTACTGACCCGGTACACGCCGCCGAGTTCACCCACGATGCCGGTACCGGTGTGGGCAGTTGGACCTACACCCGCGAATACCTCCAGATGCCTGGTGCGTACTCGCCCGATCCTTTGCACCTGCCCCTCACGCCCCGAACATCCACGACCAAGAAGTTGAAGGGCTGGTTCGGTGTTCTTGATGATGCGGCCCCCGGAATCTTCGGGCGGCAGTTGCTGCGTAAGCAGCGGGGGATGCTCACCGAAGAGCAAGTGCAGGTCCTGATACCTGCGCATGGGTCCGGTGTGGTCTTGTTGGGAGACGCGACGCCAGAGCGTCTCGCGCCTCCCCCGTCTCTTGAAGATGTCGCAGCCCAGGCGGCAATCATCCTAAGCGGAGCCCTTGCCGAAGCAGACAATGCGCAGCTACTAAGCGCGTTGACATTCGTGCCGAGCACCGGCGGTGCCAAGCCGAAGATGGATCTGCTCGATGAGTCGGGCTGGATGTGCATGATCAAGTTTCCGGATAGCGGCGATTCGCCGGCTTTGCCCAGGATCGAGGCGGGCGCCATGGAACTCGCAGCACGCTGTGGCATCGAGGTATCGGAGCCTCGGGTGGTTCGCTTTGAAGGCAAGAACGGCATGCGCGAAGGCCTGCTCCAGCGGCGATTCGACCGTGTTGGCCCTGGGTCGGAGATGACTCGCCTGGCGTACGCCAGCGGGCATACCGTGCTGGAGCTGGATGACGGCAATGAGGACTACGCGCACTACGGCGCGCTATCGCACGAACTGATGCGGTGGTGTGGCCGCGGTGCGGATAAGGACCACGCAGTTGCCCAGCGACGCGAGTTGTGGCGTCGTATCGTATTCAACGGACTCATCTGCAATGCCGATGACCACTCGCGCAACGTAGGTGTGCTGCGTCGCAATGGAGTTTGGAGTCTGGCGCCGGCGTTCGACTTGGTGCCGCAAGGCTTGGCGGCCGGCCAGCACTGCGCTCTGCGCATGGCGTTCGATCCAGCAGGTGACATCCAGCGCGTCAGCTACGAGGCTCTGCTCGACTGCGCTTCTCACTACAAGTGGGAGCGCGGAGAGGCTGATATCGAATTGCGCCGCATGGCGGGCATCGTCGTGGAGCACTTTGATGCGGTGATGGACCGCTGGGAAGTTCCTGCCAGCGAGGTGGCTGTTAGGCACACGGCAATCGTCATCTCCGAGTCGATCGTCACAGCGGAACCCCTGGGCGGCGTACGAAAGCGCCGCTGAGGGTGATGCCGGCCCGGAATTGCAGAGGGCCCCAGACGTGGATGTGGCCACTGTTGTCCCGACTCATGGAATTGCTCCGATATTTGGAGCTGTATCCACAAGGAAAGGAAACCGGTTTCAATCCGGCCAGAAAATACCTCAATCCGGCCAGAAATTAGGAAGGAACCTAGTAAGAATATGGAGGCCAGGGTCGGAATTGAACCGGCGTACGCGGATTTGCAGTCCGCTGCATAACCACTCTGCCACCTGGCCACCGGAAACGACTGAAGTTTATCAGCCGTTGAGACTAAAAAACCCCGAAGCTGATGCAACGGGGTTTTGAGCACTTGGAGCGGGAAACGAGGCTCGAACTCGCGACCTCAACCTTGGCAAGGTTGCGCTCTACCAACTGAGCTATTCCCGCGTGAGGAGGCGCATTTTATAGATTACGAAGGGTACGTCAAGCTTTTTGCGCTGATTTTTTGAATTGGTCAAGAATCCGCCATCAGCGGCCAGGCGGCGCGCAGATACACCACCATGCTCCAGATCGTCAGCACGGCGGCGATGAACAGCAGGGCGTAGCCGAGCTGATAAATCGGCAGGCCGAAAGTGTCGATCTGCCAGATCATCATGCCGATCGAGGTCATCTGGAAACCGGTCTTGACCTTGCCGATCCAGCTCACCGCAACGTGCGCCCGCGAGCCCAACTCGGCCATCCATTCGCGCAGCGCCGAGATGGTGATCTCGCGGCCGATGATCACCGCAGTCAACGCCGCCAGGATCCCCCCCGGCTGGTCCTGCAGCAGCATCACCAGGCACACCGCCACCAGCAGCTTGTCGGCCACCGGATCGAGGAAGGCGCCGAACTTGCTGGTCTGGTTCCATTTGCGGGCCAGGTAGCCATCGAGCCAGTCGGTGATCGCGGCGGCGGCGTAGATCACCGTGGCGAGCTGGCGCGAGACCTCATGGCCGGAGATGTGGACGTCGACATAGAACAGCGCCAGCACGACGGGGATGGCGGCAACCCGCGTCAGCGTCAGGAACAGCGGCAAGGTCAGCGTCACGCAGGGCCCCGTAAGGTGATTCGCTACAGATTAACTGACTCCGGCGGGGGCGTCGCAATTCCGGCGCGGCTCAGTGGAAGTGGTCGTAGATGCGTTCCGCCAGGGTTTTCGAGATGCCCTCGACCCGCGCCAGCTCGTCGACGCTGGCGCGCTTGAGCTGCCCCAGCCCGCCAAAGGCCTTCAGCAGCGCCCGGCGCCGCGCGGCACCCAAGCCCTCGATCACGTCGAGGTCGGAGGTCAGCCGCGCCTTTTCGCGGCGCCCACGGTGTCCGGTGATGGCAAAGCGGTGGGCCTCGTCGCGGATGCGCTGGATCAGGTGCAGCGCCGGCGAGTCCGGCGGCAGGCGCAGCGGCAGTTCCTGCTCCGGCAGGATCAGCTCTTCCAGCCCCGGCCTGCGCGTCGGGCCCTTGGCGATGGCGACGATGCGCAGGTCCTGGATCTCCAGCTCGTCCAGCGCTTCCAGGGCGGCATTGAGCTGGCCCTTGCCGCCGTCGATGAACAGCAGGTCCGGCCGCGGTACCTCGCCGCTCTTGACGCGTGCGAAGCGCCGCGCCACGGCCTGCTTGATCGCGGCGTAGTCGTCGCCCGGCGTGATGCCATCGATGTTGAACTTGCGGTAGGCCGTCTTCAGCGGCCCGTCCTCGTTGAACACCACGCAGGAGGCCACCGCACGCTCGCCCTGGGTGTGCGAGATGTCGAAGCATTCCAGGCGCCGTGGTGGCTGTTCCAGGTCCAGCGCGCGCTGCAGTTCGAGCATGCGCTGGTCCATGCTGGCCATCTCGGAGAGGCGCGTGGTCAGCGCCTGCGCCACCGTGTTGCAGGCCATCTCCAGCAGGCGCTGCTTGGGGCCGCGCTGCGGGTGGTTGATGACGACCTTGCGGCCGGCGCGCTGGCCGAGGGCCTTCTCCAGCAGCTCCACATCCTCCAGCGGATGGCTGATGAGGATTTCCGGCGGCGCCGGCTGCTCCAGGTAGTGCTGGCTGAGGAAGCTGTCCAGCAGCTCCTCGACCTCGGCATGCGGCGGATGCCGGGGGAAATGGCTGCTGTGGCCGAGGTTGACGCCGTCGCGGACGCTGACCACCGCGACGCAGCTGCTGGCGGCGTGCTGTGCCACGGCGATCACGTCGAGGTCCTCCGCACCGCCGGTCAGCGCACGGCTTTCACGGACGCGCTTGAGCGCGGAGATCTGGTCGCGCAGGCGGGCGGCGCGTTCGAATTCCAGCGCCTCGGCGGCCTGCTCCATCTCGCGCGTCAGGTCGTCGGCCAACTCGTCCGCCCTGCCCTCCAGCATGCGCTGGGCGTTGGCGATGTCGCGGGCGTATTCCTCCGGCGTGATCAGGTCGACGCAGGGCGCGCTGCAGCGCTTGATCTGGTGCTGCAGGCAGGGCCGGTCGCGGTGGGCGAAGAAGCTGTCGCGGCAGGGGCGCAGGCGGAACAGCTTCTGCAGCGTGCCCAGGGTCTCGCGTACCGCGCTGGCCGAGGGGAACGGGCCGATGTAGCGGTCCTGCCCGGTCTTGGCGCCGCGGTAGTAGCTGATGCGCGGGTAGCGGTGCGAGGTGAAGCGGACGTAGGGGTAACTTTTGTCGTCGCGGTAGGAGATGTTGTAGCGCGGCGCCTGTTCCTTGATCAGGCTGTTCTCCAGCAGCAGCGCCTCGTCCTCGGTATGGGTCAGCGTGACCTCGATCCGCTGGATCTGCGAGACCATGCTCTCGATGCGCGGGTTGCCGCTGGCACGCAGGAAGTAGCTGCCGACGCGCTTCTTGAGATTGCGCGCCTTGCCGACGTACAGCAGCTCGCCCTCGCCACCGTACATGCGGTAGACGCCGGGCTGCGTGGTCAGCTGTGAGAGGAAGCTGCGGGAATCGAAGGATTCGGGGGCGGACTTCATGCCGCGCAGTTTAAGGCTCCGTGGCAGTGCCCGTGCCGGAACCGGCGTCGCCCTTCTCGTCGAGCAGGCCGTAGCGCATCGCCATGCGGGTCAGCTCGACGTCGTTGGTGACGTTGAGCTTCTCGAACAGGCGGTAGCGGTAGGTACTGACGGTCTTTGGCGACAGGTGCAGGCGATCGGAGATTTCCTGCGTCGAATAGCCCTTGGTGACCATGATCATCACCTGGGTCTCGCGCTGCGACAGCTGTTCGAACGGCGAGCCGCCATTGTTGCCCTTGACCAGGGAGGCGGCCAGGTTGCCGGCGACATCGGCGGCGACGTAATGCCCGCCGCCGTGGACGCGCCGGATCGCCGCGACGACTTCATCGGCGGCCGAGTCCTTGCTGATATAGCCGGCGGCGCCGGCGGCCAGCATGCGGCTGGGGTACGGCTCTTCCAGATGCATCGAGACCACGATCACCCGGGTCTGCGGTAGCTTCTGCAGCAGGCGGCGCGTGGCCTCCAGGCCGCCGATGCCGGGCATGTTGATATCCATCAGCACAACCTCGGGGTTGTGGCTGCGCAGCAGTTCCAGCGCTTCCTCGCCGGTGGACGCCTCGGCGATGACCTCCATGTCCGGGACTTCCTGCAGCACGCGCTTCAGGCCAGCCCGGACCAGGCGATGGTCGTCCACCAGCATGATTTTGATCATTTCGAGACTCCGCTCTTTGACGAATTCTAAGTCACTTCGCCGACCAGCGCGGACGGCATCCGCACGAGCGTCACAAAACAGTCAGACGAGCGTAACAGCCGGTCCTTAGCCTCGCGGGGTCCTCCCAGCCATCCGCAGCAAGGAACCCAAAGCATGAGCCATCGCGATCAGGAAGAAGATACCGTCATTGCCAACAACTCGCAGAACCCGCACTTCGCCGAGGTCCTGCAGGCCCGCCTGTCGCGTCGCCAGGCGCTGCTGGGCGGTCTGTCTGCGACTACGGCTGCAGTGTTCGGTGGCCTGGGTCTCAGCGGCTGCGACAGCAACGACGACAACGATACGACGGTTACGCCGCCGCCGGGCCCGGTGGCCCCGAAGCTGAACTTCAGCGCGGTCGACAAGGCCCTCTTCGACCACGTCGGCCTGCCGGCCGGCTACACCGCCACGGTGCTGTACGCGCTGGGCGATCCGATCAAGGACGCCATCGCCGCCTACAAGAACGACGGTACCGACACCGACCACGACCAGCGTGCCGGCGATCACCATGACGGCATGAGCTACTTCGGCCTGGGCGACGACGGCAAGTGGGCGCCGAGCCGCTCCGACCGCGGCCTGCTGTGCATGAACCACGAGAACATCACGCAGAAGTTCCTGCATGCCGCCGCGCCGTCGGCCGCGCCGCGCAACCTCGCCGAAGTGCGCAAGGAAATGAACTGCCACGGCGTCAGCGTGGTCGAGGTCAAGAAGGACGGCGCCGGCAAGTTCGCCGTGGTGCAGGACTCCGACTTCAACCGCCGCATCACGCCGTTCACGGAAATGGAAATCCGTGGCCCGGTGCGCGGCAGCAAGTTCGTCGTCACCAGGTTCTCGACCACCGGCCAGAAGACCCGCGGCACGATCAACAACTGCGCCAACGGCTACACGCCCTGGGGTACCTACCTGACGGCCGAAGAAAACTGGAACGGCTACTTCCGTCGTAACCCCGCCGAAACCGGCCGCAGCGACGCCGACAAGGCCTCGCTGGCCCGTTACGGCGTGAGCGCCACCACCGCCACCGGCAACTACCTCTGGACCAGCATCGCGGAGGACGAGGACGCGATCAAGCGCCTCGACATCAGCTCCGACGCCGCCCGCACCGCCGCGCAGGACTACCGCAACGAGGTCAACACCTACGGCTGGATCGTCGAGATCGATCCTTTCAACCCGACCGCCGCGCCGCGCAAGCGCACCGCGCTGGGCCGCTTCGGCCACGAAGGTTGCTGGCCGGCCAAGCCGGTCGCGGGTCGCCCGGTGGTGTTCTACATGGGTGACGATCGCGGCGGCGACTACATCTACAAGTTCGTCTCGGCGAAGAACTTCGACCCGGCGGATCGCGGTCTCGCCGCCGGCGACAAATACATGGATGAAGGCACGCTCTACGTCGCCGTGTTCAACAGCGACGGCAGCGGCGGCTGGAAGGCGCTGGTGCACGGTTCCAACGGCCTGACCGAGGACGCAGCGCTCTATCCCTTCACCTCGCAGGCCGCGGTGCTGGTCAACACCCGCCTGGCTGCCGACCACGTCGGCGCCACGCCGATGGATCGCCCGGAATGGGCCGCGGTCAACCCGTTCAATGGCGAGGTCTACCTGACGCTGACCAACAACAGCGGCCGCACCATCACCGACGCCGCCAACCCGCGCCGCTACAACGCGGATGGCACGCCGAGCACGACCTCGGGCAGCAACGTCAACGGCCACGTGATCCGCTGGCGCGAGGACGGCGACGAGCCGGCCGCCACCAGCTTCAAGTGGGACGTCTACCTGTTCGGCGCGCGCGCGCTCTACGCCAACGAGGCGGTCAACGCCTCGGCCCTGACCGACGCCAACGACTTCTCCAGCCCGGACGGCCTGTGGTTCGACCCGCGCGGCGTGCTGTGGATCCAGACCGACGACGGCGCCTACACCGATGTCACCAACTGCATGATGCTGGCAGCGGTGCCCGGCAAGGTCGGTGACGGCAGTGCGAAGACGCTGAACGGCCAGGCCACTTTCGTCGGCAAGGCTGCCAGCGATACCGACATCCGCCGCTTCCTGGTCGGCCCGAAGGATTGCGAGATCACCGGTGTCGACATCACGCCGGATGGCAAGACCATGTTCGTCAACATCCAGCACCCGGGCGACGGCGGCTCGATCACGGACACGACTGGTCGCTCCTGGCCGAACGCCAGCCGCAACGCCCTGGACAATGGCGAAACCGGCAAGCGCCCGCGCTCGGCGACGGTCTGCATCACCCGCACGGACGGCGGCGTGATCGGCCTCTGAACTCCCGCTCTCTCTTGAGCCCTCGGCCCGCGCAAGCGGGCCGTTTTCTTTGGTTCTTCTCCGATCTGCGGGTACGCATGGAAGGCAGAACCCCTCTCCCGCCGGGAGAGGGGCAGGGGTGAGGGACGAGGCGAAAAGTGGCGACCGTTGCTCATTGCACGCGCGCCCCTCACCCGCGCCTGCGGCGCGACCTCTCCCGGAGGGAGAGGCAAGACGGGAGCGACACAACAAGCTCCCCTCAAATCGGCGAAGAGCCTTTTCTTTGGGGAGGAAGGAAAAACGAGCCCGGCAGCAGGCCGTCCCGCGGCCCCATCAGGCTTGGGGAATGCGGTGTGTCGGGGATGGTGAAACGCCGTGTTTCAGGGCGCGGGCGCTGGCGTGGCCGCGGCGTCGCGTTCGGCGAGCAGCTTCAGGTCCAGCAAGCCGTTCTCGTAATCCTTGCCCAGCATGCGATCCAGCATAAGGCCGAAGTAGCGGCCCATCAGGTTGCCCTTGAAGCTGCTGTCATAGCCCCAGGTCAGGCGGGTACCCTCGCCCTCCGGCACCAGGGTGAAGGTGGAGACGTTGTCGCTGTCGAAGCCGGTGAACTCGACCTTGAGGCGCACGCGCTCATTCGGCACCGACTCGATGATCTCCTGGCGTCCCGAACCGACGGCCTGGTTCTCGCTGAACCAGGCCTGGCTGGCGCCGACACCCTCCGCCGGACCCTTGCGGCTGTACTGTGTCTTCGGGTCGAGCGTTGCCCAGGGCGACCACTCGTTGAAGTGCTCGAAGCTGTTGAGCAGCCGGAACACCGTCGCCGGGCTGGCCTTGATCACGGTCGAGCGTTCGACGTGCGCGGTGTCCGGCAGGAACAGACCGGTGATCACCGCAGCGGCGACCAGTACGGCCATGCCGATCAGCAGGTTGCGCAGGGCCTTGATCGGCATGGTGCTACTTCAGGTGCTCGTCGACGAACTGCTTGGCGCGGTCCAGCCAGGACGAGGTGTCGGGATGATGTGCCCGGCCTTCCTTGCCCTCCAGCGTCTTGCCGAACTCGCGCAGCAGGTCCTTCTGCGCACGGTTGAGCTTGACCGGGGTTTCCACCATCACCGTGCAGTAGAGATCGCCCACCGCCGCGCTGCGCACCGAGCGCACGCCCTTGCCGCGCAGGCGGAACTGCTTGCCGCTCTGCGTGCCCTCGGGCATGTCGATCTCGGCCTTGCTGTCCAGTGTCGGCACTTCCAGCTTGCCGCCGAGGGCTGCGCTGACGATCGAGATCGGCACGGTGCAGTGCAGGTCGTTGCCGTCGCGCTCGAAGAAGTCGTGCGGGTGCACGTTGATCTGCACGTAGAGGTCGCCTGACGGCGCACTCTTGTCGCCCGGCTCGCCTTCGCCGGTCAGGCGGATGCGGTCGCCGGTGTCGACGCCAGCCGGAATCTTCACTTCCAGCGTCTTCTCGCGCTTGACCTTGCCGGCGCCGCGGCAGCTCTTGCAGGGGTCGGTGATCAGGGTACCGCGGCCGCGGCAGTGCGGGCAGGTCTGCTGCAGCACGAAGAAGCCCTGCTGCACGCGCACCTGGCCGGAGCCCTTGCAGGTCGGGCAGGCGCCGGGTTTCTTGGCATCGGCGGTGCCGTTGCCATGACAGGGGTCGCAGTCGCTCCAGGTGGGGATACGGATGCTCTCGGTGGTGCCGAACACCGCCTGCTCCAGCGTCAGCTCCATCATGTAGCGCAGGTCGGCGCCGCGCCGCGGGCCACCGCGTCCGCCGCCGCCACCGCCGAAGATGTCGGCGAAGACGTCACCGAAGATGTCGGAGAAACCACCCGCGCCGCCGCCGCCCGGGCCACCGCGCTGCAGGCCATCGTGGCCGTGCTTGTCGTAGACCGCGCGCTTCTGCGCATCGGTCAGGACTTCATAGGCCTCGTTGGCTTCCTTGAATTTGTCTTCCGCTGCCTTGTCGCCCGGATTGCGGTCCGGGTGATGCTTCATCGCCAGCTTGCGATAGGCCTTCTTCAGATCTTCATCGCCGGCGGTTCTCTCGACGCCGAGGACTTCGTAGTAATCGCGCTTCGACATGCGTCAGCTTCCCTGATGCCCCACCAAATTCTTCCCTGATTTCCGGATTCCGGAAACGAGCCAGCCGGGTCGTGACCCGGCTGGACTCTGAGTACCGTTCGACCGACGGCTTACTTCTTGTCTTTGACCTCGGTGAACTCGGCGTCGACGACATCGCCGTCCTTCGCCCCGCCCGCCGATGCGCCGCCCGGCGCTTCGCCACCCGGTGCCGCGCCCTCGGCCGCCTTGGCGGCGTAGACGCGCTCCATCAACTTGCCCGAAGCATCGGTCAGCGCCGTGGTCTTGGCCTCGATGTCGGCCTTGTCGTCGCCCTTGAGGGCTTCGCGCAGCGCGGCAATCGCGGTCTCGATCGCGGCCTTCTCGTCGGCCTGCACCTGCTCGCCGAGGTCCTTCAGCGACTTCTCGACAGCATGGATCATGCCGTCGCCCTGGTTGCGGGCGGTGATCAGCTCGTTGAACTTCTTGTCTTCCTCGGCATGGGCCTCGGCATCCTTCACCATCTTCTGGATCTCTTCTTCCGAGAGGCCCGAGTTGGCGGTGATGCGGATGCTCTGCTCCTTGCCGGTCGCCTTGTCCTTGGCGGTGACGTGCAGGATGCCGTTGGCGTCGATGTCGAAGATCACCTCGACCTGCGGCATGCCGCGCGGCGCCGGCGCGATGCCGGTGAGGTCGAAGCGGCCCAGCGTCTTGTTGGCCGAGGCGATCTCGCGCTCGCCCTGGTAGACCTGGATCGTCACCGCGGTCTGGTTGTCGTCGGCCGTGGTGAAGGTCTCCGACTTCTTGGTCGGGATCGTGGTGTTCTTCTCGATCAGCTTGGTCATCTTGCCGCCGAGGGTCTCGATGCCCAGCGACAGCGGGGTGACGTCGAGCAGCAGCACGTCCTTGCGCTCGCCGGTCAGGACCTGGCCCTGCACCGCGGCGCCGACGGCGACCGCCTCGTCCGGGTTGACGTCCTTGCGCGGCTCCTTGCCGAAGAAGTTCTTGACCGCTTCCTGCACCTTGGGCATGCGGGTCTGGCCGCCGACCAGGATGATGTCCTCGATCTCGCTGGCCTTGAGGCCGGCATCCTTCAGCGCGATCTTGCAGGGCTCCATCGACTTGGCGATCAGGTCATCGACCAGCGACTCCAGCTTGGCGCGGGTCAGCTTCATCGTCAGATGCTTGGGACCGGTCTGGTCGGCCGTGATGTACGGCAGGTTGATCTCGGTCTGGGTGGTCGAGGACAGTTCGATCTTGGCCTTCTCGGCCGCTTCCTTGAGGCGCTGCAGGGCCAGCGGATCCTTGTGCAGGTCGATGCCCTGCTCCTTCTGGAATTCCGCCGCGATGTACTCGCTCACGCGGTGATCGAAGTCTTCGCCGCCGAGGAAGGTATCGCCGTTGGTGGCCAGCACCTCGAAGGACTTCTCGCCGTCGGCCTCGACGATGTCGATGATCGAGATGTCGAAGGTGCCGCCGCCGAGGTCATAGACCGCGATCTTGCGGTCGCCCTTGACCTTGTCCAGGCCGAAGGCGAGCGCCGCAGCGGTCGGCTCGTTGATGATGCGCTTGACGTCGAGGCCGGCGATGCGGCCGGCGTCCTTGGTGGCCTGGCGCTGGCTGTCGTTGAAGTAGGCCGGCACCGTGATGACCGCCTCGGTCACCGGGTGGCCGAGGTAGTCCTCGGCGGTCTTCTTCATCTTGCGCAGGATCTCGGCAGAGATCTGCTGCGGGGCGAGCTTCTTGCCCTTGACGTCGACCCAGGCATCGCCGTTGTCGGCCTTGATGATCTTGAACGGCGAGTGCTTGATCGCCTTCTGCACCTCGGCGTCCTCGAAGCGGCGGCCGATCAGGCGCTTGACCGCGAACAGGGTGTTGAACGGGTTGGTGACAGACTGGCGCTTGGCCGAGCGGCCGACGATCGGATTCGGGTCGTCGGTGTAGGCGACGATGGACGGCGTGGTGCGCTCGCCCTCGGCGTTCTCGATGACCTTGACGTTGTTGCCTTCGAGGATCGCCACGCAGCTGTTGGTGGTGCCGAGGTCGATACCGATGATCTTGGACATGGGGTGATGCTCCGTAAACTCGTTTGCTTGTGCGTTATCTGTAGCCGTGAAGGCTGAATTCAAGAGGCCGTGGCCGGGGCGCGGGAAACCACCACCATCGCCGGGCGCAGCAGGCGCTCATGCAGCAGGTAACCCTTCTGCAGCACGCTGAGGACATGGTTGGCCGGCAGGTCCGACGACTCGGCCATGGTCATGGCCTGGTGGTGGTCCGGGTTGAACGGCTGTCCGGCGGGGTCCAGCTGCTTCACGCCGTTCTTTTCCAGCACCGACACCAGCTGCTTGTAGGTCAGCTGCATACCGTCGGCCAGGGCCTTGGCCGGGCCTTCGCCAGCGGCGGCCTTCAGGCCCAGTTCGAGGCTGTCACAGACCGCGAGCAGCTCGCCGAGCAGCTTCTCGGTGGCGAACTTGAGGCTGCTGGTGGCATCGCGCTCGAGGCGGCGACGGGTGTTTTCGAGGTCGGCGGCGGCGCGCAGCTGTGCGTCCCTGGCGGCGGCGGCCTGGGCCTGGGCCTGCTCCAGCTCGATTTGCAGGGCCGCAATCACGGCATCAGGGTCGGCAGTCATCTGTGGCTCATCCGGGGCGGCGCCGGGCTGTTGTTCCGGTGTGTCGGTCATGTCGTGGTCGTTGCGGGTCAAGGCAAAAACGGGCGGATCGGACCGCCGGGGGCGCGCAGGATAAAGAAAAACTGCGCCCCGCGCCTCGTCGACGCCTCGATGCCCCACTGATGGGGCTTACTGCCCGCTTTTCAAGCCCTGGCTCAGCACCCGGGCGGTTTCCTTCACCAGCGGGATGATGCGGTGGTAGGCCATGCGGGTCGGGCCGATCACGCCCAGCACGCCGGCGACCTGCCCGTCGACGTAATAAGGCGCGGTGACCACGCTGCACTCGTCCAGCACCCGGTAGCCCGACTCGTCTCCGATGAACAGCTGCACGCCGTCGGCGCCGAGGCACTGGTCGAACAGGTTCAGCAGGTCGCGCTTGCGGTCGAGGGCGTCGAACAGGCCGCGCAGGCGCTGCACGTCGGCCAGTTCCTGGAAGCCCATCAGGTTGGCGCCGCCGGCCAGCACGTAGTCCGGCGCCGGGCTGCCGGTGACGGCCTGTTCGGCCATGGTCGCGGCATCGCGCAGCTGCAGGTTGAGGCGGTTCTGGGTGTCCATGGCATCGGACATCAGGGCGTTGCGCAGGCTCACCAGGTCGCGGCCGGCGAACTGCTCGTTGAGCATGTTGGCGTAGCGCCCCAGTTCGTCGGCGCCGTAGGGACGTTCGGTGTGGATGACGCGGTTCTGCACCTCGTGCTGGTTGACCACCAGGATCGCCAGGGCGCGGTTGCCCGACAGCGGCAGGAACTCGATGCGCCGCAGGATCGCCAGGTTGCGCCGCGGCACGGTGACCACGCCGGCCATGTGCGACAGCTGCGACAGCAGGGCCGAGGCGGCCTGCACCAGGTCGGCCGGTGACTGGGTGCGCCCCGGTACCAGGGCATCGAGGATCTGTTCGCGCTCGCCGTCGCTGAGCGATTCCGGCGACAGCAGCTCGTTGACGAAGTAGCGGTAGCCGCGCGTGGTCGGGATGCGGCCGGCCGAGGTATGCGGTGAGGCGACGAAGCCCAGATCATCCAGATCGGCCATGACGTTGCGGATCGTCGCCGGCGACAGGCCCAGCGCCGCCATGCGCGACAGCGTGCGCGAGCCGACCGGCTGGCCGTCGTGGATGTAACGCTCGACCAGCAGTTTCAGCAGCTCCGCGGCGCGCGCGTCCAGTGGATTCGACATGTAATCAAAATGAAGAATTTAGCGGTGCTTTTCAATAGCACGAACGGATCAGCTGCGCAGTGTTTCATGCTACCTTTCGCCGGTCACGGCCTCCCCGTTCCCATGAACCATTTCCAGACCGTCGGTGTGATCGGCAAGCACCGCAGCCCTCAGGTCGCGCCCGTGCTCAACGCGCTCTGCCGCAACCTCGACGAACTGGGCCGCACCGTGCTGGTCGACGCCTACAGCGCTGATCTGGTGGAGGAATCGATCAGCGCCGTGAACCGTGCCGACCTCGCCAAGCGCTGCGACCTGGTGGTGGTGGTCGGTGGTGATGGCACCCTGCTGTCGGCGGCCCGCGAACTGGCTCCGGCCGGCGTACCCCTGCTGGGCATCAACCAGGGCCGGCTCGGCTTCATGGTCGATGTGCGGCCGGAGGTGATGCGCGAGACCCTCGCCGCGATCTTCGGGGGAGAGTACGTGCGCGAGGAGCGACTGCTGCTCTGCGCCCGCATCCTGCGCGAGGACAAGCCGGTGCAGTCCTTCCTGGCGGTCAACGACGTGGTGATCCGCAACCAGGCGGCGATCCGCATGCTCGAGTTCGAAACCTGGATCGACGGCGAATTCATCTCCCAGCACCGTGCCGACGGCTTCATCGTCGCCTCGCCCACCGGCTCCACGGCCTATGCCCTGTCCGGCGGCGGCCCGGTGCTGTACCCCTCGCTGGACGCGCTGGCGCTGGTGCCGATCTGCCCGCACACCCTGTCGGACCGCCCGATCGTGGTCAGCGCCAGCCAGACCGTGCGCATCGTGCTGCGCGGCTCCGAGGGCACCCGGGTGATGCTGACCTGTGACGGCCAGACCAGCGAGATCCTGCAGCCGGGCGACGCCATCGAGGTCCTCAAGGCGGACTGGCCACTGCACCTGATTCACCCGAAGAACTATAGTTATTTCAAACTCTTGCGAAACAAACTTCATTGGGGCCGCGGACCTGTCCAGGACAGCGCCAGCTAACCCACCTGCCTGACCCATGCTGACCCATCTGCAGATCAAGAATCTGGCGATCATCGACGAGCTCGAGCTCGATTTCCGCCGTGGCTACACCACCCTCACCGGCGAGACCGGTGCCGGCAAGTCGATCCTGATCGACGCCATCGGCCTGATCACCGGCAACCGCGCCGACGCTGCGCTGGTCCGCAGCGGCCAGGACAAGGCCGAGGTCAGTGCCGAATTCAGCCTGGACGACGCCAGCGAGGCCGCCAGCTGGCTGGCCGAACAGGAATTGCGCGACGAGGACGAGCCGGGCCGCTGCCTGGTGCGCCGCATCGTCTATGCCGAGGGCCGCACCCGCGCCTTCGTCAACGGCCAGCCGGTCAATGCCGGCCCCTTGCGGGAACTTGGTGAACGGCTGATCGAGATCTTCGGCCAGTCCGAGAGCCAGACCCTGCTGCGCCCCGACGTCCAGCGCGGCCTGGTCGACGGCTACGGCGGCTACGCCCCGGCGCTGGAGTCGGTGCGCGAGGCCGCAAAGGCCCATGCCGAGGTCGAGCGCCAGATCGAGCGCCTGCGCAAGGCTGGTGACCGCGACCCGGCGCAGCTCGATTACCTGCGCTTCCAGTTGCAGGAGCTGGAAGCCCTGGGCCTGGCCGAAGGCGAGATCGAGCGCATCGATATCGAGCACAAGCGGCTGGCCAATGCCGGGCGCCTGCTGCAGGACGGCGGCCAGGCGCAGGAACTGCTCTACGGCGCCGAGGCCAGCCTCTACGACCAGCTGGCGACCACCACCGGCCTGCTCACCGGCCTGGTGCCGCTGCACGAGGGCTTCCGCGAGGCCCTGGACCTGACCGAGAGCGCCCAGGCCCAGGTGCGCGAGGCTGCCGATTCGCTCAAGCGCCTGCTCGGCAAGCTGGACCTCGACCCCGAGCACCTGGCACAGCTGGAGACCCGGCTGGCCGACATCCACGACCTTGCCCGCAAGCACCGCATCAAGCCGACCGAACTGCCGGAACGGCTGGCCAGCCTGCAGACCGAGCTCGGCGGCCTCGAAGATGCTGCCGGGCAATTGGAGAAGCTGGAGAAGCAGCGCGACGAAGCACTCAAGGTCTACCGCAAGGCCGCCGGCACGCTCAGCACTGCCCGGCGCAAGGCGGCGAAGACCTTCGGCGAGGAAGTGACGGCGATCGTGCGCCAGCTGGGCATGGCCAATGCGCAGTTCCTCGCCAGCATCGAGACCGATGCCGAGGGCAGGCCCCGCGTTGCCGGCGACGACGAAATCCGCTTCGACTTCAGCGCCAACCCCGGCCAGCCGCCGCGGGCGCTGGCCAAGGTCGCCTCCGGCGGCGAGTTGTCGCGCGTGTCGCTGGCGGTGCAGGTGGTGGGCCAGCAGCGCTCCGGCGCTGCGACCATGATCTTCGACGAGGTCGACGCTGGCATCAGCGGCGGCGTCGCCGAAGTGGTCGGCCAGAAGCTGCGTGAGCTGGGCGCCGAGCGCCAGGTGATGAGCGTCACCCACCTGGCCCAGGTTGCGGCCCAGGGCCACCAGCAGCTGGCGATCCACAAGGAGGTCAAGGCCGGCCAGACCTACACCCGCGTCCGCGTCCTCAACGACAAGGAGCGCGTCGAGGAACTGGCCCGCATGCAGGGCGGCGTCGAGATCACCAGCGCCGCGCTGAACCACGCCCGCGACATGCTGAAGCGCTCTTCGGCCAAGGCCGCCGGCTAGCCCGCATTTCTCACAGGGTCGCCGGAGAATCCCGCTTCCCAATTGAAGAGATTAGGGAGTTTCGGCGGTCCGGCGTGCGAACAGCCTGTCGGATGGATTCTCCGGCTGAATCGGCGCTGGCTGGTTCGGACCGCGCTGGACTGGGGCTTCGGTCGCCCAATAGCTACGGCTATTGGGCGCCCTCCAGCCCGGCGTCCAGCACGCTCCGCCCGGCGCCATCGCTCGATCCCCCTGTGAGAAATGCGGGCTAGAACCCGTCGCAGCAACGAAAAAAGGGCCGCGTCGCGGCCCTTTTCCGTTTCACTGTCGGCTCAGTTCTTTTTCCGCTTCGGCCGCACGTACAGCACCAGGCTGTGGTCCTCGACGATGAAGCCGTGCTTCTCGGCGATCTGCTTCTGCAGCTTCTCGATTTCCTCGCTGACGAACTCAATGACTTCGCCGCTGTCCAGATTGACCATGTGGTCGTGGTGCGGGCCGCGTT
This sequence comes from Solimonas sp., assembly GCA_035476855.1. Lineage (GTDB taxonomy): Bacteria > Pseudomonadota > Gammaproteobacteria > Nevskiales > Nevskiaceae > Solimonas_A. The sequence goes on along the minus strand of DATILC010000328.1, from coordinate 11,457 downwards.
CCAGTTCGAACACGGCATGGCCGCCCTCGAAGTGGTGGCGCTTGACCAGCCCCGCGGCCTCGAACTGGGTCAGCACGCGGTAGACCGTGGCCAGGCCGATGTCTTCCTCGGAATCCATCAGCTTGCGGTAGATGTCTTCGGCCGACATGTGGCGCGCAGGATTGCGCTCCAGCATCTCGAGGATTTTCAGGCGCGGCAGCGTGACCTTGAGGCCAGCGCTGCGAAGGTCGGAGGATTCCACGTTGTGCCTGTCCCAGGTAGGTTTCCGGTATTATCGCACTCCCTTATAAGGCATCAACCCAATGCGCGTTTTTTCGTTGATTGTCATGGCGCTGTGCCTCAGCGCATGCCAGATCGTCTACAAGCTGCCGACCCGCCAGGGCAACGTCATTGAACAGAAGCAGCTGGACCAGCTGCAGACCGGCATGACCCGCGAGCAGGTCAAGTTCCTGCTCGGCACCCCGGTCGCCGCCAGCCCCTTCGAGGACCAGCGCTGGGACTACGTCGGCTACTACAAGTCGCCGCGCGGCAAGGTGTCGTCGCGCGTGGTCAGCCTCTGGTTCGAAGGCGACAAGCTGGCGCGCATGGAAGGCAACAAGGCCACCGGCAGCGACGACAAGGCGCTGGAAAGCCCGGACGTGAAGACCGTGATCCGCGAGGACAAGAAGGCGCAGGCCGAGGACACCCGCGAGGCCAGCGAGAAGGACAAGGAATCCGGCGTGGTGATCACGCCCGAACAGCGCTAGAGGCAAGCGGGCCCAGACCCGCCACGAGGGGGAAAGCATGACGACGAAGCGCAAGGGCCTGCGTGTGGCGCTGCTGGCTGGACTGCTGGCCGTATTCCCGGCGCAAGCCAGGGTCAGCCCGCAGGAGGCCGCAAGGCTGGGTGTCGAGCTGACGCCCGTGGGCGCCGAGAAAGCCGCCAACAAGGACGGCAGCATCCCCGCCTGGACCCCGGGCAAGCAGCGCGGCAATCTCTCCGGCGAGTTCTATTCGGACTCCGTGATCGACGCCGAGCAGCCGCTGCAGGTGATCACCACCGCCAACATGTCGCGTTTCCAGGACAAGCTGTCGGAAGGCCACAAGAAGCTGCTGGCGACCCATCCGACCTACAAGATGATGGTCTACCCCGGCCATCGCCCGGTGGCGATGCCGCCGGAGATCTACGCCTCGACCAAGGAAAACGCCGGCAACTGCGAGCTGTTCGGCGTGGAGGATCTCGACGGCTGCCGCATGGGCTTCCCCTTCCCGATCCCGAAGACCGGGCCGGAGCCGATCTGGAACCACAAGCTGCGCTGGCGCGGCGAGACGGTGCAGCGCTACAACAACCAGATGATCGTGCAGCCGGACGGCCAGTACCAGCTGACCAAGATCGTCGAGGACGTGCAGTTCACCTACGGCTCGATCAAGGCGCCGCTGATCCTGCATCGCGGCGAGGGCGACTTCCTCAAGTACCTCGCTTCCACCGTCGCCCCGCCCCGCGTTGCCGGTACCACCATCCTGGTCCACGACAAGGCCGGCACCGGCAGCGAAGGCCGAGCCGCCTGGATCTACACGCCGACGCTCAAGCGCGTCCGCCGCGCGCCGACCGTGTGCTGCGACAACCCCGCCGAGGGCACCGACGGCCACCAGTTCTACGACCAGGTGGACACGTTCAACGGCACGCTGGAGCGCTACAGCTGGAAGCTGGTCGGCAAGAAGGAGCTGTACATCCCGTACAACTCGCACAAGATCGGCAGCAATCGCATCCGCTTCTCGCAGCTGCCGAAGCCGAAGCACCTCAACCAGGACCTGGCGCGCTACGAGCTGCATCGCGTCTGGGTGGTCGAGGCCGATCTGCGTCCGGGCCAATCGCATACCTTCAAGAAACGTCGCTTCTACCTCGACGAGGATGGCTGGAACATCGTCCTGGTCGACAACTACAACAACCGCGGCGAGCTCCAGCAGTTCCAGGAAGGCCACACCCAGTTCGGCTACAACATCCTCGCCAGTTCGGCGGCGCCGGAAGTGATCTACCACTTCGAGAGCGGGCGCTACTTCATCACGGCCATGTTCAACGAGGACAAGCCGTACAACTTCACGCTGCAGTACAAGCCGGAATTCTTCACTTCCGCGACGGTGCAGAAGCGCGTCACCAAGTGAGTCAGCGGCGTGTCGGGCGTGCCCGCCGGCGCCGCGCTTCCTTGGGATCGATGATCAGCGGGCGGTAGATTTCGACCCGGTCGCCCTCGCGCAGCACCGCGTCCGGCGCCGCCGGACGCGAAAAGATGCCGAGGCGATCGCGCTCCAGGTCGATCTGCGGGAAACGCTCGAGGATGCCCGAGCGCTGCACCGCCTCGCGCAGGGTCGTGCCCTGCTCCACTTCCAGCGCCAGGATCAGCTGCTGCTGCGGCAGCGCGTAGGCCACCTCGATGCGGATCCGGCCAGGCGCCGGTTCATCACCGCCCATGCAGGCTCCCGGCGCGCTGGCGGAAGGCTTCGATGATGGCGTTGACGGCACGGTCCAGCCAGGGCGACAGGCTGCTCTCCAGCAGGCGGCTGCCGAATTCCAGCGACAGCTTCAGCGTCACCTTGCAGGCATCCTCGCCCAGCGGCAGGAATTCCCAGGCGCCACTGAGCTGGCGGAAGGGGCCGTCGACCAGGCGCATGTGGATGCGCCGCCCTTCCTCCAGGCGGTTCTCGGTGGCGAAGCTGTCGCTCAGTCCCTTGACGCGAAAACCGAGCCGCGCCCGGACCAGGTCGCCCTCGGTGTGCTCCACCAGTGCCGAGGTGCAGCCCGGCAGGAACTGCGGGTAGGCCTCGATGTCACCCACCAGCCGGTACATCTCCTGCGCCGGAAAGCGCAGCAGCGCGGAACGCTCCAGCGACGCCATCAGCCTTCCCAGAGCTTGGCCAGCCAGTCGAGCAGTCCGGCCGAATAGAACAGGATCACCACCAGCGCCAGCCGCGTCGGGTAGCGCAGCAGCGCGCGCCAGACCCCGAACAGCCACTGCTCGCGTTCGCCGAAGGCGCTGCGCGCCATTTCCACCGGCATGATCCGCGCGGTGAAGATGCAGATCATCAGGGCCGTGATCGGCGCGAACCAGCTGCCGGTGAGCCACTGCATCCACTCGAAGAAGTTGCGCCCCAGCAGCTGCAGGTCCTGCAGGGCGCCGAAGGACAGCAGGGTGCCCAGGCCCAGGAACCAGATCAGCAGCGAACTGGTGGTTGCCGCATAGACGCGCGTGGTGCGGACGCGGTCCATCAGGTAACGCGTCATCGGCTCCAGCAGCGTGGTGGCCGAGGTCAGCGTCACCAGGAACAGCATCAGGTACAGCAAGGTCGCCACGGCGCGTCCGTAGGCGCCCTCTGGCAGTGCCGCCGGCAGCGTCTGGAAGATCAGCGCGATCACGCTGTTCGCCGGTTCCACGCCGGCACTGAAAATCAGCGCAAAGATCGCCAGACCGGCAAGCAGGCTGAAGATCGTGTCCATCAGCACCACGCCCAGTGCCAGGCGCTTCAACGGCGCGTTGGACGGCAGGTAGCTGCCCAGCGCCAGCATCGCGCCGAAGCCGATGCTCAGGGTGAAGAAGGCCGCCTGCAGTGCCTCCAGCGCGCCGCGCCAGCCGAACTTCGACCAGTCCGGCGTCAGCAGGAACTTCAGCGCCGCCGCCGTGCTGCCGTTGAGCAAGGCGTAGACGCAGAGGGTGATCGCGATCAGGAACGCCGCCGGCAGCAGGCGCAGCGCCGCGCGCTCGATGCCGTCGCGGAAGCCGTGGGCGACGATGATGCAGGCGGTCACCATGAAGATCGTGTGCCAGGACAGGCTGCGCTCCGGGTCCTGTGCCAGCAGCAGGAAGGACGCACCGGTCTGCTCGGGCGAGGCAACGGCCAGCGCACCGCCGGCGGCGCGCACCGCGTAGGCCAGGCTCCAGCCGGCGTAGACGCTGTAATAGGACAGGACCATCACCGCGCTGACCAGCGACAGGTAGCCGATCGATACCCAGAAGCGCGAGGCGCCGGAGGTGTCGACCAGGCGGCGGAAGCCGCTGATCACGTCGTCGCGCATCCAGCGCCCCAGCACCCACTCCGTGGCCAGCAGCGGCAGGCCGACCAGCAGCAGGCAGATCAGGTAGAAACCGAGAAAGATGACCCCGCCATGCTCGCCCATCAGGTACGGCAGGCGCGCGACATTGCCGATGCCGACCGTGGCGCCGGCGGCGACCCACAGGAAGCTGCGCGACGATGTCCAGTAGCCGTGACTGCTCTCGCGGATGTTCATCAGCGTAGTTTAGCGGCCAGCCATCTATAATTCCGCAATGAGCAAGAAGGAAGACAACAAGAACGACGGCGAACGGCGCATAGCCGAGAACCGTCGCGCACGCCACGACTACTTCATCGAGGAGTCCTACGAGGCCGGCCTGATGCTGCAGGGCTGGGAGGTGAAGAGCCTGCGCGAGGGCCGTGTACAGATCACCGAGGCCTATGTCGTGCTGAAGAACCGCGAGGCCTGGCTGATCGGCGCGCACTTCACCCCGGGCAAGCACACCTGCACCCACGAGATCGCCGACTCCACCCGCACCCGCAAGCTGCTGATGCACGAGCGCGAGCTGGCGCAGCTGATCGGCAAGGTCGAGCGCGCCGGCTACACGCTGGTGCCACTGGACATGCACTGGACCCGCGGCCGCGCCAAGCTGCAGGTCGGCCTGGCCAAGGGCAAGAAGCAACACGACAAGCGCGCCGATGAGAAGGACAAGGACTGGCAGCGCGACAAGGACCGGATCATGCGCAAGCGGGCGTAGTCACCCGATCCGGTGCCATGAGGCCGCCTCCGGGCGGCCTTTGCCGTTCATGGCATGATGCCCCGACGTCAGCAGCGACCCAGGTGCCCCCATGCAGCTGATCAGCCCGGTGGATGCGTCATTCCTGTACCTGGAGTCGCGGGCGACGCCGCAGCACGTGTCGGTCCTGCAGACCTTCGCACTGCCGGCGGACGCGCCCGAGGATTTCCTGAGGCGGCTGGTCCAGCATTTCCGCGATCCCCGCCAGCTGGTCGCGCCCTGGAACCTGCGACTCGCCAGCCCCCTGCTGGGCCGTTGGCTGCCGGCCTGGCGCATCGACGGGGACGTGGATCTGGAGTACCACGTCCGCTTCTGCGCCCTGCCTCGACCCGGCGGCGAGCGCGCACTCGGTGAGCAGGTGTCGCTGCTCCACGCCCAGCCGCTGGACCCATCCCGGCCGATGTGGGAATGCACGCTGATCGAGGGTCTGGAGGGTGATCGCTTCGCGTTGGTCATGAAGATGCACCACGCGCTGATCGACGGCGTCAGCGCTGCCCGCCTGATGGGCCGGGTGTTCTCGACCAACCCCGCGGCACGCGACCTGCCGCCCCCTTGGGCGACGGCACCCCCTGCGCGCGAACCGCGCGCCGACAGCGCACCGGCGCCCGCCCGCAAATCGCCCCGGGGCCTGCGCTCGCTGCTGAGGCTGGGCCGGACGCTGGCAGGCATGAGCCTGGAGTCGGCGCGACCCGGTGCCGAGTTGAAGGCCCCCTTCTCCTGCCCCGACTCGCCGCTCAATGCCCGCATCACGGCGGCGCGCCGTGTCGCTACCCAGCAGTACGACCTGGCCCGGCTCAAGGCGCTGGCACGGGCTACCGACTGCACGCTCAACGATCTCATCCTCTACCTGGCGGGCAGCGCGCTGCGCCGCTTCCTCGACGAAGCCGGCGCGCTGCCAAGCCGAGCCCTCACCGCCGGGCTGCCGGTCAGCCTGCGCCTGGCGGATGACCAGGGCACCGGCAACGCGATCAGCTTCATGTTCGCCACGCTGGGCAGCGACATCGCCGATCCGCGGCAGCGGCTGGCCGCGATCCGGGCCTCCACCAGCCGTGCCAAGACGCATCTCCAGGCCCTGCCGCGGGAGCTGCAGACACCTTATGTCCTGCTGCTGATGGCGCCCTCGACGCTGCAGCAGGGCCTGGGTTTCGGCGGGCGCACGCCGCCGAACCACAACATCACCATTTCCAACGTGCCGGGGCCCGCGCAGGCGCTGTACCTGAACGGCGCCCGCATGGAGTCGATGTATCCGCTGGGCATGCCGGCGCATGGCCTGGCGCTCAACATCACCTGCCTGTCCTACGCCGGCACTTTCAACATCGGCCTGATCAGCTGTCGCGACGCGCTGCCGCACATGCAGCGCATCGCCGTCTACATGGGCGAGGCACTGGACGAACTGGAGAAACTAGCCTGAAACGGAACCCGGCCGCTGCTACTGCGGTCGGAGTGCTACAATCGAGATTCACAAGGGGGTGACCTGGCTTCGACGCCGGTTATGAAACCCGAAGTGCATGCCGAGGTGTCATGTCCTCGTAAATCCTATGGCAACCAAGCTAGTTGCGAACGACTCCAACTACGCCCTCGCCGCCTAATCCCGGCGAGCGTCTGACCAGGTGGTGTTGATGCCCCTGAATCAGATGTCGACTCTCATCAACTCGCAACAAAGCCCGCCCTTGGCCTAGTTGCTAAAACCCTAAGGGGATAAGCGACGGCGTTCCGTGCCTCTCCGGGAACCGAAGACGAAAACCAATGAGCAGGCTACGCATGTAGATCCTAGGGTGGACAGCTGACGGACAGGGGTTCGATTCCCCTCACCTCCACCATGTGTTGTAACCCCGCAGCGATGCGGGGTTTTTTGTCAGTACGGCCGGGATGGCCGGCATGGTCGACTTGGACGAGGCGCAGCGCCGGATCCGTGTCGACAATGGCATCGCGACATGGGGTCGCAGCCCGCTGGGCAACGGCAGAGGTTTGACGTGGCAGCAGATTTCGAAATGCACAGGAACACCGAAGGCCAGTGGTACTGGACCTTCCAGGCCGGGAACAACGAGACCGTCGCCCGCAGTGCGCAGACTTACGCCCATCGCACGGACTGCATCCATGCGATCGGCCTGGTCCGTGCCCTGAGCCCGAAGTGCCGCATCTTCGACATGAGCATCAACGGCGAAGCGACCGTCGTGCAGTCCGTCAGCGGCTGACCACGGTTACCCCTGAGGCGGCCGCAGCGATCTCAGCGATCCCGCTTGACCGGTATCGGCTGGGGTACGGGGCCCCGCTCAGGGATCACGAAAAGATGTTCCGGCAGGCGCGGTTCCTCACGGTTGCGACGCGGCGATGCGGATGAACCGCCGACCAGTTCCTGCAGGCGCTTGAAAATCGACATGAAGACCCCTCGGTAAGCTGCGCACAGCTTGCCAGCGGTGCCGTTGACAAATGGCTTCCCGCCGACGGCCGACCCTGCCTCGCCGACGGTCGGAGCCCGCGTTGACGCTGCTGGCGGCCCGGGCGTACAACAAAGGCTCGATGCGAGGCGGCACTGCACCGCCGGAGGAAGTCGGATGGCAACGACCACGATCAACGCGGCCCCGGTGGCTTGGGTCGACGGCAAGCGCTTCTGGTGGCTGCTCAGCCCTCTGATCCCGGTGCTCGCCCTGTGCGCACTGGCGATTCACCAATTGACCGGCCTGGGTGGCTTCCTCTGGGGCGGCCCGATCCTGATCTACCTGCTGATCCCGATGCTCGACTGGCTGGTCGGCGTTGATCGCAACAATCCTCCGGAAAGTGCCGTCGCCCAGCTCGAGAACGACCGCTACTACCGCGTGATCGTCATGGCCTACCTGCCGACGCAGTTCGCACTGACCGCCTGGGGTGCCTGGCTGTCGGTACATGGCGGACTCGCGGCCTGGGAATGGATCGGCCTGATGTTCACGGTCGGTGCGATCAACGGCATCGGCATCAACACCGCCCATGAACTCGGGCACAAGACCAACACCACCGACCGCTGGCTGGCCAGGCTGACGCTGGCGCCGGTGGCCTATGGCCATTTCTTCGTCGAGCACAACCGCGGGCACCACAAGAACGTCGCCACACCGGACGACCCGGCCAGCTCGAAGATGGGCGAAAGCTTCTGGGCCTTCCTGCCGCGGACGATGATCGGCAGCCTGCGTTCCGCCTGGCAGATCGAGCGGGAGCGGCTGGCGCGCAACGGCCACGGCACCTGGAGTCTGCATAACGAGAATCTGCAGGCCTGGAGCATGACGCTGCTGCTGTTCGGCGCCCTGGGCCTCTGGGCCGGCTGGCTGGCGCTGCCCTTCCTGCTGCTGCAGGCTTTCTACGGCGCCTCGCTGCTCGAGGTGATCAACTACATCGAGCACTACGGCCTGCAGCGCCAGAAGCTGCCCTCCGGCCGCTGGGAGCGCTGCTCGCCGGCGCATTCCTGGAACAGCAACAATATCGTCACCAACCTGTTCCTCTACCAACTGCAGCGGCACTCGGATCACCACGCCAATCCGACGCGCCGCTTCCAGGCCCTGCGCCATTTCGACGAAAGCCCGCAACTGCCGTCGGGCTATGCCTCGATGCTGATCCCGGCCTACATCCCGCCGCTGTGGTTCCGTCAGATGGACCCGCTGGTGGTACAGCACTACGACGGCGACCTCAGCCTGGCCAATCTCCATCCGCCGAAACGCGCGGCGCTGCTGGCGCGCTGGGACCACAAGCCGCTGGACGGCGGTCATCCGGAGCTGTTCCCGCAGGAGCACGCGCTGGCAAAGGCAGAACCGCAGGCGGCAGCGACGCGCTACCAGTGCTCCGATTGCGGCTACATCTACGACGAGGTGCTGGGCTGTCCGCGCGAGGGCTTCCCGCCCGGCACGCGCTGGGCGCAGATCCCGGACAGCTGGCCCTGCCCCGACTGCGCGGTGCGTGAGAAGCCGGACTTCGTCAGCCTGGCTGCAACCCGCTAGGAAAGCTGCTGCAGCGCTGCCTTCGCCTCGCGCTGCACGGCGCGGGCCAGCACCAGCGCGATGATGAACAGCGCCGGCATCGCCATCTCCATGCCCTCCTCGAAGGCAGCCACGATCTGCCCCGTGGTCGCCGGCAGGCGGATGCCGAACAGCTCGTACAGCTGTGACGAGAAGCGGTCGACGATCTTGGAGGCCGGCAGCAGCAGTACCGGCATCAGCAACACCTGGCCCAGCGGCGTACGCAGGCCACCGTTGATGAAGAAACGGTAGAACAGCCGCGCCGCGTAGACGATCAGTGCCACGGCCAGCACCAGCACCAGCCCGCCGACCAGCTTCTGCATCAGCGGCACCGCGGGGCTGAGGTAGAACTTGATCTTGGTGAGGCTCATCACCGTGTAGGCATGGTGCAGGTCAGCCTCGCGGCCGGCGAACACCAGGGCCAGGATGCCCAGCCACCGCGCCTGCGGCGAGCGCCATTCCAGCAGCAGCATCAGTGCGCCCAGGGTGGCCCACAGCAGGATGCTCATCCGCTCGAAGGGACCATTCTCGGCAAACAGCGGCTTGAACACTTCCGGCGGCATGCTCAGCGCCAGCAGCAGCAGGAAGGCGGCGTAGATCGTCACGGCAACGAGGGCGACGCGGGCGGCAGTGGTCAGCGGTTTCATCCATCAGGTTCCGGCATGTGGTTGCGCGGCCGGCCCCGTCGCGAGGGGCTGCTTTCGGCTGTCTTGTTTCTGCGCAGTGACAATATGGTGACATCATTTGCGCGAAAATCAGAGGCTTGACCCTCTGATTGCAGGGCGCCACAACGCCGCGCCCGCCTTGCGGCTGCGGCGGAGCCGCTGCTAGAATGAGAAACATTCTCAATGGCAGGTTAAATCTCCTGCGGTGCCCCGACAGTGTCATGCCCGGGACGCCTGCAGCAGCCTCATCGACATGCAGGCAGTGCTTTCCTCCAACGACCGTCCGCTGAACCTGGGCAGCTTTGCCGTCGTCGCCGGCCTGCATGCGCTCGGCCTCTGGGCTGCGGTATCGCTGACGCAGATGATTCCTGCCGTCGAGGCGCCCAAGCCGCTGTTCGTCGAGTTCATTGCACCGCCCGCGCCGGAACCGATGCGGCCGCCCGAGCCACCGCCGCCACGGCCGGTCGAGAAGCCCAGGCCCAAGCCGCTGATCACCACGACGGACCCGACTCCGGCGCCGAAGGCGATCGAGGCCCCGCCCGCTCCGCCCCAGCCCGAGCCGCTGCCGCCGATCGAGGCAACACCGGCCCCGCAGGCGGCTGCACCGGCCGTGATCGAACCGCCGCGCTCCGACCTCGCATATCTCAAGAACCCTCAGCCCACCTACCCTTCGACGGCAAAGCGCCTGGGCGAGGAAGGTAGCGTCCTGCTCGACGTGCTGGTCAGCGCCGAGGGACGTGTGATTTCGCTGTCGATCAAGAAATCCAGCGGCTACCCGCGCCTGGACCAGGCCGCAATGAACGCGGTACGCGGTTGGAAGTTCAAGCCCTCCAGGCGCGGCGACACCGCCATCGAAGGCCGCGCCGAAGTGCCGGTCGATTTCGTCCTCAACTAAGTCATCCAGAGTCCGTCCATGGAACCCCAATCCCTCGGCTTTTCCCATTTCATCGCCCAGTCCGATGCCCTGGGCAAGTTCCTGCTGATGGTGCTGCTGGCGATGAGCGTCGCCAGCTGGTACCTGATCGTGTTCAAGACGATCCGCTCGCGCCTGGAGCAGAAGCGCAGCAAGGAATTCCTCGACTTCTTCTGGAACGCCAAGAGCCTGGACGAGGTTCACGCAGCGGTGGCCGGCCACAGCGCCGACGAGCCGTTCTCGCACCTGGCGCATCACGCCATCACCGCGCGCGAGCACCACGCCCGCTACGGCGCCAGCCGCCTGGAGGAGGCCGGCACCGCCTCCGAGTTCCTCACCCGCACGATCCGCAAGGTCATCGACGAGGAAACCGCCAAGATGGAATCGGGCCTCAGCGTGCTGGCCTCGGTGGGTTCCACCGCCCCCTTCGTCGGCCTGTTCGGCACGGTCTGGGGCGTGTACCACGCGCTGGTCAGCATCGGCATGTCCGGCTCCGGCACGCTGGACAAGGTTGCCGGCCCGGTGGGCGAGGCGCTGATCATGACCGGCGTCGGCCTCGCGGTCGCGATCCCGGCGGTGCTGGGCTACAACTACCTGGTGCGCGACAACCGCGTGGTGCTGTCGCGCCTCGACGCCTTCGCCCATGACCTGTTCGCCTTCCTGACCACCGGCCAGCAGGTGGCGGGTGCCGGCAACGTCATCAAGCTGAAGACGGGAGCCTGAGATGGCGTTCGGCGGCTTTGAACAGAAGGGCCATTCCGCGCCGATGGCAGAGATCAACATGGTGCCGCTGATCGACGTCATGCTGGTGCTGCTGGTGATCTTCATCATCACCGCACCGCTGCTGTCGCATGCGGTGAAGATCGACCTGCCGCGCACCAGCGCGGCCAGCAACCCGCCGCAGCCGAACAAGATCGAATTCTCGATCGACCAGGACGGCGCCCTGTACTGGAACGGCGAGGTGCTGGACAAGGCCACGGCCTTCGAGCGCATGCGCGAGGCCGGCCAGCAGGAGCCGCAGCCGGAGCTGCACCTGCGCGCCGACCGCAACACCCGCTACCAGATCATCGCCGAAGTGA
>DATILC010000327.1:0-11405 GCA_035476855.1 Solimonas sp. | reverse complement strand
CTGCAAGGGCAAGGGCGGGCCGATGCACATCACCCACCCGGCCTCCGGGGTGATGGTGACCACCGGCGTGGTGGGCAGCGGCCTGCCGATCGCCACCGGCCTGGGCTGGGCCAGCCAGCTCAAGGGCGACACCCGCGTGACGCTGTGCACCTTCGGTGACGGCGCCTCCAACATCGGCGCCTTCCACGAAGCCCTCAACCTGGCGTCGCTGTGGAAACTGCCGGTGATCTTCCTGTGCCAGAACAACGGCTACGGCGAATGCACCCAGTACGACAAGGCCACCCCGGTGGCCCGTATTTCGGATCGTGCCGCCGCCTACGGCCCCGGCATGCGCGGCGTCACCGTCGACGGCAACGACCCGGAAGCGATGTGGCAAGCCGCCGGCGACGCCGTCGCCCGTGCCCGCGCCGGTGAAGGCCCGACCCTGCTGGAAGCCAAGACCTTCCGCTTCATGGGCCATTACTTTGGCGACCCGGGTGCCTACATCCCCAAGGCCGAGTACGACGCCGCCCTGGCCCGCGACCCGATGCCGATCGCCCGCGCCGCCCTGCTGGCCAGCGGCATCGCCTCGGAAGCCGATCTTGATGTCCTCAAGCAGCAGATCGAAGCTGAAATCGACGACGCCCTGCAGTTTGCCGCCGACAGCCCGACACCGGACCTGCGGGAAATCGACATCGACATCTACGCCCCTGTCGCAGGAGCCGCCGCATGAGCACCGCCACCGCCGCTCCGGCCGCAACCGCTGCCACCATCACCTTCACCGAGGCTTATTCGCGCGCCCTGCATGACGCCATGGAGATGGACTCCAGCGTCATCATGCTGGGCGAGGACATCGCCGACGAAGAGGGCGGTGGCGTGTTCAAGGTCACCAAGGGCCTGTCCACCAAATTCGGCAACCGGGTCCGCACCACGCCGATTTCCGAGCAGGCCATCGTCGGTGCCGCCATCGGCGCCTCGCTGGCCGGCATGCGGCCGATCGCCGAAATCATGCTGATGAATTTCATCACCGTGCCGATGGACCAGATCGTCAACCACGCCGCCAAGCTGCGCTTCATGTCCGGCGGCCAGACCCATGTGCCGATCACGATCCGCACCCGCACCGGTGCCGGCGCCGGCACCGCCGGCCAGCACTCGGACATGCTGGAAGCCTGGTTTGCCCATGTCGCCGGCATGAAGGTGGTGATTCCCTCCACCCCGGCCGATGCCTATGGCCTGATGCTGGGCTGCATCTTCGATGACGACCCCTGTTTGTTCATCGAAGACGCCATGACCCGTACCCAGACCGGCCCGGTGCCCGAGAAGGGCAAGATCATCCAGCTGGGCCAGGCCAACGTCGCCCGTGAGGGCAAGGACGTCACCGTCATCGGCTACGGCCGGCCGCTGCGCGACACGCTTGTGATCGCCGAGAAGCTCGCAGCCGAAGGCATTTCCGTCGAGGTGGTCGACCTGCGCACCGTCTCGCCGCTGGATACCGAGACCATTCTCAAGTCCGTGGCCAAGACCCAAAGAGCCGTGGTGGTGCATGAAGCCCCGCGCAGCTTTGGCGTCGGCGCCGAAGTCACCGCCCGCATCCAGGAAAGCCTGTTTGGCCAGTTGAAGGCCCCGGTGCTGCGCGTGGCTTCGCGCGATGTCACCGTGCCGTTTGCCAAGGTGCTGGAGACCGAATACCTGTACAAGCCGGCCGCGATCGAAGCGGCGATCCGCCAGACCCTGGAGCACAGCCGATGAGTACCGAAGTCCGGATTCCGCAGATTGGCTTTTCGGCGCAGGAAGGCACCTTGACCGAGTGGCTGGTGCAGGACGGCGGCCAGGTGGAGGCGGGCAAGCCGCTGTACACGCTGGAGCTGGACAAGTCGGTGCAGGAAATCGAATCGCCGGCCTCGGGCACACTCAAAGTCGTCGCCAAGGTCGGTGAGGTGTATGCCGTCGGCGCGCTCGTCGCGGAAATCGTTTGAGCGGAAGCGGCCGGCAAGGACATCAAGCCATGGAACTGAAGGACAGGATTGTCGTCATCACCGGCGCGCTGGGCGTGCTCGGCAAGGCCGTGGTCGAGGCCGTCGTCGCCGAAGGGGCGAGGGTGATCGCGGTGGATCGCGTGGCCGGCACCGCAGCACAGGGCGCCGAAGTGGCGCCGCCGCTGGATCTCGGCAATCCGCAGGCGGTGCAGGCCGCTTTCGCGGCGATCGCGAAGCAGTACGGGCGCATCGATGCCCTGGTCAATATCGCCGGTGGCTTCCGCTGGGAGACACTGGCCGACGGTTCTGTCGACACCTGGGACCAGCTTTACCAGATCAACCTGCGCACCGCAGTCAATGCCTGTCACGCGGCATTGCCGCATTTCGCGGCCGCCGGCGGTCGCATCGTCAACATCGGTGCTGCCGGCGCGGTGAAGGCGGGCGCGGGCATGGGGGCCTACGCGGCTTCGAAGGCCGGCGTCGCGCGGCTCACCGAGGCGCTGGCCGAGGAGCTGAAGGCGCGCGACATCACCGTCAACGCGCTGCTGCCCAGCATCATCGACACGCCGGCCAACCGCGCCGACATGCCGGATGCCGACTTCTCGCGCTGGGTCACGCCGCAGGCCCTGGCGAATGTGATCCTGTTCCTCCTCGGCGATCGCGCTGCTGCCGTCACCGGAGCGCTGATCCCGGTGACCGGGCGCGTCTAGCCCGGCTGTGCAGCTCCGCACTGCAGCGATGCGCTGAGCGGAGCCCCGGCGCCCTCGAACGCCGCCAGCGCGAATTCGACAGGCGCGAAAGCCTGTCCATCGACTGTGCCTGATGCCGCAGAAGCCTCTGCTGCGTGCCTGCCCGCGCGACCCCCAGCCCCAGACGGTACGGACGGAAATGAAGACCGTTCACACCGAGTAGCGCCATTGCGAGGCAATGTCGCATATCGAGGTGCAGCGCAGCGGCTCGATACGCACGCTCGCCCTTGCGGGCTTGCGAGGTGCCCACACGTCTCTCCATACGTCGACGCGGGCCGCCCGTGGTTATTGGAAAGTATCACCCATATGAGGCATGAAACTAAGTGATACCGGGTATCAAATAGCCTCCATGGCTGGACAAGAATCGGGATGTTCCGAACCCGATCTGAGGAGATTCTCTTGAGCGCGTAGTACACATCGCTGGATTTTCCGGCGTCGGCCTTTTGCGTCTTCTGCGCAAGAGACAGGAGCCCCGGAAGTCGGAGACATGTGCTCTCGCGTTAACGCTGTGGGGAGAAAGAAATGCGAGCACCAAAGTTTCTTGGGTCCATCACCCTGTGCCTGTGGTCCGTTCTGGCCTTCGCGCAAGAGAGCATGGACGATGACTTCCTTGACGACCTGATCAAGTCTCAGGATTCCTCCCAGGAGCCGGAAGCCCGGCCGCCGGAAAGCGCGGCCCGGTCGCAGGACGCAACGACCGAGTCCACGAGTGCGCCAGCCAGTCCGCAGCAAGATGCGGCCGGTGAGTTGGAAACCATACCGGTCGGATCGGCGGATGCTCCTCCGCCCGCCGTGCCTCCATCGAAGCGGGCGCCGAAACAGCCCCGCATCGAGGAGATTGTGGTTACCGCGCAGAAGCGCGCCGAGTCGATCCAGGATACTCCCATCTCGATGTCGGCCTTCGACGCGGAGATGCTGGAGCAGCGCGGCATTTCGGGAATCGACGATCTGCAGGGCAACGTGCCGGGGCTCAATGTCCTGAGCTTTCCCACGCAGGCCAGCACGCTGCGCCTGTTCATTCGGGGCATCGGCCTGAACGAGTCCCAGGTCACCCAGGATCCCGCTGTCGGCATCTACATGGACGGCGTCTACATCGCGCGGTCCGCGGGTCTGGCACTTGACGTTACCGACCTCGAGCGCATCGAGGTTCTTCGAGGTCCGCAGGGAACGCTATACGGTCGCAATACGACCGGCGGCGCGGTCAATCTGATTTCGAAGAAGCCGGATCCGGACGCATTCGCCATGCACTTCAGCGGAACCCTGGGCGAACGTGAGCTGGGCAGCTTCAAGGGGACGATCAATATGCCCCTGTCCGATGAGGCTGCCATCAAGTTCGGCGTCATGATGAAGCGTCAAAACGGCTTCGTGGAAAACACCGGTCCCGGCGGCGATTTCGGCGACCGCCGGTCATTGGGGTTCCGCTTTGACGCACGCTGGCTGCCTGAGGACTGGCTCAAGATCGACTATGGATTCGACTTCACTGACGTCAGCCTGTACTCGCAAATGATCCAGGCGGTACTGCGTCCGGAAACCAGCAAGGGCAACGCCGATCTGATCCGTGAGTTCGGCGAGTTGAATACGGTGTACTCGTCTCGTCGACTGGACAAGCTCGCGACAGGAATGCCGATGGAGCCATCCGGGACCAAGATCCAGGGTCACTCGCTGATCCTCACTTTCCCGATGGACGACTATGAGCTCAAGTACATTGGCGCCTACCGTTCTCTCCGGGATCGCTACTACACCGATCTCGGCGGCGGTGCCGGCTCAACCGAATTCCGGCTGGATAGCCACCGGTACGACGGCCCCGCGGCACGCGCCGCCTTCGGCGGGCCCTCGCCACTCGTCGTACCGACGATCGATCAGAGCCAGTGGTCGCATGAGCTGCAGCTCAGCGGTTCTGTCTTCGACGAGAGCCTGCGTTACATCATCGGGGGGTTCTACTTCACCGAAGAGGCAACCGACCTGTCGCCCTACGCTCATCAAGCCAGCGCGGCCTTGCTGCCGGCGCAGGCCGACGCGCTGTATCGCCAATTTCCCGATCTGGTGAACCAGGTGGGGGCACTGGCGGCTCCGCGTGTCGTCGTCTTCAACCAAAGGGAATCAGGTGCCGAGAACAGCGCTTTTGCAGCCTTCGGGCAGGGAACCTGGACCCCGGACTGGTTTGATCAGCGGCTGCATCTGACGCTTGGATTGCGGCACTCCATGGACAAGCGAGAGGCATCGAAGACCTACCGACTCGACACCTATCTCGAAGCCAATCTCAATGGCGTCGGTATTGCCCGCCTGCTGCAGAGCGCGCCTCCCTTCGACCATGCACGGGGGAGCCGCAGCTATGCCAACGATTCATACACCCTGATTGCGGCGTACGACCTGACCCCGGAAGCGAACATCTACGCAAAGTACGTTACCGGATATCGCAGTGGCGGATTCAACACCCGCGACCCCCAGCTCGACCGGAACTCAGGTCCGGCCAGCGACGGCGTCGACTATGGATTTGGATTTGCGGATGGCTTTGCCCCGGAGGATCTTGCGGCAGCCGAGATCGGGATCAAGAGTGACCTGCTGGATGGCCGGCTGCGCGTAAATGCAGACATATTCAACACGGATATGAAGGACATGCAGACCAATTTTCTCATCGCTGGAACTCTCGGGGACACCAAGTCCCGCAATGCCGGCCATGCTCGCCTGCGTGGGTTCGAGCTGGAGCTTATTGCGGCCGCTACTGACTGGCTGCGGTTGTCCGCCGAGTACTCCTACCTCGATGCCCGCGTCCTGGAGGTGATTGATGCGAACGGAACCAACGTCGCCAACCAGTATCCGTTCCCTTCGGCCCCGAAGCACTCTGGCGTGGCCTCCGCCGACCTGACCCTGCATGAGTCGGCATGGGGCATCTTTCGAGGCTCCGTCAACTATAGCTATACCGGCCAGACTGCCGGCGGCGGTTTGCCCGGGCGCGAAGATCTTTCGTATATCCCGGCCTTCGGGATCGTCAACGCGCGCCTCGGCCTCAGTGATGTCCAGTTCCGTCGAGGCAGCGCAAACTTCGCACTATTCGCTCAAAACCTGCTGGACGAAGAGTACCTCACCACCACGGTCCCTACGCTGCCGCACTCCGATCGCGCGGTCTTCTGGGGGGAGCCACGCATGATTGGCGCTGAGCTTACCTACACCTGGTAGTGCCCGCTCATCCGGGTCGCGATCCACTGCTGCGCAATATGATGATGAGTATCGTGTCTCCAAAGGTCTTGCCGAAAAATGGATGAGAGCTCTCTGCGTCAACGCAAGAAGGCTGAGGTTCGTGATCGCCTGATCACGGCTACGGAAAAACTCGTCGACAAGCATGGTTTGGACGGATTTACCGTCGACCAGATTGCCGATCGCGCAGGCGTGGGGCGGGTGACATTCTTTCGATACTTCGATTCCTTGAATGCCGCCATAGTCCTTGCGTTCTACGAGAACCGGCTGAAGGCGATGGTCGAGTTTGTGCAGGCGGCGCCCGTCGATTTAGGGCCGGCGGATGCCTTGTCGTGGATGTTTGACCGGATGCTGCGCGTCTACGCTGCCGAGGATGCCATCGTTCTGAAGCAATTCATGATCATGCAGGGCTCCAGGCCGTTGCAGGGGATTGCTCTTCAGTATCAGACCACCGTCATCGAGACTGCCCTGACGGAAGCGATACGCTCGCGCTTCTCCTCCTGTACGTCTCAAGACCTTCGTCCGCGTATTCTGGTGTCGTCTGCCCTCTCCAGTGCACGAAGCATGATGGACGTCTGGGTGGCCAGCGGAGGAACCGAGGATCTACAACGCCTGCTGCGATTTGCCATGCAGCAAATCAAGAACGGGGTCCACGCAACCGAGGCCAGAACCGCGGCAAAGGCGCCTGCTGTCCGAAAGACTCCTGCCAGGAAGCGGGCAGGTGTGTAGCCCCATGCGCCGGTGCAAATCGGCGTGTGCCTGCCGCCGGTCGTATCACCCGGGGGCATGATGCCTGCGCCAAGCCGCCCTGGATGGATGGGAGCAGGGGCACCGTTCTGGAGCGGGAGAGCCGGCAAGAGCGGTCTGCTTGCGGCGATAGGCTTTCTACTGCGGTGGCAGGGAGATTTGACCGCAGCTGCCGGCGGCAATCAGGGTGGCCCCGGTGCACCTACCATCACTGCAGGCACCGTGGTTGGAGCCAGTGCCTGATGTCGCGATGCTGAGGATTTGTTCGTGGTACTTGCATCCGCGACGGCGGCGCGTATTATAGACAACGTTGTTGACTACACAGAACGAAGGAGAGCGCTACCGGACCGGGGCTGACGGCCATCGGCAGGGGCGCAACAACACCGCTGGAGACAGCGGAAGCAGGATGATGGTCATGGTGCAGGACAGCAATATCGGCGGAGGCAAGCGGTGGCCCGTACCGGCCGGCCGCATGGCTTGGCCGTGCCCCATGGCGGTCTGCCTCCACTGCTGCGATCTGCAACTCGCCGGACAGGCAACATGACGGATACGACGGTCATCGTGGGGGCGGGGCAGGCGGGCAGCGATCTCGCCAGCTCGCTGCGTCAACTCGGCTATGCCGGACGTATCGTCCTCCTCGGTGAAGAACAGGCCATCCCCTACCGTCGTCCGCCGTTGTCCAAGGCCTTCCTGTCGGGAGACATCACCGAGGAAGCGCTCTACATCAAGACGCGCGAGGCCTATGCCAAGCACGGCATCGAGCTGCACACCGGTGCGCGCGTCACTGCGATCGACCGCGTGGCGCACAGCGTGACGCTGGCCGATGGCAGTGCCTGCACCTATTCCAAGCTCGCGCTCACCACGGGTGGCCGGGCGCGTCGCCTGGACCTGCCGGGCGCCGGGCATCCGAATGTGCACTACGTCCGCACGATCGACGACATCCGACAGCTGCGGGAACGCTTCAAGCCCGGACAGCGGCTGGTGATCGTCGGTGGCGGCTACATCGGCCTGGAAGCCGCCTCGGTCGGCATCAAGAAAGAATTGAAGGTGACGCTGGTCGAGGCGCTGCCGCGGCTGCTGGCCCGTGTGACCGGTGCGGAGCTGTCGCAGTACTACGACAGCGTGCATCGCCGCCACGGCGTCGACATCAGGCTGGGCGTGGGTGTGCAGGCCCTGGAAGGCAACGGCAAGGCCGAGGCTGTGGTCCTGCAGGACGGCACCCGGCTGCCGGCGGACATCGTCATCGTCGGCATCGGCCTGATTCCGAACACGGAGCTGGCGCAGCAATGCGGCGTGGCAGTCGACAACGGCATCCTCGTCGACCTGTACTCGCAGACCAGCGATCCGGACATCGTCGCGGCTGGCGATTGCACCAATCACGACAACGGCTTTCTCGGGCGGCGTATCCGCCTGGAGTCGGTACCCAATGCCAGCGAGCAGGCGCGGGTGGCGGCCGCCACCATCTGCGGCAAGCAGGTGCCGCATGCCAGCGTGCCCTGGTTCTGGTCGGACCAGTACAACCTCAAGCTGCAGATGGCCGGGCTGTCGCAGGGCCATGATCGCGTGGTGGTCCGCGGCTCGATGGAGCAGGACAGCTTCGCGGCGTTCTACCTGCAGGACGGCGTGGTGATTGCCGTGGACACGGTCAACCGCCCGCAGGATTTCATGTTCGGCAAGAAGATCGTTGCCGGCAAGCTGCGGCCGGATCCGGCCATGCTCGCCGACGAGTCCGTTGCGCTGAAGTCGCTGGTGTCCTGACGATGAGCGCATCCCCGCAGACAGCAGGTCCGGTGGTCGTTGTGACCGGAGCGTCGCAGGGGATCGGTGCGGCCATCGCGGAGCGTTTCTCCAGCCGTGTCCCGGGCGTGCGGCTGGCGCTGGTGGCACGCAATGGCGAGCGGCTCGCAGCGGTCGCCGAGCGTTGCAAGGCCAATGCGGCCCAGGTCGAGGCCATGCCGACGGACCTGACCGACAACGCCCAGGTCGAGCGCATGGCGGCCCAGGTCCATCAGCGCTTCGGTCCGGTCGATGTCCTCGTCAACAATGCCGGCAGCTGGCGCGGTGGGGCCGTGCACGAGATGCCGGTCGCAGAATTCTCACAGGTCCTGCAGGACAACCTCGTCAGCGCCTTTGCCGTGACCCGCGCCTTCCTCGGCAACATGCTCGAGCGTGGCACCGGCGACATCTTCCTGATGTCCTCGACCTCGGGCCTGAGCGGTGTGGCCAACCATGCGGCCTACTGTGCGGCCAAGCATGGTGTCGCCGGCCTCGCCAAGGCCCTGCGGGCTGAAGTTTCCGGGCGCGGAATCCGCGTCTGCTGCGTCTATCCGGGTGCGACGGAATCGCCGTCCTGGGAAGGCAGTGGTGTCGACCTGGCAAAGCTGATGTCCGCCAACGACGTTGCCGACGTGTTCGTGGATGCATACCAGCTGTCCCGCAGATCCATGCTGGAGGACATCGTCCTCCGACCGCTGGCCACCTTATGACCCGTATAGAGACAAGTGATCGCTATTTCCTGGATCAAGCCAGCCGGATTCCGGCGTTGACCAACAATGCATTCGTGGAGGAGACCTCATGATGTACCGGTTCAAGACAGCAAATTGGTTGGCGCGCGCGGCAATCCCCGCGGTATTGACCTTCTGCGCGGTAAGCAGCCAGGCCGCTACCGTGAAGGACGTCACTGCCACGGGCAACCAGTGGCTGGTGGCGCAGGTGGACTCGCAGAAGCGGGTTGACGCGCTGGCCGAGCAGGGCCAGGACCTTGCCAACGACTACCGCACTTCGCTGCGCGAGGCTGAAGGCCTGAAGCTCTACCTGCAGCAGCTGCGCGCGCAGCTGAAGTCGCAGAGCGACGAAATGGCGGTGATCCGCCAGGAGTCCGCCGAGCTGGACCGCACCAACATCGAGATCCTGCCGCTGATGCAGCGGATGCTGGGTTCTCTGGAGCAGTTCGTTCAGCTGGACGTGCCGTTCCTGAAGGAAGAGCGCGTGGGCCGCGTGGCCAAGCTCAACGAGATGATGCCGCGTGCCGACGTCACGGTGTCGGAGAAGTACCGCCGCATCGTCGAGGCCTACCAGATTGAAATGGAATACGGCCGCACGATCGAAGCCTACAAGGGCAAGCGGGCGGACAAGGAAGTGGACTTCCTGCGCGTTGGCCGCGTCGGCCTGTTCTACCAGACCCCGGATGGCGCCGAGACCGGCTACTGGGACAGCGACGCCAAGGACTGGGTGGAAGGCGACGACTACACCGAAGGCGTCAAGGAAGGCCTGAAGGTCGCCAAGAAGCAGACCTCGCCGAATCTCCTGATCGTACCCATCCCGGCCGCTGCCCAGGGGGGCAAGTAAGCCATGAAACTCAAGAACACTGTCCGCATTCTGGCCGTCGCCGCATTCGGCATCATCGGTCTTCCGGCGCTGGCCCAGGCGCCTGCCGCGCCGGCCGCCGCCAAGACCCTCGACGAACTGCTCGAACAAGTCCGCAGCGCCGACGCCCGCGACGCCAAGGCCAACGCCGATCGCGAAGCCCGTTTCGCCGCCTCCCGCGACCAGCAGGCCGCCCTGCTGCGCGAGGCCGAGGCCGAGAAGACCGCGCTGGAAAACCAGGCCGCGACCCTGGCCAAGCAGTTCGAGGACAACGACCGCCTGATCGGCGAACTCACCCAGGCTCGTGACATCAAGGCCGGCAACCTCGGCGAACTGTTCGGCGTGATGCGCCAGACCGCCGGCGACTTCGCCACGGTGGCGCGCAACAGCATGCTGACCGCGCAGTTCCCGGACCGCGTCAAGCAGATCGACCGGCTGGCGCAGACCAAGACCATGCCGCCGATGGAAGACCTGAACCGGTTCTGGTTCGAGATGCAGCGTGAAATGACCGAAGGCGGCAAGATCACCCGCATCCAGGCCAAGGTCACGGCGCCGGACGGCAGCCTGGCCGACAAGACCGTGCTGCGCGTCGGTCCGTTCGTGGCAGTGTCCGAAGGCCAGTTCCTGGAATACACCTCCGGCGCCGGCGCCTTCAGCACGCCGCCGAAGCAGCCGCCGGGCAAGTTCGGCGACATCGCCGAAGGCTTCGAGGAAGAGGGCTCCGGCTACCACGCGATGGTGGTCGATCCGACCCGCGGCGTCCTGCTCTCCCTGTTCTCGCAGCGCCCGGACATGATCGACCGCATCGTCGAAGGCGAGGCAGTGAACTGGCTGATCCTGGCCATCGGCCTGATCGGCACCGTCATCGCCGTCTACCAGTTCGGCTTCCTGATGATGATCAACACGCGGGTCAATCGCCAGTTGAGCAACCTCACCAGCCTGTCCGCCGACAACCCCCTGGGCCGGGTCCTGCAGGCCTTCAAGGGCAAGGGCGCCCCGGGCAGCACCGAGGATGCCGAAGTCATCGAGCTGCGTGTCTCCGAGGCCGTGCTCAAGGAACTGCCGCCGCTGGAACGGGGCCAGTCCTTCCTCAAGCTCGGCGTCGCCGCCGGCCCGCTGCTGGGCCTGGTCGGAACGGTCGTCGGCATGATCCACACCTTCCAGGTGATCACCGAATCCGGCTCGGGCGACCCCAAGCTGATGGCCGCGGGTATCTCCATGGCGATGATCGCCACGTTGCTGGGCCTGGGCATCGCGATCCCGCTGCTGTTCGCCAACAGCGCCCTGCAGAGCCGCTCCAAGCGCATCACCCAGATTCTCGACGAGCAGAGCACCGGCCTGCTGGCCGAGCTGATCGAGAAGCGCGTCCATGCTTGAGACCCTGCTGGCTCCG
>DATILC010000326.1:0-5656 GCA_035476855.1 Solimonas sp. | reverse complement strand
GGAACCACGGTCCGTGGAACAGGATCTCGCCGTAGATGTGCTGCGCCGTGAGCGCCTCACCGCGGCTGGCGGCCCAGTCCATCGCCGCCGGCGGCGACGGCAACTGCGCCTGCAGCAGCACCTGGGCCCGGTAGCAGGTGTTGCCGCGGCGCGCGTCGGCGATCTCCACCGCCCAGCACAGCGTGCCTTCCGCGGTGGGCACCGGCCTGCCACGCAGCAGCAGCGGGCGCGGCCGGTGCCGGGCGTCGAGCGCGATGCCGCTGAGCACGGCCAGCTCGCGCACCTCGACCACCACCCATTGCGGGGCCTGCTGCGCGGCGAACTGCGCCATGGTTTCCAGTGCCAGCGCCATCGGCAGCACCGGCCTGCCGTCGACGAGATGG
Organism: Solimonas sp.; assembly: GCA_035476855.1. Taxonomy (GTDB): domain Bacteria; phylum Pseudomonadota; class Gammaproteobacteria; order Nevskiales; family Nevskiaceae; genus Solimonas_A. The sequence continues at coordinate 5,273 of DATILC010000326.1, read as the reverse complement.
TCGAGCAGGCAAGGTGCCCCGTCGACGCTCAGTGTCCATGGCTGGCTGACGCTGTCGTAACGACATGCAGCCGGCAGCGACAGCGAGGCGCTCTCCTGCAGTGACAGCACCGGCTGCTGCGGTGGCGGCAGCAGCAGCGGCGGCGCGCCGGGCGCGCCGAACAGGCTGCCGCCGGCGTGCTCATGGGCATCGAGCAATGCCGCAAGATTCTGCCGCCAGCTGCCGAGGGCGGCTGCTGACAGCGCGCTGCCCGGCGATTGCATGGTGCTCACGGCCATTCCCCTCGGAGGGTTTCGACTGCCGCGCACTATTGCCCTGCGCGCAGGGCCTCACCATTGCCGCAGGTGACAATCTCGGACTCGTTTCGGGCCACGCTTTTTAGTGCCGGCGTGACAACGAAAAAGGCCACCGCGATCGAAATCGCGGTGGCCCGGAAAGACAGCCAGCCTTAGGGAAGCTCTGAAAAAGTCCGTTCGTGCTGAGCCTGTCGAAGCATGGGCGGACTTTCCCCACCGCCGGTCAACGAGTTGCCGTCCACCCTTCGACAGGCTCAGGGCGAACGGCAACTTAATCAGAGGTTCCTCAGAGCGTCTTCAGGTACTCGATCAGCGCAGTGCGTTCCTGGTCGGTCAGCACCTCGGTGAACTCATGGCCCTGGTTGCCCTTGCCGTAGAGCAGGGTGTTCTGGATCTTGCGCGTCTCCACCTGCCACTGGCCGACGGCAGGAATCTCCAGATTGATGTCCCAGGCGACCGAGCCCTGGATCAGGTCGAGGATTCCCTTCGCCGGGCTGTTGTTCCAGTTGATCACCTGCTCCGGCTGGCATTGGTAGTAGGGAATGCCGCGGATGCCGGTATCGCCGCAGCGCACCTCGTCGTACTTCCAGCCGAGATGCTGGACGTCCAGCGCACGGTCCAGGTTCGGATCGAAGCCGCGATCGACGCCCGTGGTGGTGCCTTCCGGCACTTCGCGGCGCTTCCACATCTGCTTGCGGTCGGAAGGCTTGAGCACCTCCCAGACGTTGGGCACCGAGCCGTTGTGGAAGTAGGGAGCGCTGGCCCAGACGCTGTGCAGCGGCGGCGCGGTGTAGCCGACGATCTCGGTCTGGAACGAGCAGGCGCCACGCGTACGGCCGAGGTAGTCGCCCAGCGGCACGTTCGGCAACAGGCTCAGCGTCGTCACCACCGGTTGCAGGGCTTCGCGCAATCCCGGGATGTTGAGGCTGCCCGCCAGCGCCTGCAGCTGCGTTGCCAGGCTGGCGCCGCTGATGTTGCCGGGGATCATCGCCAGGTCGTCAAGCGCTTCCATGCCCGGCAGCTTCTCCTCCGGCATCCGGTAACCCTCGACCGCATCCGGGTAGGAGTTCCAGATCGTGCTCACCGCGCCACGCACGGTGCCGGTCCAGTTCTCCGCCTGCTTGCGATCGGTGCCGATGATCTCCAGCGGCACGGTGTAGCTGGCCATGCCGACCAGCTTCGGATCGGGCAGGTAGTCCGGGTCATTGGCGTAGCGCGGCGAATAGGCGCCGTGACAGCCGGCGCAGGAGCCATTGCCGCCTTCCGGTTGCGGATGCGCCTGCCCCAGGCCTTCGGCCCAGAGGTTCTTGGCGTGGAACAGCACCGCGCCCTGCTCGGCCAGCGGCCGGTCGATGCAGGCCGCGCTGTCGCCGGCACCTCGTGCGCCGTTGCTGCCAGTGCAGAAGCCCTGCGGATACTTCGGGCCTTCCACCGAGTCATGCCACAGGCGCACGTCGTCGAAGTCGCCTTCGCGCTGCTGGTTCCAGTGACCGGTCTGGATGTTGGCGCCGGCGCCGAAGTACATGTCGCCGCGGCTGCCGTCGCTGGAGTGCGCTCCGAACCACAGGTAGCGGGCCTTGTTGTGGGTCCACCACCAGGCCGGCGAATCCTGGTCGCCGGTGCTGCCGCCGAAGGCGCTCAGCCAGAACACGTCGCGCGCCAGGTAGACCGGCAGATCCGGTCCCGGCTCGACGATGTTCGAGTCCAGCGTGTCGACGTCGCGCAGCATGTAGAGGATGACGATGTCGTCGTCCGCCGCATGCGTGCCGCGCGTGGTGTTGACGTTGATCGGCAGGCCGATGCCGGGCGGGAACTGCGACTTGCCGAGGAAGCCGGTGCGCAGCAGTTCGTTCACCTGCAGCCCGAAGTCCTGCAGGCTGTTGGGCGAACCCATGAAGCTGCCTGAAGGGTTGGCGCCATAGGCCGAGGCCAGGCCGGGGTCGAACTGCACGTTGCCGGCAGTGCCATGGGCCTCGCCGCTGCCGATGCGGCCGGCGTGGCAGATGAAGCAGTTGATGCCGAGATTGCCGGTGTATTTGCCATCCTTGTCGCGGCCCTGAGACCAGCCCAGCGGCAGCTTGCCGGTTCCACCGAAGTTGGCACTGAGCTTCGACTTTTCCTCGTCGTTGACCGGGTAGGGGTTGGGGATGGTCGACGGTGCGAAGCCGTAGCGCTCCACCACCTGTGCATCGAAATCATCCGGGCGCTGGGCCAGGCCCCACTGCTTCCAGACGTTGCCGTAGATGCTCGCGGGAATCGCGCCGGCATCGCCGGTGGTCGGATGGCGCGCGATGAAGTCGAAGCCCTCTGCTGCACGCTGGCGGAACTCGCCGCAGCTGGTCGGATTGCGCTTGGCGGTATGGCGCTTCTCCTTGCCCTGCGCTTCGAGGATCGCGTTGGCACGCGCCTGGTTCTCGAACAGCGCCTCGGTGTGGCAGTTCTCCCAGGGATCGTTGACCCAGACCGCGGAGTCGCTGTTCCTGAAGACCGGCCCGTCGATCGTCAGCAGCGTGCGCGGATCGTCCTGCCAGTCGATCGGCGTGCTGTCGGGCTTGCCCTCGCAGAACTGCGTGGCCCAGAAACGCTTGCCGGTCTGCTCCGCATTGCCCAGCAGCGGCAACTGTTCGACCACGCCGCCGCCCAGCACGGCGAGCAGGCCGGCGCAGGCGCCCGGGTTGTCCCAGCAGCCGAACAGCGCCTTGACGTTGTTGTACGCCGGCCCATCCTTGGGCCACGGTGCGCCGCCGGTATGCGGCTCGGGATCGGTGTTGGAGGCCTTGAGCAGGATGCGATTGTTCTCCACGCCCTTGTCCAGCGTGCTCCACGACGTCTTCAGTTTTTCGTAGTCGTCGCCGCCAGCCTTGCTCAGCATGAAGCGCCGGCCCTTGTCGACGTCGGCTGCGCCGCCCGGCACATGGCACAGGCGGCAGTTGTCGAGCTGTCCCTTCACGCGCTGGCCAAACAGCTCCTGCTCGCTGTTGACCTTGCTGCCGCTGCTGCCGCCGCCATCGCCGACGCCGCTGGAACTGCCGCTGTAGCTGCCGCAGGCGCCGAGCGCCAGCGCAGCGGCCAGCAGCGCTCCCCTTGTTATTGCACGCATTGCTTTCTCCGCACGCACCGATGAGAGCCGGGACCTGGTATGGGTTCCTGCCGAGTGCGAACTATCGGTAGAAGACTCCGCAAGGGCCATCGCGAGGGGAGCCATTTTTGCTATCTATATGGGCCAGGCTGCAGCGCCTCAGCGCGTGATCATGGCCCGCAGGCACCGGGTTCATCGCAGCACGTATCTCCGGCGGCAAACAGCAGACTTGGCGAAAAGTGCCAATCTGCATTTCAGATGGGGCCAACTGCGGTTTTTGCGTTGTAACGCAAAAATTCCCGCGCTACTTTCGGCGCCCATGACATCCGACGCACTGACCAATCCCACGGTCCACATCGCCTATGCACAGCTGACGATCCAGCTGGCACTGGCCCGTGGCGTGCGTCGCGAGCTGCTGCTCGAAGGCCTCGACATCGACCCCGCCGAGCTGCAGCGCCCGGGTGGCCGGCTGACGCTGCGGCAGTGGGGCCGCCTGATCGCGCGGGCACTGAAGCTGACGCGCCATCCGGGCATCGCCTACGAGTTTGGCCTGCGCAACAACCTCACCACCCACGGCATCTTCGGCTACGGCCTGCTCAGCAGCGCCACGGTGCGCGACGCCTTCGAGTTCAGCACGCGCTTCGCGCCGCTGACCACGGTCGCCTTCGGCATGCGCTGGTTCATCGAAGGCGACCAGGCGGTGCTGCGCCTGACCGAGCGCATTCCCTTCGGATCGGTGCGGCAGGCGTCGATCGAAATGTGCCTGGTCAGCTGGTGGCATACGCTGATGCAGAGCTTCGAGGCCTTGCAGCCGCAGTTCGAGATGCGCTTCGAATGGCCCGAGCCGCCGCATTTCCGCGCCTTCCGCGATCGCCTGCCGCCGCTGCGCTTCGCCGCCGGGGTCAATGAGCTGCGCTGCCCGGTGGCCCTGCTCGATCGTCGCATCGGCACCGCCAACGAGATGACCGCGCGCATGGTCGCCGGCCAGTGCGAGCGCGAGCTGGCGCAGATGGCCGGCAGCGGCAACTGCCTGGAGCGTGTGCGCGCGGCGCTGGTTGCCGAGCATGGCGAGTACCCGGGACTGGAAGCCGTGGCGTGCCGTCTCTGCACCTCGACGCGCACGCTGAAGCGGCGCCTGCATGCGCTGGGCTACAGCTTCCAGCAGCTGCTCGACGAGGTGCGCCACCGCGAGGCCATGCGCCTGCTGGCCAACCCGGCGCTGAGCGTCGAGGACATCGCCGGCATGGTCGGCTACAGCAGCTCGGCCAACTTCACCCGCGCCTTCCGCAAGTGGCAGGGCGCCACCCCAGGGGCCTTCCGGCATCAGCCGGCATCGCCGCCTCCCCTGTCTGCTCCTGCCGAGGCCCGCGCCGCGCTGCAGTGACCGCCGGCCCGGCCCCTTCGGCCGCAGGGCAATTCCCCGGACGTCCCTGCCGCGACATACTCGCGGCACGAGGACATCAATCGCGCGCAGTCGCGAACCGAGGAGAGCAGGCTGATGGGCGCAGTGGAACCGCGCATGCACGTCTACATGTGGGAGCACTGCTTCCTGCTGCAGGCCCACGACTACGAGCTGGACCGGCGCCACAACCCCTATCACCGCCTGTCGGTGACCCTGCTGCTGGCCCATGAAGGCAGCTTCGAGCTGGGCGTCAATGGCGAGCCGGTGCGCGAATGCGAGGCGGTGCTGCTGCCCTCGAACATCCAGCGCGACTGGATCACCAGCCGCGGCCGGCCGCTGACCATCCTCGATGCCGGCATCAGCAGCGCCGCCTACCTGCGCCTGGCGCCGTATGTCAGCGCAGGGCAGCCGCTGCCTTTGGCCCCTGCAATGCTGGGACGACTGCGCGCGCTGTTGGCGCCGCGTGCGGTGGGCTCGCTGGAGGTCGAGGCGGCAG
>DATILC010000325.1:0-9001 GCA_035476855.1 Solimonas sp. | reverse complement strand
CCGGCGCCGGTGCGCTCGCGCAGTTCCTTGACCTGGGCAGCGGTGATCTGCGTCATCCGTGGATCTCCTTACTCGCCAGCCTTTTCGCCACGACGGCCGGCGCCGGCGCCACGGGGGCCACCGCGGCCACGGTCGCCCGGCTTGCGGTCGCCACGCGGCTTCTTCGGCGCGGAACGGTCTTCGCTCGGCTCCGGCGGGGCTTCGCGGAACGGGATCGGGTTGGCGCCGCGGGCCTCGATGATGGCGTCGGCGATGCACTGGGTGTAGACGCGGATCGCGCGGGTGGCGTCGTCGTTGCCCGGGATCACGCAGTCGATGCCGGCGGGATCGTTGTTGGTATCGACCACGGCGAGGACCGGGATGCCCAGCTTCTTGGCCTCGGCCACGGCGTTCTTTTCATAGCCGGTGTCGATGATGAACAGGCCGTCCGGCAGGCTCGGCATTTCCTTGATGCCGCCGAGCGACTTGCGCAGCTTCTCGAGCTCGCGCGAGAAGGTCAGCTGCTCCTTCTTGGTGAGGCGGTTGATGGTGCCGTCCTCGACCGTCTTCTCCATCTCGATCAGGCGCTTGATCGACGCCTTGACGGTCTTGAAGTTGGTCAGCGTGCCGCCCAGCCAGCGCTGGGAGACGAAGGGCATGCCGCAACGCTTGGCTTCTTCCTCGATCGCCTCGCGGGCAGCGCGCTTGGTGCCGACGAACAGGATGCGGCCACCGTTGGCAGCCAGCTTGCCGGCGAAGTTGCAGGCGTCCTTGAGCAGCGGCAGGGTCTGCTCGAGGTTGATGATGTGGATGCGGCTGCGCTCACCGAAGATGAACTCGTCCATCCGCGGATTCCAGTAACGGGTGCGGTGACCGAAATGGACACCGGCCTCCAGCAACTGACGCATGGTGATGCTAGACATTTGTAAAACTCCTTGGGTTAGGCTGATCGCGTCCGGTGAAGACTCACCCAAGTGGACGCGAGTGGATTTTCAAAGACGCTACAATTGCTTGCGTTGCCTTTGAAGGGCGCGCTTTATACCATATTGCCCCTTTGATTTCAAAGCCTTTCCGGTAGCCATAGCCCCCATGGGCGTCACCATCAAGAGTTCCGCAGAACAGCAGAAGATGCGCGAAGCCGGCAAAGCCGCTGCGCAGGTTCTGGAAATGATCGCCCCCCATGTCAAGGCCGGCATCAGCACGGATGAGCTGAACCGCCTCTGCCATGAATACATCGTCAACGAGATCGGCGGCGTCCCCGCCCCGCTCGGCTATGGCGGTGGTGGCGGGCGCCCGCCGTTCCCCAAATCGATCTGCACCTCGGTCAACCACGTGGTCTGCCACGGCATCCCGGGCCCCAAGGTGCTGAAGAAGAGCGATGTCATCAACATCGACATCACCGTCATCAAGGACGGCTACCACGGCGATACCAGCCAGATGTTCTACGTCGGCGAGCCCAGCATCCTGGCGCGCCGCCTGGCCGAGACCGCCCACGAGGCGATGATCGAGGGCATCAAGCTGGTGCGCCCGGGCATCCGCCTGGGGGACATCGGCCATGCCATCCAGAAGTACACCGAAGCCCGCGGCTTCTCGATCGTGCGCGAATACTGCGGCCACGGCATCGGCCGCGTGTTCCATGAGGAGCCCCAGGTGCTGCACTACGGCAAGCCGGGTACCGGCCTGGAACTGGCGCCGGGCATGACCTTCACCATCGAACCGATGGTCAACGCCGGCCGTGCGGAGGTGAAGCTGCTGCCGGACGCCTGGACCGTGGTCACCAAGGACCACTCGCTGTCCGCCCAGTGGGAGCACACCGTGCTGGTCACCGGGGATGGCTACGAAGTGCTGACCCTGCGCGGCGGTGCCATGTGATGGGCGCCGAATTCGACCTCGCCGACGAGGACGCCTCCGCGATCTTCAGTGCCCCGAAGATCCGTTCGCGCCTGGCCCTGGGCGCCTCGCCCGTCGCCGCCTTCCGCGACACCCTGAAGTGGGGCCGCGAGCGGCTCTATGCGCTGTTCCACGAAGGCACTGCCGCCGATGCGCTGGTCCACGCCCGCTCCCACCTGGTCGACGAGGTGCTGCGCACCGCCTGGCAGAAGTTCCTGCCGGAACTGACCGACGGCCTGACCCTGGTGGCGGTCGGCGGCTACGGCCGCAGCGAACTGCTGCCGCACTCGGACATCGACATCCTGCTGCTGCACTCCGGCGATGCGCTGGAGAAGCACCGCAAGGCGCTGGAGGAGATGACCGCCTTCGCCTGGGACATCGGCCTGGAGGTCGGCCAGAGCGTGCGCACGGTGCAGGAATGCGTCGAGGAAGGCGGCAAGGACATCACGGTGATGACCAACCTGCTGGAGGCACGCCTGCTGATCGGCGACACCGCGCTCTACCAGCAGATGCAGCAGGCGCTGACGCCGGACCGGGTCTGGCCGGTCAAGGCCTTCTTCGAGGCCAAGAAGGCCGAGCAGGCGACGCGCTACCGCAAGTACGACGACACCGGCTACAAGCTGGAACCCAACGTCAAGGAAAGCCCGGGCGGCCTGCGCGACATCCACACCATCGGCTGGGTCGCCAAGCGCCACTTCAACGCGCAGACGCTGGCCGAACTGCGCGAACACGGCTTCCTCACCAAGCAGGAAAGCGACGAGCTGTTCGCAGGCCAGGACTTCCTGTGGCGGGTGCGCTTCGCCCTGCACATGATCACCAACCGCCGCGAGGACCGCCTGCTGTTCGATCACCAGATCAAGGTGGCGGCGCTGTTCGGCTACGAGGACAACGACAAGAACCGCGCGGTCGAGCAGTTCATGCAGCTGTACTACCGCACGATCAAGTCGCTGTCCTGCCTCAATGACATGCTGCTGCAGCTGTTCGACGAGGCGATCCTGCATCCCGATGCCGGCGAACCGGAGGTGCTCAATGCGCGCTTCCAGGTGCGCAACGACACCATCGAGGCGCGCGACGACGAGGTCTTCCGCAAGCAGCCCTGGGCACTGGTGGAGATTTTCCACCTGCTGCAGGAAAACCCCAGGATCGTCGGCATCCGCGCCCAGACCCTGCGCATGATCATGCGCGACGCGCGGCTGATCGACGAGTCGGTGCGTGACGACGTGCGCGCCCGCTCGGTATTCATCGACATGTTCCGCGAAGGCCGTGGCCTGACGCGCAACCTGCGCCGCATGAACCGCTACGGCGTGCTGGGCCGCTACCTGCCCGCCTTCGGCAAGATCGTCGGCCTGATGCAGTACGACCTGTTCCACACGCTGACCGTGGACGAGCACGTGCTTTACGTGCTGCGCAACGCGCGTCGCTTCGCGATGAGCCGCTTCCAGCACGAACTGCCGTTCGCCACGCGGGTGTTCGAGCGCATCGCCAAGCCGGAAGTCCTCTACCTCGGCGCGTTCTGGCATGACATGGCCAAGGGCCGCGGTGGCGATCACTCGCACCTGGGCGCCGAGGAGGCGGAACAGTTCTGCCTGGACCATGGCCTGTCGCACGCCGATGCCGCGCTGGTGGCCTGGCTGGTACAGAACCACCTGACGATGTCGCTGACCGCGCAGAAGCAGGATGTGCACGACTCCAATGTGGTGGCCGAATTCGCCCGCAAGATCGGCGAGCGCGAGCGCCTCGACTACCTGCTGCTGCTGACCTGCGCCGATATCCGCGGCACCAATCCGGCGCTGTGGAACTCCTGGCGCGAATCGCTGCTGAGCGACCTGTACAACGCCACGGCGCGCGCCATGGAGCGCGGGCTGGACGATCCGGTCGGCCCGGAGGAGCGCGTTGCCGAAACCTGCGCGCGCGCGCTGAAACTGCTGAGTGAGCGCGGCGCCGAGATCGCCACTGCGCAGCAGCTGTGGAAGCGCTTCGACCAGGAGTATTTCCTGCGTCACTCGCCGGAGGAGCTGGCCTGGCACCTGCCGGCCATCACCGCCGCCACCGAGGAGCAGCTGCCGCTGGTGCTGGTCGAGACCCTCAGCGGCCGCGGCACCACCGTGTTCATCTACACCCGCGACCGCGACCACCTGTTCGGCCTTTCCGCCGGCGTGCTGGCGCGCCTGGGCCTGAACATTCTCGATGCGCGCCTGCACACCACCAACGACGGTTTCGTGCTCGATTCCTTCGCGGTGATGGAAAGCGACAACTCGCCGATCGTGCCGGGCATCCGTTTCGAGGAGATCCGTACCGCGCTGCGCAAGGTGCTGAGCGATCCGGAAGTGTCGACCATCGACGTCAACCGTCGCGTGTCGCAGCGCCTGCGCCACTTCAACACGCCGACGCATATCCACTTCAGCCAGGACGAGGCGCGGCGCCGCACCATCATGGAACTGGTCGCCGCCGACCAGCCTGGCCTGCTGTCGATGGTCGGCCGCGTGTTCCAGAAGCGCGGCATCCTGCTCGACGCCGCCAAGATCGGCACCATCGGCGAGCGCGCCGAGGACGTCTTCTACATCACCGATCGCATGCATCGCCCGATCAAGGACGAGCGTGTGCTGGACGATTTGCGCGAGGTCCTTTCGCGCACCCTGGACCGCACGGACGCGGCCTGACCCTGCCCCACGATTAGAAAACCATGAGCCACGAAGAACTCAAGACCCGCATTGAAGCCGCCTGGGAAACCCGCGACAGCCTCAACAAGACCGATGCCGCGCTGCGCGGCGACGTCGACGCCGCGATCCAGCTGCTGGACAGGGGCGAAGCGCGCGTCGCCGAACCGGTGGCAACGGACGGGCCGTCGGAAGCGCAACATCCTGTTGCTCCGACGGCACTCGGGCATCCTGCCCATCGGTGGCAGGTCAACGAGTGGCTGAAGAAGGCCGTGCTGCTGTACTTCCGCCTGCACGACAACGTCGTCATCGAGATGGGCCAGCACAAGGGCTACGACAAGGTACCGCTCAAGTTCAACAACTGGTCGCAGGCGCAGTTCGCGCAGGCCGGCGTGCGCGTGGTGCCGCCGGCGGCGGTGCGCAAGGGTGCCTACATCGCGCCGGGCGCGATCCTGATGCCGTCCTACGTCAACATCGGCGCCAACGTCGGCAGCGGCACCATGGTCGACACCTGGGCCACGGTCGGCTCCTGCGCGCAGATCGGCAGCAACGTGCACCTCTCGGGTGGCGTCGGCATCGGCGGCGTGCTGGAACCGCTGCAGGCCTCGCCGACGATCATCGAGGACGACTGCTTCATCGGTGCGCGCTCGGAAGTCGTCGAGGGCGTGATCGTGGAGAAGGGCTCGGTGATCTCGATGGGCGTGTTCATCGGCCAGTCGACGCCGATCTACGACCGCGAGGCCGACCAGGTGCTCTACGGCCGCGTGCCGGCGGGCAGCGTCGTCGTCGCCGGCTCCTTGCCGAAGGGCGACAAGTACAGCCTGAACTGCGCCGTGATCGTCAAGCGCGTCAACGAGCAGACGCGCAAGAAGGTCGGCATCAACGCCCTGCTGCGCGACCTGTAAATCCGATGGCCGGTGACTCGCCCGTACTGGATCTGCTGCAGCAGCTGATCGCCCGCCGCTCGCTGACGCCGGATGATGCCGGCTGCTGCGAACTGATGGGCGCGCGGCTGCAGAAGCTCGGCTTCACGCTGGAGTACATCAACGCCGGCGGCGTCACCAACCTCTGGGCCACGGCCGGCAGCGGCGGTCCGCTGATGATTCTCGCCGGCCACACCGACGTGGTGCCGACCGGGCCGCTGGAGCAGTGGATCAGCGACCCGTTCCAGCCGCAGATCCGCGATGGCCTGCTCTATGGTCGCGGCGCCGCCGACATGAAGTCCGGCCTGGCCGCGATGGTCTGCGCCACCGAGCGCCTGATGGCGCGTCGCCCGCTGCGCGGCACCCTCGCCTACCTGGTCACCAGCGACGAGGAAGGCGTGGCGCAGCACGGCACGCGTCACGTCGTCGAGGTACTGAAGGGCCGCGGCATCGTGCCGGACTACGCCATCGTCGGCGAGGCCTCCAGCAACGAGCAGCTCGGCGATCGCATCGTCATCGGCCGCCGCGGCTCGCTCAACGCCGTGCTGACGGTGCTCGGCAAGCAGGGCCATGTCGCCTACCCGCACAAGGTCGAGAACCCGATCCATCGCTTCGCGCCGGCACTGGCGGAGCTGGTGGCGACGCAATGGGATGCCGGCAACGTGCACTTCCCGCCGACCTCGTTCCAGGTCTCCAACATCCACGCCGGCACCGGCGCCAACAACGTCGTGCCGGGCGAATGCCAGGTGGTGTTCAACTTCCGCTACTGCACCGAATCCACCGCCGCCTCGCTGCGCGAGCGCGTCGAGGCGACGCTGCACAAGCATGCCCTGCGCTACCGGCTGGACTGGCAGCTGTCGGGCGAACCCTTCCTGACGCGCCAGGGGCAGCTGATCGAAGCCGCGAACGCGGCGATCGGCGCGGTCGCCGGCCTCAAGCCGGAGCTGTTCACCGGCGGCGGCACCTCGGACGCACGCTTCATCGCGCCCTGGGGCGCCGAGGTGGTCGAGATCGGGCCGATCAATGACAGCATCCACAAGATCAACGAGCACGTGCGCGTCGCCGACCTGGAACCGCTGTCGGCGATCTACGAGCAGGTGCTGGAACAGCTGCTGTGAGCGAATTCCGGCCGTCGGCGCTGATCCGCCACGCCCAGGTGCAGTCGATCCTGGCGACCAAGAGCCCGCGCCGCCGCCTGTGGCTGCGCCGCGGCAACCAGATGGAAGCGGTGGCAACGCGCCACGAGCTGGACTGCGGCGACGGCGTGCGCCTGCTCGGCTTCCACTCGCGCCAGCCGGCGGCAACGCCCTCGCGCGGCCTGGCGCTGCTGATCCACGGCTGGGAAGGCAGCCAGGACTCGGTCTACCTCTACTCGATGGCCTGCGCGCTCTACGGCGCCGGCTACAACGTGTTCCGCCTCAACCTGCGCGACCACGGCGGCACGCATGCCCTGAACCGCGAGCCCTTTCACTCCGCGCGCATCGCCGAGGTGCTGGGTGCGGTACGCGAGGCACAGCGCCTCGACGGCGGCGCGCAGCTGTTCGTGGTCGGCTTCTCGCTGGGTGGCAACTTCGCGCTGCGGGTCGGGCTGCAGGGACCTGCCGCCGGCGTACAACCTCGCCTCAGCATCGGCATTTCCCCGGCGATCCATCCGGAATCGACCGTCCGCGCCATCGACATCGGACCGCCGCTGATCCGCCGCTATTTCCTCGACAAGTGGCAGAAGACGCTCAAGGCCAAGAAGGCAGCCTGGCCGGAACTGGACTTCAGCGTCTACGCCATGATCCCGAGCTTCGTCGAGACCACCCGCCGCTTCGTCGCCGACTTCACTGCCTATCCGTCACTGGACGCTTATTTCGAGGCCTACACGCTGACGCCGGCGATGCTGGCCAGCTCGCCCTCGCCGCTGGCAGTACTGACCGCGCAGGACGACCCGGTGATCCCGTTCCATTACTTCGACGGACTGGCCGTCGGCGGCGCGGTCGAGGCGTACCTGGCGACCGCGCACGGCGGCCACTGCGGCTTCATCGAAGACCTGCGCCTGAGCAGCTGGGCCGAGGCGCGGGTCCTGGAGTTGCTTGCGGCGAGAAGCCCTCCCCGCTCCTGATGGAGCCAAAGAAAAAGCCCGCGATCAACGCGGGCTTTTTTGTACCAGCAGGAAAGCTTATGCAGCCTTTTCCAGCGAAGCGCTCCACTGGCCCTGCGCAGCCAGGCCATTCATCCTGGCGCGGTGCAGATGCGCCTTCTTGCCGGCCTCGACGTTCTTGCCGCCCCAGGCCTTCAGCGCCGCCGCCTGCAGGGCGCGGCCATAGGAGAAGGTCATCTGCCAGGGGTTCGGACCCATCTTGTTCATGATGTCCAGGTGCGCGGTCGCGTCATCGTCCGACTGGCCGCCCGACAGGAAGGCGATGCCCGGGACGGCGCCCGGTACATGGCGCTTCAGGGTGCGCAGGGTGGCGGCGGCGACGGCCTCGCGGCTGGACTGCACCGCGCACTTCTTGCCGGAGATGACCATGTTCGGCTTCAGGATCATGCCCTCGAGCAGGACCTTCTGCAGGCCCAGCTCATGGAACACGGCGGCCAGCGTGCGGTTGGTGACGTCCTCGCAGACCTCGATCGTGTTGTCGGCATCCATCAGCACCTCCGGCTCGACGATCGGCACGATGCCGGCTTCCTGGCACAGCGCGGCATAACGGGCCAGCGCGTGGGCATTGGTGTGGATGCAGTAGTCAGAGGGAATGCCGTTGCCGATGGTGATGACCGCGCGCCACTTGGCGAAGCGGGCGCCGACCTCGTGGTACTTGGCCAGGCGCTCGCGCAGGCCGTCGAGGCCTTCGGTGATGGTCTCGCCGGGGGCGCCGACCAGGTCCTTGGCACCCTTGTCGACCTTGATGCCCGGGATCACGCCCTTGGACTCCAGCAGCTTGGGGAACGGCGTGCCGTCCAGGCCCTTCTGGAACAGGGTTTCCTCGAACAGGATCACGCCGCTGGTGTGCTGCTCGAAGCCCGGCGTGGTGAACAGCATGTCACGGTAGGCCTGGCGGGTCGGCTCGGTATTCTCGACGCTGATGCTCTTGAAGCGCTTCTCGATGGTGCCGGTGGATTCATCGGCAGCCAGGATGCCCTTGCCGGCCGCGACCATGGCGAGTGCAATCTGGTTGAGGGTTTTTTCGTTCATAAAGAGATTCAGCTCCGCTAGGGTCAGTGCGTTTCAGGGCGCGCGAATTTTAGGAGAAACTGCCGGCAAATTCAGCTAGTCGCCGCAAAACGACAAGATATATGGCGGAGAGAGAGGGATGGCGAGCCGCCCAAGGGCGACTCGGGCCTGCGGCCCGCGGCTTGCGCCGCGCACCCCTGCGCTACCGCGCAGGGGCCGAACCATGCCTTGTTGGCCGGGGGTTCGAATCCCCGTTGCCATTCCGCACTTACCGCACTATTTCTTTGCAGCAACTTTACTTTGGCGGCGAGAGAGGGATGGCGAGCCGCCCAAGGGCGACTCGGGCCTGCGGCCCGCGGCTTGCGCCGCGCACCCCTGCGCTACCGCGCAGGGGC
>DATILC010000324.1:0-4347 GCA_035476855.1 Solimonas sp. | reverse complement strand
GTCCGTGAGGGTTATGCCTTCTCCAAGGAAGCGATCATCCTGTGGACCATGCTGTTCTCGAACAAGCTGATCAAGCGCGGCATCCGCATCAACTGCACGATGCCGGGCCCGACGCAGACGCCGATGATGAGTCACTTCGAGGCCGCGACGAAGGCCTCGGTTCTGGAAGCGGCGATGCAGCCGATCAACCGGCGCTCGACGCCGGACGAGCAGGCCGGCGCCCTGCTGTTCCTCAACAGCGCGCAGGCCAGCTACATCAACGGCGTGGCGCTGCCGGTCGATGGTGGCTTCATGGCGGGCATCGCCACCGGCCAGATCGATCCGCGCAGCCTGATGGCGAATGCGGCCTGAACCGAATCCCAAGAATAGTCTGATCCCCGGAGTCCAAAGATGACCGCTGCCGCGACCCTCAGCCCCACCGTTGCCCGTCCGGCCCACGTGACGGACTCGACGTTCTACGATTTCGATCTGCATGCCGACCCGGCATTCCTGGCTGATCCGCATGGGCGGATCCTGGACCTGCTGAAGAACGCCCCGCCGGTGTTCTGGACGCCGCGCAACGGCGGCCACTGGATGCTGATCGGCCACGCCGCCAACTTCGAGGCTTCGCGCGATACCGAAGGTTTTTCGAGCGAGGTCATCCCGCAGAAGCAGATCCAGGCGATGCTCGCCCAGCGCCCGGCGGGTTCGCCGCACATGCCGCAACCCTGGCCGATCAACATCGATCCGCCGCTGCATACCGCCTACCGTGCGCCGCTGAACAAGGTGTTCTCGCCGAAGGCGATCATGGCGCTCAGGGACAGCATCCGCGCACTGGCCATCGATCTGATCGAGAACATGAAGCCGAAGGGTTCGGCGGATTTCATCACCGAGGTGGCCGAGCCGCTGCCGGTGCAGGTGTTCCTGAAGATGTTCGGCCTGCCGGTCGAGCGCCAGCACGAGTATCGCACCGTGGTGAAGGAGCACATGGCGGGGCATTCCAACATGGATCCCCGTGCGGTGATGATGCGCCTGCTGAAGGTCACCTCGATCATGCGCGAGACGCTCCTGGACCGTAAGGAGAACCCGAAGGACGACATCATCAGCATGCTCTGGCAGGCTGGCATCGGCGGCAAGCCGACGACGATGGACGACATGGAGAACTACTGCGTCGTCCTGTTCGCGGCCGGTCTCGATACGGTCGTCAACGGCATGGGCCTGGGCGTGCGGCACCTGGCGACGGACCAGGAGCTGCAGCGCAAGCTGCGCGCCGATCTCACGCTGGTCCCGCAGGCTTCCGAGGAGATGCTGCGCCGCTACACCTTCACGGTGCCGCCGCGGCGCGTCAACAAGGATATGAGCTTCCACGGCGCGGACATGAAGTCGGGCGATCGCGCGATGCTGTTCCTGCCGGCGGCCGATCTCGATTCGAAGGAATTTGCGCAGCCCGAGCAGTACGAACTGAAGCGCGAGAAGGTGCATATCGCCTTCGGCGCCGGCCCGCACCGCTGCCTCGGCTCGCACCTCGCGCGCGCCGAACTCAACATCATGTACGAAGAGCTGCTGGCACGCCTGCCTGAGTTCCGCCTCGTCGCGGACAAGCCGCTGACCTTCCACGGCGGCCACGTCATCGGTCCGGACGCGCTCTGGATCCGTTGGGACGCCTGAGCCCGCCATGCCTTGCGCGAGCCATCCATGGCGCGACTGCAGTCATCGCATGATCGCCCGGCCCGGCCATCCATGGCCGGGCGCTCGGAGTTGCAGGCGATGACATCAAGTCATCGCCAAGGCGCAACTCCTCGCCCCCTGCCGCGACTCGATTCCGACAACCGCGCCTTCTGGACCGGCGGCGCGGACGGCCGGCTGATGCTGCATCGCTGCCAGGACTGCAAGGGTTTCGTCCATCCGCCGCGCCCGGTATGCCGCCACTGCCTCTCGGAGAATGTCGTGCCGGAGGCGGTGGCGGGAACCGGCGTGGTCGATACCTACACGGTCAACTACCAGAAGTGGCACCCGGCGATCGAGGTGCCCTACGTCATCGCGCGCGTCGCCATCGATGGCGCACCCGGCGTGATCCTCACCACCAACATCGTCGGCTGCCCGGTCGACGCGGTGGACATCGGCGACCGCGTGCGGGTGAAGTTCGAGCAGCACGACGATGTCTGGCTGCCGCTGTTCGAGAAGGTCGGCTGATGGCTGCGAACCAGGCTTACATCACCGGCATCGGCCAGTCCGAGATCGCGGTCAGGCAGACGCGCCACCCTCTGCTGATCACGCTGGATGCGGTGCGCGAGGCGCTGGACGAGGCCGGGCTGTTGATCGGCCAGATCGATGGTGTCTCGACCTATCCGGGTCGCATGCCCGGCTATCTGGGCTTCTCGCCGGTGGGGACCGACGAGCTGATCGACGCGCTGGGGATTCGTGCGACCTGGTACGCCGGTGGCGGCGAGATCACTTCGCAGCTGGGTGCGGTGGTGGCGGCCGCAACGGCGGTGCGCGCCGGCCTGGCGCGCCATGTCATCTGCTTCCGCACCGTCTACGAGGCCGCGGCGATGGCCCGGCCCGAGGAATTCCCGCCGCCGAAGCGCGATCGCGTCGATGGCTCTTCGCAGTGGACCGCGCCCTTCGGCGCGATCTCCGCGGCCAACTGGACCGCGCAGTACGCCATGCGCCACGTCAAGCGCTACGGCCTGACGCGCGAGCAGCTGGCCCAGGTCGCACTGACCGACCGCGCCCACGCCGCGCTCAACCCGCGCGCCCTGGTGCGCGAGCCGCTGACGATGGACGAGTATCTGTCGGCGCGCATGATCTCCAGTCCGCTGTGCCTCTACGACTGCGACCGCTTCACCGACGCCTCGACCGTGCTGATCGTCTCGGCCGGCAGCGCGCTCGACGAGGTGCGTTGCACGCCGATCCGCATCGCCTCGATGGCGGGCACGGTGGAGCGCCACAGCTGGGACCAGGCCGAGTGGATGGCCTGCTATCCCACCGGTGCCGATCTGTGGAAGCACACCGACTACCGGCCGAAGGACGTCGACACCGTGCAGCTGTACGACGGCTTTGCCTTTTACCCGATCACCTGGCTGGAGGCCCTCGGCTTCTGCGGGCTCGGCGAGGGCGGCCGTTTCATCGAGGGCGGCCAGCGCATCGCGCTCGACGGCGAGCTGCCACTCAATACCTTCGGCGGCCAGATTGGCGCCGGGCGGCTGCACGGCTTCGGCTTCGCGCACGAGTCAGTGGTGCAGCTACGCGGCAAGGGCGGCGCGCGCCAGATCAAGGGCGATCCGAAGGTGGCGGTCTGTACCTCGGGTGGTGGACCTTTGGCCACGGCACTGCTGCTGGCGCGGGACTGAAACGGTGGAGGCACTCGACCAGCTCCCTGGGTTCCGGCGTCGCTTCCGCGTCACCACGGGGCCGGGTTGGGTGCGCAGCGAGGTCGAGGACGACTATCACTGCATGACGGTGACGCTGCGTCACGCGCGGGGCGTGGTCACCGCGGTCGAACCGGTCATGCACCGTGCGCCATGGACCACCTGTCCGGGGGCGGTAGGCCAGCTGCAGCAGACCTTCATGGGCCTGGCCCTGGAGGGTTTTGTTGCGCGCGGCGAGAAGACCGCGAACTGCACGCACCTGCATGATCTGGCGCTGCTGGCGGCGGCGCATGCAGCGGATGTCGAGCCATTGGTCTTCGACATCCTGGTGTCCGATCCCGTCGACAGCCGTCGCCGTTCGGAACTGCGCCGCAACGGCCTGCCGCTGCTCGGCTGGAGCGAACAGGACAACCGCATCGTCGAGCCGGCGGAATTGAGTGGCCTCAGGCTGGATCAACTGCGTGACTGGATCGAATCCCTGGCTCCGGCCCAGCAGGAGGCCGCGCGCCTGCTGCGCTGGGGAGCGATCCTCGCGCACGGGCGTACGATTCCGATGGAACGGCAGTCGGATGCGAGTCGCATGCCGCCGAACTGCTACAGCTTCCAGCCGCAGCGTTCGGGTGAGGCCCGGCGTGTTGGCGAAATCCGCGACTTCAGCCGGGGAACGGCGCAGCCGCTGCAGCCTGTATAGGGCACAACTGAGGAGCGTCAGCACGCGCCGATGGCCCGACCGATGCATTGCGGCCGATCCTGGCAATCGAACTTCGTTGCCACGGCCGCAAGTCGGCGGGGATGATGGGTGATCGACGCGCCGCTGCACGGCCGGTCACATCAATCGAGGAGAGCGGGGCATGGGGCAGAAGCTGATCGCGGAAGAACTGATCGGGCAGGCCCGCAAGGCGACGCAGCTGGAGCGCTTCGACAGCGAAAGTTTCCGGGAAGGGCTGGAGGTGCTGCTGGCGGACGTCAATGCCTGCCAGTACGTCGAGACCGGCCT
>DATILC010000323.1:0-8475 GCA_035476855.1 Solimonas sp. | reverse complement strand
GGTCACCGTGGATCACACCGGCGCAGAGCATGCGCACGATCTGGCGGACCAGGAATGTGTGCCAGGCCCGCGCCTCTTCCGGCGTCGGCGCGACATCGTTGAGCCGCGGCGCGACCTCGCCCTCGGCATCGGTCACGACCTCCATCAGCAGCACGCCTTCGAAGTAGCCATGCGGGCGCGGCACCCGCACGCCGGCGGCGGTCAGGCGATACAGCGCGTCGACCTCGGCATTCTTCCAGGCGACCTCGGCCTCCTTGCGGCCGTGGCGGCTGCCCTTGCCCATGGCGCGCGCATCGCGGCTGCCGCGGGCCTTGCGGCCTTCCTGGTATTCAGCAAGCTTGTGGAAGCCGCGGTGCTCGGCATCCTTGTAGACCTTGGCGCAAAGCACGGCGCCGCCGCGGTCGACCAGGTAGACCGACGCTTCCTTGCCACTCTTGAGTTGTCGCAGTACCGCGTTGACGATGCCGTCGTCGATCAGCGGCTGCAGGCCTTTTGGGGGTTTCATGCGCTATTGTGAACGATCCGGCCCGGAATGGCCGCTGCGGCGCCCGTTGTAGAATGGCTGTCCTCCCCTCCAGCGACCCGCCACCGCGCCATGAATCCCGTCGAAACCGCCGTGCGCCAGTGGCTGGAACAGGTCGTGATCGGCCTCAACCTCTGTCCCTTCGCGGCGCGGCCGGTGCGCGGCGGACAGCTGCGCGTGTTCGTCAGCGACGCCAACACCGAACTGGACCTGCTGACCGACCTGCAGCTGGAACTGGCACGGCTGGACGAGACGCCGGTGGAGCAGCTGGAAACCACGCTGATCGTGGTGCCGCACATGCTCGAGGACTTCATCGACTACAACGACTTCCTCGAACAGGTCGACGGGCTGATGGAAAACTTCGAGTGGGATGGCATCTACCAGGTGGCCAGCTTCCACCCGAACTACCAGTTCGCCGGCACCCAGCCCTGGGATGCCGAGAACCTCACCAACCGTTCGCCGTATCCGCTGCTGCACCTGCTGCGCGAGGACAGCGTCGAGGCCGCCATCGCCTCGCATCCGGATATCGACAGCGTCCCCGAGAACAACATCCGCCGCATGAGCGAGCTGACCCGGGAACAGCGCAGCCAGCTGTTCGGCTACCTGCCGGACTGAACCACAAGAAGAAATTGGCCACGGATAAACACGGATTTACACGGATTTCAAAGCCATGAAGAGAGCAACGGTCTCACCCGCTTGGCGAACCACGACGCTTCAGCAAGCTTTTGATTCTTCCGTGTTCATCCGTGTAATCCGTGGCTGATCTGTTGCTTTTCGGCTAAGCAGCCCTCACACGCGGTTCGCCGCGTGCCGGCCGGCAATGTGGCCGAACACCACGGCCGGCCCCAGCGTGCCGCCCGCACCCCAGTAGCCCTTGCCGGCCGGCGAGGCGATGCAGTTGCCGGCGCCGTAGAGGCCTTCCACCGGCTGGCCGGCGGTATCGAGGATGCGACCGTGCTCGTCGATCGCCGGGCCGCCGTTGGTGTCCTGCAGGCCGGAACTGAGGATCACCGCGTAGTACGGCGCCTTGAGCGGACGCATCGTCGGATTGGGATAACGCTCGCCGTTCTCGTCGACGTTGGCGGAGATGCAGTCCTGGACCGGGCCGGCGTTGACGCCCTGGAAAGTCAGGCAGAACGTGTGCCACCAGATGTCGATCGGCTGCTCGCCGCGATGGAAATCGGCGTCCACGCCGCTGCGGGCGAAACCATTGAAGCGTGCCAGCGTGGCGTCGAGCTGCGCGGCGAAGTCGGCGGACAGGCCGAAGGCCTTGGTCTGCGGATCGCGGCTGAAGCGCTGCAGGATCTGCTTGCGCAGTGCCTCCGGCGTCGCCGCCGGACCGATCAGGGTGTTGGCCAGCGGCGTCACATGGCCGCCGACACCGGCGAAGCGGGTCAGCGTATGGCTGTCGAAGATGCTGACCAGGAAGCGGTTGTCCGGCTTGAAATGCACCTGCGTGCGGTCGTGGTAGTTGGTCTTCTCGTTGACCACGCGGCGGCCCTTGCGGTTGACCATGATCATCGAGTCGCCGTTGGGCCAGTAGGACTGGAACAGCAGGTAGTTGGGAATCGCCAGGCTGTCCGGATCGAGCTTGTACTGCTCGTAGAGGTTCTGGATGAACCAGGCCTGCCCCATGTTCTCCAGCTGGAAGCCGTGGCGCTCGGCCATGTCGACCAGGTCGCCCTGCGCGCTGGTGACGGCGCAGCCGCCGCCGGTGAAGGCGCGGTTGCCCTGGAAGTTGGCGGCCAGGCGCGAGGGATTCTTGGAGTAGCCGCCGCTGGCGAAGATCACGCCGCGGCGCGCCTTGTAGACCATCTCCGGCAGCAGGCCGATGCCTTCCGCCTCGACGCGCACCCGCACGCCGTCGACGCGCAGCCGCGCGCCGGAGCGCTGCACCGTGACGTCGGTGACGCGGTGGTTGGGCAGCATGGTCACGCCCTTGCTCAGGCAGCCGTACTGCAGCCAGGCGACCAGGTCGATGCCGGCGATCGAGGCGCCGTAGTTGGGAATCGCGATCTGGCTGCCGCTGGTGGTCAGCAGCGTCGGATCGAAATGGCGCGGGATGATGCTGCGGCCGCGCTTCGGCACGTTTTCTTCCAGCTCCGGGTGATAGTCCGGTGCGAACACACCGTTGAGCGACAGCGGATCGTTGGCAATCGGCAGCTGCGCGCCGCGCTCTGCTTCCCAGGGCATCAACCCGGTGCTGCGATACCAGTCGAGCATGTCCGCGCCCTGGTCGTAGTAGGCGGACAGCTGCGCGTGGTGGCGCGGCTCCAGGCCCAGCAGCGGGTGGGCAGCGTTGTAGCGATCCGGGTAGGACAGCTTCGCCATGTAGCGCAGCGCCATGTCGCGCGGATCGCTGAGGCCGCCGGCACGCAGATCGGCATTGTTGGGAATCCACAGGCGTCCGCCGGAGCGGAAGCTGGTGCCGCCAGGCGTGGTCTTGGCTTCCAGCAGCAGCACCTTCGCCTTCGGGTCGGCACGCTTGGCGCCCAGCGCCGCCGACAGGCCGGCACCGCCGCCGCCCACCACGATCACGTCATAGGTCCGGTCCAGCGGCGGCAGCAGCGCAGCACCGGCGGAGGCACTGACCGCGGTGGCGCCCGCGGCAGCCAGGACCTGGCGACGGGTCAAGGGCAGGCGATCATCCATGTTCAGTTCACTCCGGTTCGCCGCAGTGTTGCAGAACGCAAGCTGAGCTGACGATAGCGCAAACGGACGAGACAACCCGGATTTCCGTCAAGCGCGCTAGGCTGTCAGCCATGGATACCTTCGAGCGCGCCAGCCACGACATGGACCGCGGCATGCGGCGCATCCTGCTGGCCATTTCCCTGCCCTGCCTGCTCGGCGCCGCCTGGCTGCTCGGCAGTGCGCTGTGGGACCGCGCCTTCGCCAAGGAGGCCGTGGGTGTGGTGATGGCCGTCACCGGCGACGTGCCGGCGCTGGTGGTGGAGTTCCGCGCCGGCGATACCCTGCGCCAGGTGGAGAGCGCCGGCTCCGACCTGCACAAGAACTACCGCGAGGGCGACCATATCCGCGTCTGGTATGACCCGGAGCAGCCGCAGGATGCACGGCTGGACATCTTCATCGACAACTGGCTGTTCCCGCTGCTGCTGGGTGTGTTCGGCGGCTTCTTCTCGCTGCCGCTGTTGTTCCTCGGCGGCGGATTCCGGCGGCGCGACCGCGGCCGTCTCGACAGCGGCGGCTCGCGGGTGATGGCGGAGGTGATCGACCTGCGGCCGGAACTGGTGCTGGGGAAACTGCCGCGCGGTGTCGGCAGCCTGTCGCTGGAGCATCGCGACGGCCAGACCACGCTGACGCAGGGCGGCCGGGCGCGCGATGCCTTTGACCCTGCCGTGCAGCGCGAACTCGGCCTGCATTACGTGATACGCGCACGCTGGAAGGACAGCCGCTCCGGCATCGAGTACTTCTACGAGACCGAACCGCTCGCGGCGGACCCGCAGCGGCTGCGTCGCATGCGCCAGCTGCCGGTGTTCATCGACCCGGAGAAACCACAGCGCCATCGCATCGACAGCGCCTTCCTCTCCGGGCAGGCCACCGCGCCGCGCGAGAACTCGGTCGCCGAAGGCTGAGACCGGGGCACCGCCCGCGGAACCGGCTCTCAGGGCAGCAGATCGACCCGCACCATGACGCTGCCGCTGCTGCTGGCACTGGCAGTGCCGCCGTAGAGGATGCCCTGCGAGGACTGCGAAGCCTGCTGCACGGCGCCGCCGATCTCGAACCACTCGCCGAGCCGGCCGCTGACGATGCTGCTGGTCCGCTGCACGCTGGCCACGCCGCCGGTGCCTGGCAACTGCTGCTGCGCATGGATTTCCAGCTGCACGCGATCGCCCTGCAGGCGCGGCAGCACGGTGATGCCGCTGCCGCCGCTGACGGTTTCGGTCTGCTGCACGATCACCCCATCGGGCCGGCGCCAGCTACGGCTGTAGGGCCGAGACTGCCCCACCATCAGCTGCGCCTCGCGCCCTTCCTCCACCCGCAGCTGCTGGCTGGCGCTGCTGTCGCCATGGCTGCTGCGGTCGCGTAGCCGCAGCTCCAGCTCGGCCTCGCCGTCACGATAGACCCCGCCGACGCCGGCGGATTGCTGCCTGCTGTCGGCGACACCACCCTGGCGCACCGAGATCAGCAGCTGTCGCGGCGCCCGGTCCAGTTGCTCGAGCAGCTGCCGCAGCTCGGCCAGCTGCGCCGGCGTAGCTCGCACCACCAGCTGGTTCTCCCAGGCACTGACGCTGCCCTCGGGCTCCACCAGCGGCCGCAGCAAAGGCAGCAGTTCCTGCGGGCTGCGGTAGCGCAGGTCGATCACCTCCAGCCGCGACTGGGCCAGCGTGGTCAGCGGCAACAGGCAGATCAGCAGGATCAGGCGGCGCAGGTTCACCGGCACTCCGGACTTGGCGGAATCGGATGATCCCGCGGCGCGGCGGCCAATGCCAGGCCAGGGGACCGAGGGCAGACTCGATGAATCATTATTCCAAAGCAGTTCGAGGAGAGTCCATGAAACCCTGCGCGATGGCCCTGACGGGCCTGTCCTGCCTGTTGCTCGCCGCCTGCGGCGCCGGTGGCGGTTCCGGTGGTTCCGGAAACGGCAACGGCAACCTGCCGCCCCTGCCCGCGCCCGATGGCCAGGGCCACCCCGGCCCGGCCGCCGGCAGCCAGCGCGCCGGCACCAGCTACGACGTCACCCTCACGGCGGCCGACGGCGAGACGATCGTCCTGACGGTGCATGAACCGGCGGAACTGGTCGGCGGCCAGAAGTACCCGGTGCTGCTGCACGGCTCGGGCTTCTCGATCCCGCGCATCACGGCGGCGATGCGCAACTTCGCCGCCCCGGCCGGCACGCCGCTCGCCGATGGCCAGACCTCGAAGCAGTACACCGACGCTGGCTACGGCGTGGTGTCCTTCGACCAGCGTGGCTTCGGCAACTCCAGCGGCACGGTCACGATCATGGACCCCGACAAGGACGGCCCCAACCTGCTGCAGGTGGTCGACTGGGTCGACGCCAACCTCGACTGGACCGCGCGCCGCGACGGCAATCTGCTGCTCGGCGCCTACGGCGGCTCCTACGGTGGCGGCTACCAGTTGATGCTCAACAACATCGATCCGCGCCGCCGCCTCGACGCGATCGTGCCGAGCATCACCTGGTACGACCTCAGCTACAGCCTCGGCGCCGGCGACGTCCCCAAGGCCGGCTACGGCCTGGCGCTGACCGCGGCCGGCGAAGTCGGCAGCGGCCTGGAGATGGACCCGGCGGCGCTCGCGGTGCTGCAGCACGGCCTCACCGACAACCGCTACAGCGAGGAAGACAACGCGATGCTGCGCTACCACAGCAACCGCTACTTCTGCGATGGCGTCACCCAGGCCGGCAAGCGCGCGGCCGTACACCCGCCGAAGGTCGATGCGCTGTTCTTCCAGGGCATGTACGACGTGCTGTTCAACCTCAACGAGGCCAAGGCCAACCATGAGTGCCTCAGCGCGGCCGGCGGCGATGTCCGCCTGTTCACCTACAACGTCGGCCATGTGCTGCCGGGCGGCGTCGGCCTGATCTCGGGCGGCCTCTCCGGCCCCTTGGATCTGTCGCGCTGCGGCCCTTATGAGGCCGGCGCGATGAGCCTGCAGTGGTTCGATGCCAAGCTCAAGCGCGACCCGGCCGCGGTCGCCGCCGTCACCGGCTTCCCGGAGCACTGCATCACCCTCGGTTCCAATGCCGAGGGCGTGGTGGTGGACCGCATCAAGACCGGCGGCACTGCGGCCGAGGTCCCGGCCACGCTGGTGCCGCTGCTGGTGCCGGTGGCGCTGACCAGCGTGCCGCTGTACACCGCGACCGAGGACGGCACCGTGGTCGCCGGCATCCCCAGCGCGACCCTGGTGCTGGAAAACCCGGCGCCGGTGCCGGGCCTGCCCGACGGCCTGCCGCTGGGCGTCTCCACCAGCGATGCCTTCGTCTTCGTGTCGCTGGCACACAGCCGCTCCGGAGCGCCCTCGCAGCTGGAAATCCTCGGCGACCAGGTGCGCCCGGTGCGCGGCTTCGGCAGCCACACGCTGGAGCTCAACGGCATCGGGGTGAAGCTCAATGCCGGCGACCGCATCGACCTGCTGGTCACCCAGGCCAGCCTGCCGCAGTACCCGCTGATCATCCCGCGCAACCCGCTGCTGCCGGCGGTGCGGGTGTCCGGCTCGGTGCAACTGCCGGTGCTGGGCGCGGTCGAAACCGTGCACTGAAACCGCCCGCAGTGACGCGCAAGGCCCCGCCCCGGTGGGGCCTTGCCGTTCGTGGGCGTTACAATGGGCGCCTGCCCCTTCAGCCAGCGTTGCCATGCCCCGTCGCCGCAAAGACCCCGATTTCGATCCCGACGAGTTCTTCGACGGCCCCAGCAAGTCGCAGGTCAAGCGCGACATGCTGAGCCTGCAGGAGCTGGGCATGGCCATCGGCGAGCTGCCGCAGGACCGCGTCGACGCCCTGCCGATGAGCGATCGCCTGCGCGAGGCGCTGGCCGAGTTCAAGCGTCTGAAGCAGGGCGAAGCACGGCGTCGCCACATGCAGTTCGTCGGCAAGCTGCTGCGCGACGAGGACTCCGAGGCCTTCCGCCGCGCCCTGATCGAGTACAGCCAGGGCCAGGCGCAAGCGGTGCAGACGCTGCAGGAGATCGAGCGCTGGCGCCAGCGCCTGCTGGCCGACGAAAATGGTCTGGAGGCCTTGCTCACGGCCTATCCGGCCAGCGACACGCCGGCATTACGCCGGCTGGTGGCCAATGCCCGCTTTGAGCTGTCCGATGACGAACAGCATGGCCGCGGCGGCACCAAGGGGCCGTACTACCGCGAGCTGTTCCAGGCCGTTCGTACGGCCTTGCAGACCGGCTGACCACAGCCACCGCCGCCGCCCGATCATCGATGCCCGACCGCACGACCAGGATCGGAACAACCGGCATGGGGGATCGGGGCAAGCGCACAGAACTGCCGTTCTGGCTGACCGTGCTGGTCTATGCGCTGCCGCTGCTGGCAGTGGTGATCGGCTCCCTGCTGTTCGTCCGTGCGATGGTCGACTACGGCGTCGGCCAGGAGAAGCAGGCGCTGACCACGGTAGCGGTCACCGCGGCCGCCAGTCTCGATCCTGCCGCCGTCGCCACCCTGCGCGGCAGCGCCGCCGACATCGGCACGCAGGCGTTTCGCCACACCCGCGCACGGATGGCGCGCATCCGCCAGGTCAATCCCTCGCTGCGCTTCGTCTACCTGATGCGGCGCCAGCAGGGCCGCTTCGTGTTCCTGGCCGACGCCGAGCCCGAGTCCTCGCCGGATTATTCGCCGCCGGGCCAGGTCTACGACGAAAAGATCGACGGCATGCTGCAGGTGATGGAAACGCGCTGGCCGCTGGTCGAGGACGCCTACCAGGACAGCTGGGGCCAGTGGGTCAGCGTGCTGGTGCCGGTGCTCGACCCCGTCAACGGCCGCGTGATTGCGATCTTCGGGATGGACATCGGTGCCTCGTCCTGGTCGCAGACCGTGTCCAGCTACGGCGCCTTCGCCGCTGCGATCAGCGCCCTGATCGGCGGCATCGTCGTCCTGTTCCTCCTGGGCCATCACCGCCAGCGCCGCCATGGCGAGCGCCTGGCCGACCTCAACAGCGCACTCAATGCCGAACTGATCGAACGCCAGCGTGCCGAGGCGCGGCTGAGCCGCATGGCCAACCTCGACGGTCTCACCGGCATACCCAACCGCCGCCAGTTCGACACCCAGCTGCAGCAGTGCTGGGACCGTGCGCTGCGCCAGCGCCAGCCGCTGTCACTGCTGATGGCCGACCTGGATTTCTTCAAGCGCTACAACGACCGCTACGGCCATCTCGAAGGCGACGACTGCCTGCGGCGCGTCGCCCGGCAACTGCTGGCCCTTGCGCAACGCCCGGAGGAACTGGTGGCGCGCTATGGCGGCGAGGAGTTCGC
>DATILC010000322.1:0-14463 GCA_035476855.1 Solimonas sp. | reverse complement strand
CACCGGCACGGAGCCGTTGGCGAGGATCACGTGCTCGGCGCTGACGGTGACTTCACCGTTAGCCGTCTTCACGCTGCAGGTCTTGGCGTCGGAAAAGCTCGCCCATCCGGTCAGCGTCCGCACCTTGGCCTTGCACAGCAGGGCGCCGACACCGCCATTGAGCTTGTCGACCACCCCACCCTTCCAGCGCTGCGCCTAGGCCATGTCCAGCACCGGCGCCGCGGACAGGCGGATGCCACGGCTGTCGTCGCTGGCGCAGCGCGTCATCTCTTCGAACTTGCCGGCGACGTGGATCAGCGCCTTGGAGGGAATGCAGCCGCGGATCAGGCAGGTGCCGCCGAGGCGATCGGCTTCCACCAGCACGGTGTCGAGCCCCAGCTGGCCGGCACGGATCGCGGCGACGTAGCCGCCGGGGCCACCGCCAACGACAAGGACCTTGGTCTTGATGGTTTCGCTCATAAGTTCACCGAACCAGCAGCGTGACGGGGCTTTCCAGCAGCGAACGGAGCCGCTGGATGAATTGGGCTGCATCCCAGCCGTCGACCACGCGGTGATCGAAGGAGGACGACAGGTTCATGCACTGGCGAATGACGATCTGGCCGCCGCGCACCACCGGCTTCTCGACGATCTTGTTGACGCCGATGATCGCGACCTCCGGGGCATTGATCACCGGCGTGGTGACGATGCCGCCGATCGGCCCGAGGCTGGAGATGGTGATGGTGGAGCCCGACAGTTCCTCGCGCGTGCCCTTGCCGGAACGCGCAGCCTCGGCCAGCCGCGTGATCTCCGCGGCGGTGTCCCAGAGATCGCGCGCCTCGGCATGACGTACCACCGGCACGACCAGTCCATTCGGTGTCTGCGCGGCGATGCCGACATGCAGGGCCTCGTAGCGGCGCACGATGCCGGCTTCGTCGTCGTAGCGGGCATTCATCGCCGGGAAGTCCGGCAGCGCCTTGACCAGGGCCTCGACCAGGAACGGCAGCAGGGTCAGCTTGGGCTGATCCTTGCGGCGGTTGGCGTTGAGTTGTGCACGCATCTCATCGAGCGCGGTGACATCCACTTCTTCGACATAGGCGAAGTGCGGGATGCGCTGCTTGGAGCGCTGCATCGCCTCGGCGATCTTGCGGCGCAAGCCGATCACCTTGACCTCGTGCACCGCGTCGCGCTGCGCCCGCGCAGTCGTCAGCGGCGCGCTGCCGACCGCACTACCGGCGGCGAAGCGCTCAAGGTCCTCGTGGGTGATGCGCCCTGCCTTGCCGCTGCCCTGGACGTAGCTGAGCAGGATGCCCAGCTCCTGTGCGCGGCGGCGCACGGCGGGCGATGCCACCGGCTTCTCGCCGGCGGCGCGTGGCACGACGGGCGCGGCAGGAGCAGCGGCCGGCTTCGGCGACGGCACAGCCACCGCGGCAACCGCAGCCGGAATGGGCGGCGGTGTCGGGGCTGCCGGCTTCGGCGCCTCGGCGGGCGGCAGCTCGCCGCTGCCTTCGCCTTCAACTTCGATCAGCACCAGCACCGAACCAATCGCGACCTTGTCGCCGGCCTCGCCGTTGAGCCGGATCACGCGGCCGGCGACCGGTGAGGGGATCTCCACAGCCGCCTTCTCGGTGAGCATGTCGGCGAGCGGCTGATCCTCTTCCACGCGATCGCCGACAGCCACGCGCCAGCAGGCGATCTCGGCCTCGGCGATGCCTTCGCCGATATCGGGAAGCTTGAATGCGTATTGGCCCATGATCAGAACTCCATGACGCGCTTGA
This sequence comes from Solimonas sp., assembly GCA_035476855.1. GTDB lineage: Bacteria > Pseudomonadota > Gammaproteobacteria > Nevskiales > Nevskiaceae > Solimonas_A. Next base: position 12,709 of record DATILC010000322.1, on the reverse strand, counting down.
GGGCCTCGGCGACGCGCGCCGGCCCGGGGAAGTACTGCCACTCGTGCGCCAGCGGATACGGCGTGTCCCAGCCGGTGATGCGTTCGATCGGCGCTTCCAGGTGCGAGAAGCAGGTTTCCTGCACCTGTGCCGACAGTTCGGCGCCGAAGCCGCCGGTGCGCGTGGCCTCGTGCACGATGACGCAGCGGCCGGTCTTGCGCACCGAAGCCTCGATGGTGTCGAGATCCAGCGGCACCAGCGTGCGCAGGTCGATCACCTCGGCATCGATGCCGGACTCCGCCACCGCGGCAAGCGCCACATGCACCATGGTGCCGTAGCACAGCACAGTCACCGCCGCGCCGGGGCGCAGCACGGCCGCCTGGCCGAGCGGGATGCGGTAGTAGCCCTCGGGAACCTCTCCCATGGGATGACCCGCCCAGGGCTTCACCGGGCGGTCATGATGTCCGTCGAAGGGGCCGTTGTAGAGGCGCTTGGGCTCGAAGAAGATCACCGGGTCGTCATCCTCGATCGCCGCGATCAGCAGGCCTTTGGCATCGTAGGGATTGGAGGGCATCACCGTCTTCAGGCCGCAGACGTGGGTGAAGAGCGCCTCCGGGCTCTGGCTGTGGGTCTGCCCACCGTAGATGCCACCGCCGCAGGGCGTGCGCACCGTGATCGGCGCGGTGAACTCGCCGCCGGAGCGATAACGCAGGCGCGCCGCCTCGGAGGTGAGCTGGTCCATCGCCGGGTAGATGTAGTCAGCGAACTGGATCTCGACCACCGGGCGCAGGCCATAGGCGCCCATGCCCACGGCGGCACCGACGATGCCGCCCTCGGCGATCGGCGTGTCGAACACGCGGGTGTGTCCGTATTTCTTCTGCAGGCCGGCGGTGCAGCGGAACACGCCGCCGAAGTAGCCCACGTCCTCGCCGAACACCAGCACGTCGGGATCGCGCCCCAGCATTACATCCATGGCCGAGTTGATGGCCTGGATCATCGTCATTGCGGGCATGGTCAGGGCCTGTTAATGCTATGGGCGTCGCCGTGACGGAGACCGTTTTGGTGCAGGGCAATGTCCCGGCACGCGCGGTGTACTAGATGTACATAAACGAGCCGGGACGCCGCCATGCGCCAAAACGGTCCCGCCCCTTGGGGTGCCGCCAGATTTACGGCCATGCCGTGTTCTCCTCATTCATTTGAAACCAACAAACTTCTCCGTCGCGCCATGCCTGGCCGTAAATCTGGTGGCATCACAGCGACGTCCATGGCGTTAACAGGCCCTAGTACCCCAGCTGCTGGCGCTGCCGGCGCAGATGCTGCGGCAGTTCCTTGAAGACATCGTCGAACATCGTTCGCGGGCTGCTGGCCTTGTTGCCGAGCGTGCCGAAGCTTTCGGCTTCCTTGCCGGCGGCCTTGATCGTTTCTGTCAGTTCCGCAGTCAGGGCAGCATGGCGTTCCTCGGACCATTCGCCGACAGCGATGAGATGCTGCTTGAGCCGCTCGATCGGATCGCCGAGCGGCCACAGCGCCGCCTCACCCTCGGGGCGATAGCCGGAAGGATCGTCGCTGCTGGAATGCGCCGCGGCGCGGTAGGTGTAGAACTCCAGCAGCGTGGCACCGAGACCGGCGCGCGCACGCGCGATGGCCCAGCGCGTGGCGGCGTACACGGCGAGGAAGTCGTTGCCGTCGACGCGCAGTCCCGGCAGGCCGTAGCCGATCGCACGCGCGGCGAAGGTCGTCACCTCACCACCGGCGATGCCCTGGAAAGAGGAGATCGCCCACTGGTTGTTGACCACGTTCAGCAGCACCGGCACGCGGTACACGGCGGCGAAGGTCAGCGCGTAATGGAAGTCCGCTTCCGCGGTGGTGCCGTCACCGACCCAGGCGGCGGCCAGGCGCGTGTCACCCTTGTAGGCCGAGGCCATCGCCCAGCCCACGGCCTGGATGAACTGCGTGCCGAGATTGCCGGAGATCGTGAAGAAGCTCGCTTCCTTCGCCGAGTACATCACCGGCAGCTGGCGCCCCTTCATGCGGTCGCCGCTGTTGTTGTAGACCTGGCACATCATGTCGACCAGGGACCAGCCGCGTGCGATCAGCAGGCCCTGCTGGCGGTAGCTGGGAAAGCACATGTCGTTGGGTTCCAGCGCCATGGCCTGCGCGACGGCAATGGCCTCTTCGCCGGTGCACTGCATGTAGAACGAGGTCTTGCCGGTGCGCTGCGCGCGCAGCATGCGCTGGTCATAGAGACGCGTCAGCAGCATCGAGCGCAGGCCCTGGCGTAGCTGCTCCGCGTCCAGCTGCGGCAGCCAGTCGCCGGCGGCGCGATGGTCGTCGCCGAGCACTCGGACCAGGCCGTAGGCGTAGTCGTGGAGTTGCTCCTGCGGCGCCTCGACCGCCGGACGCGGCAAGCTGCCTGGAGGCAAGCGGATGCCGGACAGATCGGGCACGCTGCCGGGCCGGCATTTTGGCTCGGGAACATGAAAGCGCAGGGGCTTGTGAGCCGCTTGCGTCTCCACTGCCGTCCCCTTTTCGACTGTGGACTGTGCCATGGTCTTCTGCTCTCCTCGCTCTCTTCCGTCAGGACTAGAGTAAGTCCGCGCAGCAGGCATTTATTCCCTAAATATGTCCCCGTAGCGGAAACTTTCAGAAGAATTTCCCGATAGTCTTCGCGTGCCGGTAAATTGTTCCAGACGCCCTTCGCCTCGTCCGGAAACAAAAAAGCCCGGCAAGGGGCCGGGCTTTGTCGATCCATGGACGCAAGCTTTCTGCCGACTATTTTTGGTGGTTGAGCGGGAGTCTCATGACGGGGTTCCGCATCCTTGGGCGGCGGGTTTGTGCTGCCAGGAGCAGCCGGTCGACCATGAGCTTTCTGACCTGCCCTGATGTCAACCAGACAACGTTCCTGCTCCCTCGCCCTAGCGACAGTTGCTTGGCGCCACAGCGCCTTCGAAGCGATCGCGCAACCAGCCGCGCGCTTTCAGATGCGCCAGGGGCGCGTTGACGATGTGACCGAGGCCTGTACCCAGCGGAATAGGTGACAGCGGTATGTTGTACAGCTCTACCGTCGCGCCCTGTGCGCACCAGTCTGCCGCCAGTTGGCGGACGCCATCAGGAGGAACGATCTCGTCGAGATTGCCGGTGGCCAGAAGGACCGGGACGGCGGGACGGCGATTGCCGAGCTCGAACTCTGAGAGGATGCCACTCAACGCCGGCTCTTCCAGCATCTCTGGAATCGATTGACCGCTTGCGGTAAACGAGTTTGACTGACGATATCCATAGGTCGCCAACGTTTCGACGATGCACTGGTTCGCAGTTGCTGCCCGCAGTCGCTGGCCAGCGGTGTTTAGCCCCGCGGCAAGGAGGGTCTCGGTTTCTGGGAACGCGGTGGCGAGACCGTTGAGGAAATAGCCCATCACGCCGGTGAATGCGGTGCCATCCAGATACCTGAACAGGCCTGGGATATCGACCGGCGGTGCGCCCACATAGACGCCGACGACGTTGAGCTCCGGAGCATACGACCCGACTTGTTCGGCGGTGCCGCCTGCCGCGCTGCCGCCCTGCGAATAGCCGGCGAACGCTACGGGCCCTTGGGCCGGAATCCCGGTGCCCTCCAGCCGCTGCGCTGCGCGGACTGCATCGATGTCGGCGTGGGCCTGCGCGATGGGGTTCAGGTAGGTATGGACAGCAGGCGTACCGAAGCCCTCGTAGTCGGTGATGACCACTGCCATGCCTTGCGACAACAGGTCCAGCATGAAGGGCGTTTCGTATTCCGCGAAGATGTCGAGCGGTGGCGAGAAGTGAACGCCATCGGTAAGCAGGCGTGACGGCGCACACTGATCGCCCTGCCCGTGGGTGCCCACGGTGTAGCCCACCAAGGGCCGCTCCCCGCTCCCGGTCCACGGCAAGGCCGGATTCAGGACGATGCCTGTGACCGCGATCGGCTTGCCATGCACATCGGTGCTGCGATACATGATCCGCGTGGCACTGGCGAGTAGCGATACCGTGGTCGGCACGCTCTCGCAGCGGATCAGGTCGCCGGGGCGCCCTGCCGGCAGGGAAGCCGGCGGCGTGTAGAAGTCCGCGGCTTCTGCTGCAGCCGTGAGGCAACTCTTGGCTCCACCGGGATCATTGCCGCCCGGCCCCTGCACCGCGGCATCGGCGCTGGAGGTGCCATCTCCGCAAGCCGTCAGAACGCTTGCCGCCAGCACGGCCGGAACCAGGCACTTCAATCCGGATTTTCCGATCGCGACGACCGCGCGGCGCTGTGCCGTTTTTGCCATGAGACCTGCCCCTGGAGAATGCACCATCAACGGATGGCAGTATCTGAAACTTCCCGGGCTCGGCGTGAGACGCGCCCACGCCATTCCGCTTGTCAGTTTGCGCCACAAGCAAGTTTGGTGAGAGTTCTTGTTCTTCCGACATCCCGGTGGCCGCTTCGGGCAGCTGAAAGACGCCTTTCGGGTGCTCCGGCCGCCGTCCCTCTCAGGCGGCCGTCAGTTCTTGAACTGCATCCCCCGGAATCCCAGCCTATGTGGCCAATCCCTACCGAAACGGGAGTGGTGCCCGGCGACGGCAGTGCTTGATGATGGGCTTTGAATACCGCCCATGCATACCAGCATCCTCGAGCTGTTCAAGATCGGCATCGGACCCTCCAGTTCGCATACCGTGGGGCCGATGCGCGCCGCGCGGGCGTTTGCGCTGGAGCTGACCCGACACCCGGAGCTTGAGCGGGTCGCGCGGCTGCAGGTCGAGATCTACAGCTCGCTCGCCGCCACCGGCATCGGCCATGGCACCGACTGGGCGATCAAGCTGGGGCTCGCGGGCCATGATCCGCGCAGCGTCGATCCGGCGCAGGTGCCGCAGCTGCTGCAGGACATCCGCGACAGGCAATCGCTGTCGCTGCTCGGAGAGCATGCGGTTCCCTTTTTCGACGAGCAGAACCTGATCTGGCGTCCCGCGGAAACCCTGCCGCGCCATCCCAACGGCCTGCGCTTCACCGCCTTCGACGCCAGCGGCGAGCCGCTGCTCGCACAGGTGTATTACTCGATCGGCGGCGGCTTCATCCAGCGCGATGACGAGGACGGCGCCACCACCAGCGGCAGCCCTGCGCCCTACCCCTATGCCGATGCCGCACAGTTGCTGGAACGCGCGGACGGCGCCGGACTGTCGCTGTGGCAGCTGGTCGAGCACAACGAGTCAGCGCTGCATGGCCGCGAGGAACTCGATCGCCGGCTGGCCGAGGTCTGGGCCGCGATGTCGTCCTGCATCGATCGCGGTCTGCAGGCCGAAGGCACCCTGCCCGGCGGCCTCGGCGTGAAGCGCCGTGCGGGCCGCCTGCACGCGCGGCTCAGCGCCCAGGTCGGCTTCGATCCGATGAGCTCGATGGACTGGCTCAATGCCTATGCCATGGCCGTCAATGAAGAGAACGCCAGCGGCGGCCGTGTCGTCACCGCGCCCACCAACGGCGCCTCCGGCGTGCTGCCCGCCGTGCTGCGCTACTACGAGCGCTTCATGCCCGGCGCCACGCCCGAGAACATCCGCCGCTTCCTGCTCGTGGCCGGCGCCATCGGCGTGCTCTATCTGGAGAATGCTTCCATCTCCGGTGCCGAGGTCGGCTGCCAGGGGGAAGTCGGCGTTGCTTGTTCGATGGCCGCCGCGGGGCTGGCAGCGGCGCTCGGCGCCAGCAACGAGGAGATCGAACATGCCGCGGAAATCGGCATGGAACACCACCTCGGCATGACCTGCGACCCGGTGCGAGGGCTGGTGCAGATTCCCTGCATTGAGCGCAACGCCATCGGAGCGGTGAAGGCGGTCAACGCCTGCCGCATGGCGATGCAGGAACGTGGCAGCCATCGCGTGTCGCTGGACGAGGTGATGCGCACGATGCTCGAGACCGGGCGGGACATGCAGTCGCGCTACAAGGAAACCTCGCAGGCCGGACTCGCCGTGCATGCGTTGAAGCGCTGGGATTGAACTCCTAGCCCAGCAGGAGCAACAGCGCCAGGGCAATCAGCAGGGCGCCCATTGTGCGATCGATCAGCCAGGCATGCATCACCAGCCTGCCGCGGACACGTGGATGACCGACGCTGACGGCCACGAGGCTGAACCAGGCACCGGTGCTCAGCACAATCCAGCTGCCCAGCAGAAGGCGCAGACCCATCGGCGTGCTGCTGGTGATCACCGCAGAAAACAGCGCGATAAAAAACAACGCTGCCTTGGGGTTCAGCAGATTGGTCATCACACCGATCCAGTAGCTGCGCGGCGCAGCCGGCGCGGTGAGGGGCGCATCGGTGACGGCAGCCGCGGGCTTCGAGCGAAGTGCGGACACTCCCATCGCCAGCAGGAAGGCCGCGCCTCCATAGCGCATCCACTCGAGGATCGCCGGCGCCTGCTCGAGCAGCCAGGCAAGTCCCAACAACCCCCAGCAGACATGGAAGACGATGCCGCTGGCGATTCCCCATGCCGTCCAGAGCCCGGCGGCGCGACCGTGCTGCAGCGTCTGTCGCGACACGACGACGAAATCGGGGCCCGGCGATATGACCGCGAGCAAGTGGGCCAATGCGACGGTGCCAAAAATTGCGAGGGAAGACATTCCGGGACTCTCGCAAGAAACGAGGAGGCTCGCAAAGCTGTTGTGCGCCCACCGAACACCGGTCCCAGTGGTCAGACCACAGATCCGGAACTAGCGCCGGCGTGGCTCCCGTGGCGGCTTGATGTGATTCATCCGGACGCTGACAAACTCGATATGACCCGCCGCGATCTCGCCGGCGGACTGCGCATCGCGCGCGAGGATGGCCTGTATCAGGCTGCGGTGCTGCTGTTGGATCTGGGCCAGGAGTTCCTGGTTGGCGGCATGTCCGACGAGGGTCAGCTGCATGTGATCCAGCAGGACCCGATGCATGGAACGCATCAGGTAGCCATACACCGGGTTCTTCGTCGCATCGGCGATGCTGTGATGCAGGGCGATGTCGGCCTCCATCTGCTTCTGTTTGTCGTCGCCGCAGAAGGCCAGGTAGACCGCGGCCTCGGCCTCTTCCAGGCGTCGACGGTCCTGCGCAGTGTGGCGCTCCGCCGCCAGTTCGGCGCAACGGCGCTCCAGCATGTGGCGGAACTCCAGCAGGTCGCCCTGGATGTTGGGATGGCGGCGCGACATGTCGCCCCAGATCGAGTTGCCAAGCTGCGCCTCGATGTCGTTGACGAAGCTGCCGCGCCCGTGCCGGCGCGTGAGGATGCCCTTGGCCACCAGCATGCTGATGCCCTCGCGGATGATCGGCCGCGAGAGGCCCCAGTTCTCCGCCAGCACGCGTTCGGAAGGGATGGCGTCATTCGGTTTGAACTCACCCTTGCGGATGGCGCGTTCGAGGCGGTCGGCTACGGTTTGCGGCGCACTGCAGGCTTCGGTCAGGTCCATACGGAGGTCCTCTGCATCTGGTCAGACCACCGTAGCAGATTCCGCGGCGCCTCCACAGACTGCGGGGCAAGCTGGCCAGACGAGGCGACCAGTGGTCAGAGCCCGCCCGCTGCCAGGAGGAGAGAGAAGTCCGATGAGCCTGAAGCACTGCAACAACATCGAGGACCTGCGCCAGCGCGCGCGCCGCAAGCTGCCGGCGCCGATGTTCCACTACATCGACGGCGGCGCAGACGACGAGTGGACGCTGCGGCGCAACACCCAGGCCTTTGACGACTACCAGCTGCTGCCGAACTACCTCAACGACATTTCCTCGGTGGATACGCGAATACGCGTACTGGGCTGCGACCTGGAAATGCCGCTGTTCCTAAGCCCCACCGGCATGTCGCGCCTGTTCCATCACCACAAGGAGCCCGCCGCGGCGCGCGCGGCAGCCAAACACGGCACGCTCTACAGCCTGTCGACGATGGCGACCACCAGCCTCGAAGATATCGCCGCGGCGACGCAGGGTCCGAAGATGTTCCAGGTCTACATCTTCAAGGACCGCGGCCTGACGCAGGAGCTGGTGCAGCGCTGCCGCGCCGCCGGATACCGCGCGCTCTGCCTAACCGTGGATACGGCCGTAGCCGGGAACCGCGAGCGCGACCGCGTGCACGGCATGACCATGCCACCGACCGTTTCGCTGAAGTCCTTCCTCAGCTATGCCAGCAGCTTCGAGTGGGCTTTCAACTTCGCGCGCGATCCGGATTTCCGTCTCGCCAACGTCGCTCACCGTGTCGATGCGCTGGGCTCCGGCGCGATGGGCCTGATCGAGTACGTCAACAGCCAGTTCGACCGCAGCATCACCTGGGATGACGCCGCCTGGCTTGCCCGCGAGTGGAACGGCCCGTTCGTGATCAAGGGCATGAGCACGGTGGAGAACGCCCGCCGCGCGGTTTCGATCGGCGCGACAGCGGTGATGCTGTCCAATCACGGCGGCCGCCAGCTCGACGGCTGCCCGGCGCCGATCGATACGCTGATGCCGATCCGCGACGCCGTCGGCGACCAGCTGGAGCTGATCGTGGATGGCGGGATCCGCCGCGGCACCCACGTGCTCAAGGCACTGGCCATGGGCGCCAACGCCTGCTCGATCGGGCGCGCCTATCTCTACGGTCTGGCCGCGGGTGGAGAGGCCGGTGTTGACCGCGCGCTCACGCTGCTGCGCGACGAGATCACGCGAGGCCTGGGGCTGCTGGGCTGCCGGTCGCTGTCGGAACTGGGCTTGCACCATGTCGAGCGGCTGTCTGCCCCGCGGCCGCACGCTGCTCCCGCAGCGGCCTGAGCCTCGAGAGCACAGCGATGGAGAGTTGTTCTGGATCGCGTCATCCCCGGCTGGCACCGGCGCAAAATTTGGAGAGCGCAGCATGAGCACTCAGCGGCAACACCTGGACAGCCCCGACGGCGATATCGGCAATCCCCTGACACAGCGCGAGCTGGAGATTCTCGAACTGGCCGGCAAGGGCCTGTCGATGAAGGCCATCGCGCAGGTGCTGGGCATCTCTTCCGGCACCGTGGGATGGCACCTGAAGAACTCCTACCACAAGCTCGATGCCGGCTTTCGCGACGAGGCGCTGCGGAAGGCCCGGGCGATAGGGCTGATCGATCCGATCGTCGCCTGCCAGGTCTGCACCTGCGGCCTCGCCCGGCCGGTCTTCCGCAGGCCGCGGCTCGAGAGCCTGCCCCGGCGTCTCGTACGCGGAGACCCCCAGCCCGGCCTGCGCTGAGCATGGGAGGGCGGGCACATTCAGCTCCGAGGTAGCGAAACAGCTCGGTCCGCCCGTCCGGCATCTCCAGGGCGAGTTCCTCCCCGCCTGCCGTGACCGCCGTCTCTCTTTGACGCACGCACGCCAGCCCGTTCTCCGCTTTTGCGCCCCAGGCCACAGTTTTGCAGCCGCGGGTGCTTGACGCTCTGAGAGTTCGTTCACTAGATTGCTCACTCCGTCAGTCCAGCAGCAGCGGATCGACGGTAGCGACAGGTGCAGCAGTCAACCGGGATTCTCAGGATCGAGATGAACACTGTGCATTGCGCCATCGCCACGGTTCCAGGCCAGGAAGGCCTTGCCGAGGCAGCGTTCAAGGCCCTGCAGCAACAGATGCAGGCGGAGTTTTGCATTCACTGGTTCGGCAATCGCGAGCGATACGATGCGATCGTGATCCCGGCGACAGCCGACGGATTCGATGCCAGTTCCCGGCAGATTGCACGCCTGAAGCAGGATCATCCGTCCTGCGGCATCGTCGCGCTCTGCGACCAGCTCAGCGAAAGGGACACCGCGGCCCTGCTCGGCGCCGGCGTCCTCGACTTCGTCTGCGTGCCCTACTGCGACACCGAGCTGCGCGCCCGCGTGCGCCGCGTCGTCGGCCTGCTCGATCGCGGCCCGCGCAGCGCACCGACTGCGCTGCAGAGCGCCATGATCGGCAACAGCCCGGTGTTCCTGCAGCAGCTGGCGGCGCTGCCGCGGATTGCCGCCAGCGACATGGACGTCCTGATCCTCGGCGAGACCGGCACCGGCAAGGAGGTCTGCGCGCAGGCGATCCACTACACCTCGGGCCGCGCCAAGGGGCCCTGGGTGGCGGTCAACTGCGGCGCGATCCCGGCCGAGCTGACGGAAAGCGAACTGTTCGGCCATGTGCGCGGCGCCTTCACCTCGGCCCACGTCGCGCGTGCCGGACTGGTCCGCGAGGCCGAGGGCGGCACGTTGTTCCTCGACGAGATCGATTCCCTGCCCTATGGAGCGCAGGCCAAGCTGCTGCGCTTCCTGCAGGAAAAGGAATACCGGCCGGTCGGCGGCAACGCCGTCTGCCATGCCGATGTACGCATCATCGCCGCCTGCAACCGCAACCTGCAGGGCCTGATCGCCAGTGGCACTTTCCGCCAGGACCTGTACTTCCGCCTGAAGGTCCTGGGCCTCAACCTGCCGCCGCTGCGCGAACGGCGCGAGGACATCCCGCGGCTGGCGCTGCATTTCCTCGATCAGGCCGGCAAGGGCAGCCGGAGGCGTGCCTTCGGCCTCGCACCACAGGCGCTGAAACTGCTGCTGGCCTACGATTGGCCAGGCAATGTGCGCGAGCTCAAGCACGTGATCGAGCGTGCGGTGGTGTTCGCCGATGGCGAACTGATCCGCCCCGAGCACCTGGACCTGCAGCTCGACGACCCGGGTGACACTCCCGATTCCTTCCGCAGCGCCAAGGAACGGGTGGTCAACAGCTTCGAGCGCGGCTACATCGAACACCTGCTGCGCAGCAGCCACGGCAACATCACGCAGGCCGCCCAGGCCGCCCGGAAGAATCGTCGCGCCTTCTTCGAGCTGATGCGCAAGCATCACATCGAGCCGCAGCACTATCGCTGACGCGCGGCACGCCGGCAGATCCAGGCTTCATCGACGCCCCGGTCCATCCGGGGCGTCGCCGTTTGCGCGTGCATGTCGCGATCGCGCGCCGCGCATGGACGATTCCATCCCGATCGCAAGGACAAATTTGTCCGCGGGCTTTTGCCCGTTGCGCAGGGCGTGGCCGCATCCTGACAGCCACGGCAGCTGGACAAATCAGTCCCACCGCCCTCGCGAGGCTCTCGCGAACTTCCTTTGATTTCATGATCTTGCAAAACCGGCAGGGCTGGCACCGCGCTTGCGTTGTGGTCTGCACCACGGACACGACGCCATGCGCGAAACGGACAAGGTGAAGGACATGGTCCAGGCGGTTTCCCGATACCTGCAGGACAACCCGCAGGCCTGCGACACGGCGGATGGCATCGCCCGCTGGTGGCTGGGTGAAGCACCGGCGGTGCTGGACGATCTGCAGCGCGCGCTGGACTGGCTCGAACGCAAGGGCGAAATCGAGCGCTGCCCCGCGGTCGATGGTCGCACCCGCTATCGTCGTCGCAGCGATGGATCCGATCCGGTGAATTCGCGGAGCCTGCACTGATGGCCGGCATCGGCGCCCTGCAGGGTCTGTGCGCGGGACTGATGAGCACACTCGACCGTGCCCACCAGCTGTCGACCTCGGTCGCCGGCATTTCCTGCGCCTTCCGCGTCACCGGCACCAGCGAGCTGCGCAAGCTCGACGGCGCCGTCAGCACCTGCTCGCTGTTCATCTACCGCGTCACCCACAACGAGCATGTGCGCAACCGCCAGACCCCGGCGCGGCCGCTGACACTGGACGCCCACCTGATGTTCACCATCTGGGCCGACAGCCCGGTGGCCGAGCACAGCCTGCATGCCTGGCTCGCGCGCGAACTGCATGATCGGCCGATGCTGGGACGCGGCGTGCTCGGCAGCAGCTACGCCGACGACGAGCAGGTACAGCTGGTGCCGGCCGAACTGAGCTGGGACGACCTGACCAAGGTCTGGCAGGCGCTGAACCTGCCCTATCGCCTGTCGACCACCTACATCGCGCGCAACATCCGCATCGATGCCGATGCCGCCGCGGTCGACGCCGCGCCGGTGGTGGCACGCCGCTTCATCTACCAGGACGAGGTCGAGCCGGCATGAAATTTCATGTGTCCACCTCCGGCGTCACCCCGGACTCATGCCTGCGCCGACTCGCGACGCCAGGATCCCCACGTTGCACGTGGGGCCCCTCCACGCTGCTCGCGTCGCCATGAACGAGCTCGACGATCGCCGTGTGCTGGGTGCACTGGAGTTCTTCTCCGCCGCCAGCGGCGCGCGCCTGCGCAGCCCGCTGCAGGTCCATGGCGCCGGGCTGGAACTGCAGCGCAACGCCGGCGGGCTGTACGTGATCCGGCAGGCTGCAGGCTTGCAGCATCACGGCATCGAGTTCTTCGCAGCGCCGGACACGCCCGCTGCAGAGACGCAGTCCTTCGAACTCGAGGTCCGCGACCCGCAGCGCGCACATGCGGCGCGGCGGCTGAGCCTGCGCCTGCCGCGCCCCAGCCAGGCCACGCCGGGAAACACCTCGCTGCTGGAACCGGTCCGCGTGCCGCTGCTGCCGGCACGCAGCTTCCGCGGCGGCCCTGACTGGGCCCTGCTGCATGCACGCGTGCTGCGCAGCGACGACCACCGTCCGGTCGCCAATGCCCTGCTGTCACTGCAGACCCAGGTCGGCGGTGCCCGCAGCTGCGACGCCCTCACCGACGGCGACGGCGAAGCCCTGCTCTGCGTCACCGGCGTCGCGCCGGTGCTGCCGGGCGAAGGCGCCAATGCCGCGTTGTCGCGCGAGTTCACCGCGCAGGTCACCGTGGTGGTCGACAGCGAAGTCGCCGATCCGGCGGCACTGCCCGACCCCGATCGCATCGCCTCACGCCGTACCGCCGGCGCCGCCGGCGTG
>DATILC010000321.1:0-27197 GCA_035476855.1 Solimonas sp. | reverse complement strand
TCCAGCTTCGGGTCGAGCTGCGCTGCACCGGGCAGTTCGGCCAGGCCGTCCTTGTCGGTAGTCGCCGTGGCCTTGGCCGCGCCCTGGAAACCGTCGATCACGCTGACCTGCGCCCGCGCCACCGGCTTGCCGTCCGCCATCCCGGTGACCCAGACCAGCAGGTTGGAATTGCCCAGCTTGGCATGCACCTGCCAGGGCGTGACCTCGGCGAAGAAGCGCCGCGGCTCGGTCTCGGCCGAGGGCTGCGTCAGCAGGCCACCGACCACCGCGCCGGAGCCCGCGCCGATCATGCCGCGCACGTCCAGCGGCATCGCGAAGGCGATGTTGCGCACGTTGGTCACAGGCACGCTGCGGCTCTGCCCGGCCTGCACGCCGGCTGCGGTCATGCGGTCGAAGGAGGCGTTGATCGCGCGCAGGTTGGTGACGATGGTCGGGACTTCGGAGTCGATGCCCGACTCGATCACCGCACGCTCGTGCTCGAACACCATGCGCGGCGTGCGGTCGCCGGTACGGAAGGCGAAGCCGGTCTTCCTCAGTTCACGGCCGAAGATGTCCTTGATGCCCGCCGCCAGCTCGCCCTGGTAGGCGGTGCCGCCGACGAAGTTGAAGGGCAGCGACACGCTGTAGTTGCTGCCCTGCTCGTGGGCACCGGGCGATGGCACGCCATCGTCGCTGTTGGCCCAGGGGTCGTAGTCCTTCTTGAAGGCCTTGCGCGGATCGGGGTCCAGGGCCAACCGTGTCTTCACCTCGGTGGTGGCCACCGGCACGCTGAAGGCCAGCGCGGCACCGGCCAGCGGATCGCAGCTCTGGCCCGGCAATGCCAGGCCCCACTCGGGCTCGACGCCCTCGGCGGTGTTGCGCAGGCAGCTGATGCCCAGCAGGCGCAGTTCCGGGAAGGTATGGAAGGCCAGCGCCTCGCGGTCGTCGACGGCGGTGGCCGTGCCGAACACCGACTCCAGTCCCGGCGACAGCCACAGTCTCTGCGCACGGTCCGTCGGCAGGGCCCGCGCCGGCCGCAGCAGCCACTGCTCGCGGGCCTCGCCACGCGGCGTCCAGAACGGCATCTCGCGGTCGTCCGGATCCGCCACCGGGCGCAAGGCCACGCCGCCGACGCGGAAGGACGCGGCCACCGACTCCGCCGTCACCGGCTGGCTGAAGCGTGCATAGAACACCGGCTCGCCGGGGCCATCCCAGCGGCTGATGCGGCTGTAGCGCAGCTGCGGCCGCTCGGTCAGGAAGTGCACGCGCAGGCCGCGCTCCAGGCGCTCGCCCTGATCGTTCTCGAACTCCGGACGGATGTCGATCTCGTAGCGCGTCGCCAGCCTGAGCTTTTCCTCGGCCGGCAGGTTGCAGGCCAGCAGCTGCGGATCGAGCCAGCGCCAGTCGCAGCGGACCGCCGGGGTGATGGTCACCGGCACCTCGCTGGCCTCGCGCTCCATGCGCCCCAGCGGCACCACGGCGCGGTCGAAGGCGATGACGATCTGGCGCGTGTCCTTGACGTCCTCGCCTTCCGGCGTGACGCGCTGGATCGTCAGGGCTTCGGCCGATGCAGCGCCGGCCGCCGCCCACAACAGGCTAGCGAGCAGAAACCTTGATGAGCGCATGGGTCACGATCCCTTCGGTATTGCCGACCAGACGCACTTCGCGAAAGCCCGCGAAGTCGCGCCACACCAGTTCACGCTTGTCGCTGTCCGCAGGCTTGCCCTCGGGCAGGCCCAGCGCCGCCAGCGTCTCGGCCTGCAGCGGGTAGCCGGAGTCGCCGAAATCGGCCAGGAACCAGTCGGCCTTGCCGTCGATGAACAGCACGCTGGTGCGGGCATCGGGGTAGCGGCAGCGGCGGCTGTAGAGGGAGTCCTCGCAGTCGACGGCGCGGCCGAGCTTCTGCTCCACCTCCTCGGGCGAGCGGCCGGCCAGCTCCGGCACGCGCAGCAGCACGCCGGGTGCGTCGACGGCCTGCTGGCTCTCGGGCATCTCGAAGGCGGCTTCATAGTCGAAGTCGTCCTGCTGCCAGTGCCATAGCCCCCAGCCGGCGCCCGCCACTGCCAGCACCCCAAGCCCGATCCACGCTGCCCTAGGCATCAGCCGCCCTCCATTGCTGGTCGAATGCTATGGGATAATGCCGGCCTTCTGTTAACCCTTCCGCAGCACTCCCCGCCCTTCATGCACCTCGCGCTGCTTCTTGCCACGCTCGCCGCGCTGTTGTCCGGCCCGCTGATCTATGCGGTGGCACACCGGCGGCCGTCGCTGCTGGCCTTCCTCGACGGCTTCGTGCTGGTCAGCATCGCCGGCCTGGTGCTGCTGGAGGTGGTGCCCGGGGCTTTCGTCGACGGTGGCCTGTGGAGCGGCGCCTTCCTGCTGCTGGGCCTGCTCGGCCCGACCTTCTTCGAACACCTGCTGAGCCGGGCACGCCGCAGCGCCCATATCGCGGCACTGGCGCTGGCGATCCTCGGCCTGGTGCTGCACAGCATGGCCGACGGCGCGGCGCTGTCGCCGCTGGGCCACGAGTCCCTGCACCGTCACGAAGCCCTGGCGCTGGCGGTGGCGATCCACAGCGTCCCGGTCGGCCTGGTCGTGTGGTGGCTGATGGCGCCGGTGTTCGGCCCGCTGCTGCCGGCGCTGGCGATCGCCGCGATGTGCGCCGGCACGCTGGTCGGCTACCGCTATGGCATCGAGTTGAACGAGATCCTCGGCCTGCAGGCCTGGGCCTGGTTCCAGGCGCTGGTCGCCGGCTCGATCCTGCACGTGGTGTTCGGGCGCCCGCACCTGGATGACCACGCCGCCGAGCAGACCGGTCCGCCGCCCTGGGAGGGGCTGGGCAACCTCGCCGCGATGGCGGCGCTGCTGCTGATCGGCGGCACCCATGCCGGCGAAGGCCTGGACTCCGGCTTCGCGCAGCGCTTCCTGGCGCTGGCGCTGGAATCCGCCCCCGCCCTGCTGCTGGCTTATGTCATTGGCGGATTCATCAGCGGCGAGCTGCCGGACAGCTGGCTGCGCTGGCTGTCGCGCGGCGGCGCTGGCAGCCAGGCCCTGCGCGGCATGGCCGTGGGCCTGCCGCTGCCGATCTGCTCCTGCGGCGTGCTGCCGCTGTACGAATCGCTGATCCGCCGCGGCGTGCCGCTGGCGGCTGCCACCGCCTTCCTGATCGCCACGCCCGAGGTCGGCCTGACCGCGTTGTTCGTGTCGCTGCCGCTGCTGGGGCTGGAGGCCACCCTGCTGCGCGTCGGCGCCGCTGCCCTGCTCGCGACCTTCGTCGGCTGGGCGCTGGCGCGCTGGCTCGCCGTGCCGCGAATGACCCCGGTGCCGGCCGCCAGCTGTGGCGCCTGCTGCGGCCATGAGCATGCGCCGGCGGCACCGCAACCGCGCCTGAAGCGTGCGCTGCGCAGCGGCCTGGTCGAACTGGTCGACGACACCGCCGCCTGGATCGTCGCCGGCATCGCGCTGGCGGCCTTCGCCATGCCCTATGCCGAGGGCGTGCTGTGGACGCAGCTGCCGGATGCCCTGGAAGTGCTGGTGTTCGCGCTGGTCGGCATGCCGCTGTACGTCTGCTCCGCCGCGGCGACGCCACTGGTGGCGGTGCTGATCGCCGCCGGCGTCTCGCCCGGTGCGGCGATCGCCTTCCTGCTGACCGGCCCGGCCACCAACATCGCCACCTTCGGCGTGCTGGCCAAGCTGCACGATCGCCGCCATGCGCTGGCCTTCGCGGTCGTCACCGCCGCAGGCGCAGTCACGATCGGCGTCGTCGTGAACCTGTTCCTGCCTTCCCTGCAAATCGCCATCCCCGACGCGCACGCGCACGCTGGCTCGCTGATCCAGCAGCTGAGCCTGCTGCTGCTGGCCCTGCTCTACGCCGCCTCGCTGCTGCGCCGCGGCGGCCGCGGCTGGATGGCCGACATCGTCGAAACTTCACGGCCATGACATCAGCCTCGTCAATCCTTGCAGGAGCCGGTGGGCTGTCATGGCTGCGCCGACTCGCGACGCCAAGATCCCCGCGCTGCGCGCAGGGCCCCGCCACGCTGCTCACGCCGCTATGACTGCCGCCACGCCCTTCGCCGAACACACGCCCTTGATGCAGCAGTTCTTCGGCATCAAGGCGCAGCACCCGGACACGCTGGTGCTGCTGCGGATGGGCGATTTCTACGAGCTGTTCTACGACGACGCGCGCAAGGCGGCAAAGCTGCTCAACATCACGCTGACCCAGCGCGGCGAATCCGGCGGTGCGCCGGTGGTGATGGCCGGCGTGCCGCACCATGCACTGGAGCAGTACCTGGCACGGCTGATCAAGGCCGGCGAATCGGCGGTGATCGCCGAGCAGGTCGGCGAGGTCGGTGTCGAGAAGGGACCTGTCCGCCGCGAAGTGGTGCGCATCGTCACTCCCGGCACTGCCACCGACGAGGCCCTGCTCGATGCCCGCACGCAGACGCTGCTGGCGGCGGTGGCCGAGGTCAAGGGTGGCTTCGGCCTGGCCTGGCTGGAACTGTCCTCCGGCCGCTACTCGGTGCTGCAGGTGGCGCGGCGCGGCGATCTGGTGGCCGAGCTGCACCGCCTGCGCCCCAGTGAACTGCTGGTGGCCGAGGGCACAGGGAGCGAACTGCTCGGCGGCTTTGCCGCGCGGCAGCGGCCGGTCTGGCATTTCGATACCGCCTCTGCCTATCGCCTGCTGACCCAGCAGTTCGCCACCAAGGACCTGCGCGGCTATGGCTGCGAGGATCTGTCCGCGGCCATCGCCGCCGCCGGCGCGCTGCTGCAGTACGTGCAGGAGACGCAGAAGGCGGCGCTGCCGCACCTCTCCGGCCTGCGCACCGAAGCCGCTGGCGAAGCGCTGATCCTCGACGCCACCTCGCGGCGCAACCTCGAGATCGACCGCTCGCTGTCGGGCAACCACGACTACACCCTGCTCAGCGTGTTCGACAGCTGCGTCACGCCGATGGGCGCACGCGCCCTGCACCGCTGGCTGACGCGGCCGCTGCGCGACCATGCGCAGCTCAACGCACGCTACGAGGCGATCGCGCGCCTGCTCGACGAATCCGCCGATACCCGCCTGCGCGACGCGCTGCGCGACATCGTCGACATCGAGCGCATCCTGGCGCGCATCGCGCTGCGCTCGGCACGGCCACGCGACCTGCTGGGCCTGGGCAACAGCCTGCTCGCCTTGCCGCAGGTGATCGCGGCGCTGGGGCAGCTGGAGGCGCCGCTGGTGGCGACGCTACAGCAACAACTCGGCGACCATGCCGAACTCGCCGGCCTGCTGGCGCGGGCGCTGTCCGACACGCCGCCGCTGCTGGCACGCGACGGCGGCGTGTTCCGCAGCGGCTACGACGCCGACCTCGACCACCTGCGCCAGCTGTCGGAGAACGCCGACGGCTTCCTCGTCGATCTGGAGCAGCGCGAGCGCGCCCGCAGCGGCATCGAGGCCCTGAAGGTCGGCTATAACCGCGTGCATGGCTACTACATCGAGGTCGGCAAGACCCACGCGGCGAAGATCCCGGTCGACTACACGCGGCGCCAGACGCTGACCAACTACGAGCGCTACATCACCGACGAGCTGAAGAAGTTCGAGGACCAGGTGCTGTCGGCGCGCGACAAGGCGCTGGCGCGCGAGAAGGAACTGTACGAGGCCCTGCTGGAAACGCTGGCGCAGCGGCTGCGGCCGCTGCAGCAGGCGGCGCAGGCGCTGTCAGAGCTGGATGTGCTGGCCTGCTTCGCCGAGCGCGCGCGCGCGCTCAACCTGAGCCGGCCCGAGCTGATCGACGCGCCTTGCCTCGACATCCGCGGCGGCCGCCACCCGGTGGTCGAGCAGACCCTGCGCGAGCCCTTCGTGCCCAACGACCTGCAGCTGGACGACAGCCGCCGCCTGCTGGTGATCACCGGCCCCAACATGGGCGGCAAGTCCACCTACATGCGCCAGACCGCACTGATCGTGCTGCTGGCGCATTGCGGCTGCTTCGTGCCGGCGGAAGCGGCGCGCATCGGCCCGATCGACCGCATCTTCACCCGCATCGGCGCCGCCGACGACCTCGCCTCCGGCCAGTCGACCTTCATGGTGGAGATGAGCGAGACCGCCAACATCCTGCACAACGCCAGCAGCCAGAGCCTGGTGCTGATGGACGAAATCGGCCGCGGCACCTCGACCTACGACGGCCTGTCGCTGGCGCGCGCGGTGGCCGAGCACCTGGCGGCGAACCTGCGTGCGTTCACGCTGTTTGCCACCCATTACTTCGAGCTGACCGCGCTGGCCGGAACCATCCCCGGCGTCGCCAACGCCCACCTGGATGCCGCGGAGTACTCCTCCGAATCCGGCGAGCGCCTGGTATTCCTGCACCAGGTCAAGGAAGGCCCCGCCAACCGCAGCTACGGCCTGCAGGTGGCGCAGCTGGCCGGCGTACCGACACCGGTGATCCGCAGTGCCCGCGAGTACCTGCGCGAACTGGAAGGCCGCGAGAAGCCGGTGGCGAAGGCGCCGCAGCTGCCGCTGTTCGCCGCAGCGCCGCCGGAGCCCTCGGCGGCCGACCGGCTGCTGGACCAGATCGATCCGGATGCCCTGACCCCGCGCCAGGCGCTGGAGCAGCTGTACCGGCTCAAGGCCCTGCGCGAAAAAAGCTGAACCTGCAGGGCTGCGAGGCCCTGCAGGTCATGTCCTCGCTACGGATCAGCGCTGCAGCTTGCCCAGCGGCGCGTGCGGGTGATGCCGGTCATGCTGATGCGCCCCGGCTTCGGCAGTCGGTGCGGTAGCCGTCGGCGCCGCCCCACCCCTGGGCCGGCTCATGATGGCGAACAGCACCAGCAGCAGCAGGGCGGCACCGGCACCGCCGAAACCCAGCATCGACATCGTCTGC
The DNA here is from genome assembly GCA_035476855.1 of Solimonas sp. Lineage (GTDB taxonomy): Bacteria > Pseudomonadota > Gammaproteobacteria > Nevskiales > Nevskiaceae > Solimonas_A. The sequence goes on along the minus strand of DATILC010000321.1, from coordinate 20,364 downwards.
TGATGCTTCTGCATCGCCGCCAGCTGCGCCGTCCAGTCGCGCAATTGCGAACCGCCGAGATTGCTGCTCAGCAGCAGCACGCCCTGGGCGATCTGCTGCGAGTTGTACAGGCACTTGATGTCCTCGAAGCTGGGATCGACCTTGGTCGAGATCTTCGGCCAGGTCGGCTCCAGGCAGGTGTCGCGCGCCAGCTCGTTCTCGTCCGAAACCGGGATGCTGACCCAGTAGCCGGCGATTTCCATGGCGCCGTCGGGCAACTGCATCGAGGTCGGATCGGCCTTGGCCTCCTCCGTGATCCAGCCGCGGTTGACCATCACCAGCTCACCGCTGCTGTTGAGGGCGATGCTGTTGTAGACCAGCGAGGCCCAGACGTCGTAGCCCTTGCGGCCATCGGCCAGCTCGCGCGGCACCAGCAGCTGGCGCCCGCCATCGAAGCGGCCTATGACCAGCGCGCGCTCGACCTCACCCTCGGCAGCAACCGTCTGCCCGGTGATCTTCAGCGGCTCCCGTGTTTCCGCCCCCTCGTACAACGCCAGCTCACCGGCCGATACGGCCGCGGCCGCGCGTTGCTTGAGTCCGTAGCTGACGGATGCCCCGGCGGCCCCCAGCAGGACCACGGCCGCCAGCACCAACTGCAGGATGTAACGTCCCGACATAACCCCCTCCCTATCTGGTGCACGCTCATTAAACGGCGCGCTGGGGCCATTATGGCGCGGTCACGGCGCCGAGGGCAGCCTCCCGCAGCATCGGCCCGATAGGAGAATCATGGGGCCGGGCGGCAGCCCGACGCATCGGGTCGGGCTGCGCTCCTGCTGCGGGGTCAAAGCCCTGCGGATCGCAGGGTCAGCCGCACCGCCATCCACACGCCCAGGGCGAACAGGAGGGTCATCAGCAGGCCGATCACAATGAAATGGCTGGCCTTGCCGTGCTTGAAGTCGCGCTCGCGGTTCTTTGAACTCTGGACGCCGAAGAACGAGGCGGCGACGCTGGCGACGGTCTGCCACAGGCTCGGAGGGCGCTCGTCGGGAGGCGGGTTGGGGGTCATGGCAGCTGGGAGGGTGGTAGGCAGCGCATTCTACGCGCCGGCGCCGGCGCACAAAAAAGCCGCGACGGACCGCGGCTTCGCTGCACTGCCGGTGGCGCTCAGTAGTCGCGCAGGATCTTGCGGCTGACTTCCAGGTCGGTGCGCGACTTGGCCTGCAGATCCTCCGCTACCACCTTCTCCAGCCTGCCCCCGATCAGGGGGATCATGCAGGAGACGCTCCACTGCAGATGGTTGGCACAACCTCCGGAACCCGGCTTCAGGAACATGTCGGCCTGGATGCGGACCGGCGCCCCCTTGATCTCGGTCTCGATGCGGCCGGTGAGCTTCTGCAGGTCCCAGCTGTCCTGCTGGATGACGTTGATCGAGTCGCCGATGAACTTCCTGGCGAATTCCGGCAGCGGTGCGTCCGACTTCATCGCGAAGCGGCATTTGATGCGGAAGTACCGGTCGCTCTTCTCATGTTCCAGCACCTGTACATCCCAGGCCCCCGAATCCTTGTACTTGCGCTCGAAGTAGCTGCGGTCCGAGTACATGCGCATAACCGTGTCGATCGACTGGTCGTAATCGAGTTTTTCCTCGTATTTCATGGCTCCCTGCCCTGATTCCCGGTGCTGCTGCGGTCTGCTGCCGCGTCCCCATAGAGAAAGGCCGCCGGAGCGGACTCCGGCGGCCTTATTGCCTCAACAAACAGCTGCTGAGTTTACTTCGTCGTCATCTTCTGCACGGAGGCCGAGCTGAAGTAATCGGCGTTGAAGCTGGCCGTCGCGTCGATCGGCTTGTCTTCATTCCAGGCTGCGGTGATGAAGTAGCGGCCCGAGGTGAAGTGATAGATCACTTCCGGCACGGTCGTCGCTGCCAGCAGGTTCGGCGCATTGACGATGTGGCCTTCCTGGAACTGGTACAGCTGGTCGCGGTTGTCGTAGTCATCCGCCATCGCGATGGTCCAGCCATCCTCGTCGAGGTAGAAGCGACGCTTCTTGAAGGTGTGGCTGGTGCCCGGCTTGATGTCGGCCTCGACCACCCAGACGCGGTGCAGCTCGTAACGCGGCAGATCCTGATTGAGGTGCTTCGGCTTGGCGAGGTCCTTGTACTTGACGGTCTTGCCAGCGATCTTGTTGGAGTTGTACGGGATGTACATCTCCTTCTTGCCGATCAGCTTCCAGTTGTAGCGTTCCAGGGCGCCGTTGAACATGTCGACCTGGTCGTAGAACTGGTGGCCGTCGGTGCCTTCGTACGGATTGTCGCAGCAGACCGTCGGGGCACGACGGATGCGCTTCAGACCGGGCGAGTACAGCCAGGCGGCACGGCCTTCGGCACCGGTGCCCATCTTCTCGTGCACCAGGATGAAGGTGCCGGCCAGACGCGGCGGAGCGACGGTCTTCGACAGGTACTTGAGGAATTCGCCCTGGCCCGGCTTGAGCTCGGTCGGCTTCTTCATGGAGGCGTAGCCGAAGGTCACGTCCTCGACGATCTTGGTCAGCTGGAACTGGCCGTTCGGCTGCACGATCATCTGGTTGTTGTAGCGGGTGACCGACTCACCGCGCCACTTCAGCTTGTGGTTCCACACCGGCTCGGCACCGGACTTCGGAATCGGGAACGGGAAGCCGAGCTTGCAGGCGTTGAGGATTTCGGTGTTGACCAGTTCGCAGCTGCTGGCGTTGGCCTTGGTCGAAGCGTAGATCTCGTCCGGCCAGCCAATGGTGCGCACCGACGGGTAGACGTTCAGCTTGTAGCTGTCGTAGCTCGACAGCAGCTTCTTGTGGCCCTCGGACAGCTTGGCGGCGTACTGCGCCATGTTGGCCTTGGTGATCGTGTAGAGCGGCTTCTGGCCGTCGATCTTGTCGTCATGCGGCCACTCGCCCTTCAGCGCGCCCTCGCGCGGCCGCGGGGTCCACTCGGGGATCGACTTGTCGGCGTTGCCGGCCTTCTCGGCGCCAACCGGCGTCAGCTCGGCGCCAAGCTTGGCCGCCTCCGCTGCGGGCACCTTGGCACTGGCCTGTGCGGTAACGCACAGGGCAGCAGCGCCAAGGAGGGATGCTACTAGTTTGTTCATCTGGAGAATCTCCTCGTCATGGATTTTTTCGGTTGACAGCAGGGCCGGAGAAAGACCTAGTCGCCAATGGCACGAGCGTAGCGATGCTAGCGCAAATCCCCAGCAGCGCCAACACGATCCGCGGCGGATTTCATGCAAATTTTTGCTGCACCGCACCCGGGGATGAATAGGGCCTGAACGGGGCTAGCGCGTGACCCGCTTCTGCACCGTCGCGGAGGTGAAATACTCGGGTTTGTACTCCACCGTGAAATTGTTGGGCTTGTCCTCGTTGTAGAGGGCGGTGACGAAGTAACGGCCGGAGGTGAAGTGGTAGATCACCTCGGGGATGGAGGAACTGGCCAGGATGTTGTAGCCAAAGCCGACATGCCCTTCCTGGAACTGGTAGAGCTGGCCGCGGTTGTCGTAGTTGTCGACCATGGTGACGGTCCAGCCGTCCTCGTCGAGGTAGAAGCGGCGCTTCTTGAAGGTGTGGGAATCGCCGGCCCGGAGTTCCGCCTCCACCACCCACATGCGATGCAGTTCGTAGCGCGCCAGGTCCTGGTTGAGGTGTCCCGGACGGGCGATCTGGGAGTACTTCACCTTCTGGCTGACCATGCGGTAGGGGTTGTACGGGACGTACATCTCCTTCTTGCCCACCAGCTTCCAGTTGTAGCGCTGCTGGGTGCCGTTGAACATGTCGACCTGGTCGTAGAACTGGTGGCCATCGGTACCCTCTGCGGGGTTGTCGCAGCACACCGTCGGCGCACGGCGCACGCGCTTCAGCGCCGGCGAATAGATCCAGGCGGCGCGCCCGTCGCTGCCGGTGCCGGCCTTCTCGTGCACCAGGATGGTGGTGCCAGCGACGCGCGGTGGCGCCACCGTGCGCGCCATGTAGCGCAGGTACTCGCCGTTGGCGAAGCTCAGCGTCACCGGGTTCTTGATCGAGCCGTAGATGAAGCTGACGTCCTCGACGATCTTGGTCAGCTGGTACTCGCCGGTCGGCTGCACGATCATCTGGTTGTTGTAGCGCTGCACCGCATCGCCACGCCAGCGCAGCTTGTGGTTCCAGATCGGCTCGGCGCCCGACTTCGGGATCGGGAAGGGGTAGCCGACGGTGCAATCGTTGAGTTCGTCGCTGCCGCGGATCTCGCAGCGGGTGGCGTTGGCAACGGTGGTGTCGTAGATCTGCTTGGGCCAGGCCGCCAGGCGATGCCCCGGGTAGACCTGCATCTTGTAGGTGCCATGGGTCGACAGCAGCTTCTTGTGGCCTTCGGACAGCTTGTCGAGGTACTGCCCCATGTTCGCCTTGGTGATGGTGAACAGGGGCTTCTCCGCCTCCAGCTCCGGCACGGTGTAGAACTCGCCGGTGAGCGAGCCCTTCTGCTCGCCAGGGGTCCAGGCCGGGATGCTGCCGTCCTTGTTGCCGGCCTTTTCCGCACCCACCGGAGTCAGCGACTTGCCCAACTCGGAGGCCTCGGCCGCGGTGACCTTCGCCTGTGCCGGCGCTGCCAGCAGGACGAGCGCGACAGATGCCATCGCTGACCAAAGCTTCATGCTGCTCTCCCCCGGCATCGGATGTGCCGTTCTCACAGGAACAGATATGAGGCCGATGCTAGCCGGTTCATGCAGCCGGCGCCATCGAAAACTCACCCGTTCGGGGGAGGTCCCGCCCTCACTCTTCCTTGAGATAGCGCAGCAGCATGTCGCCGCCGTTCAGCTCGGCGTGCAGCGTCGCCAGCATGATGAAGGTGCCGCCCAGTCGCCGGTGCAGGAACACGATCTCGCGCGGCGGCACCTTGAAGTGCACCGACAGGGCGTTGCTGGCGGCCAGCCTGCCGCTGCGCATCGGCAGGTCGCTCTCGCCCCAGCGATACTCGCCGCGCGCATTGCGCAGCTGCTCCGGCATGTGCGCGGGGTCACCGAAGGGCTCGACGATCGACTCGCACATCTGCGCGAAGGCATCGAGCACCGACTTGGGGAAACCGGGCCCCATCAGGCCGATATCGATCGCGCCACGGTAGATCGCCTCGCGGTCGCGCTCGATCGCGCCACGCACGATGTCGGCATAGCTCTCGACAAAGCCGCGACCGAACACCCGGGTGGCGCCAAAATCCAGCAGCACGATGCGGTCCTGGCCATCGTCGCCCGGGCGAATCCGGTAATTCCCGAAGTGCGGGTCGGATTGCACCATGTGCCAGCGGAAGAATTCGCGGAAGAACAGTTCGAGGAAGGCGCTGCCGAGCTTGTCGCGACGCTCCTGCGGCAGGCCCTGCACGGCGACATCGCGCACGTGATAACCATGCTCGAAGGTGGTGGTCAGGACGCGGTCGCTGCAGTACTCGCCGAGCACGCGCGGCACCACGAAGCGCGGGTCGTCCTTGAGCTTCTCGGCGAAGGTCTGGGTGAAATGGCGCTCGGTTTCGTAGTCGACCTCGCGGTGCAGCATCTCGCGCACCTCGTTGAACACCGGCTCCAGGTCGAGCCCGCGCGGCGCCAGCCGCGTCATCATCAGCAGCCGCGACAGCGTCTTGATGTCGCTCTCGATGGCATCGGCCACGCCCGGGTACTGGATCTTGACCACCACCTCCAGGCCGTCGCGCTTGCGCCGTGCCCGGTGCACCTGGCCCAGCGAGGCCGCCGCCAGCGGCGTCTCGTCGACCTCCAGCTCGCGCAGCTTGTCGCGGCCGATGCCGCGCTCCAGCACCGGCAGCACCACTCTCCAGTCCACCGGCGGCGTGTCGTCCTGCAGGGTCGCCAGCACCGTCACCGCCTCTTCCGGCAGGAAGTACTGGCCGTACAGCGACAGCATCTGCCCGGCCTTCATCACCGAGCCCTTCAGCTGGCCGAGTTCGTCGGCCAGCACCTGGGCCTGCTGCTTGTAGAAGCTGCGGTCGGATTCCTGGCGCGCGTGCTCGTCGCGGAACATGTTGGCGATGGAGTGGGCGACGATCTTGCTGCCGGCGCCCAGGCCCAGCATGGTCAGCGCGAAGTTGCGCTCCAGCGGACGGGTTTTCAGCGAGGAGATGCTACCCTTGCGCCCATCATTTTTGTTCGACATTCACGAGCCTTTGATGAAATCCCTGAGCGACATTCTATTGGCCCCCGGTAACAAAGAGGCGGCGATCGGCGATCTGGCACATCTGCTGGAATCCACCATGGCCAGCCGCGGCGGCCTCACCGGGATGGCGATGAAGACCGGCCTGTCGATGCTCAAGGCCGCCAAACCCGATGTCATGCAGCGCGGCGCCACCCGCATGCTGCCCGAGTTCGCCAGTGCCCTGCAGCCGCTGTTCGAACGCTTCCAGGCCAGTGGCGGCAAGGATTTCGCTGCCTTCCTGGCGCAGAACTCGACGGAAGCCACCCGCATCATCGCCCAGGCGGCCGACCATTTGATGTCGACCAGCCAGAACGCCACCGCCAAGTCGCTGTTCGCCAGGTTCCGCGGCGGCGCCGAGAAGGATATCGCGGCGATGGTGCCGCAGGTCGGCAAGCTGTTCCAGAAGTACCTGGGCTAGGGCCTGTTAACGCTACCGCAATCGCTGCGATGCCCCCGTATTTGCGGCCAGGCAAGGCGCGAGGAGGGCGCTTGGTGGTTCCAAGTAACCGACGAGTAACACAGCATGGCCGCTAAGACGGGGGCACCCGGAGGGCGGGGCCGCCTGGGCGCAGGGCGGCGCCCCGAGTCGCTGATGTACGTCGAGTACACGGCGCGCCTCGGAGCATAGCCCTGCACCCAGGCGGCCTCCGTCGCAGCGACTGCGGTAGCGTTAACAGGCCCTGAGCCGCGGCCGGCGCCCTCAGCGCCCGTAGCGCGCCTTCACCGAGGCCGGCAGGAACTCGGAATCCTTCATCGCCTGGCCGTACTGCGGCGGCGGGTCACCGCCGTTGAGGCGGTTGGCGAAGTAGCGTCCGTCCTTGAGGTCATAGGTGAACACCGGCGCGGTGTTGGCGAACTGCGCGTCGTAGTACGACAGCAGGTGCCCTTCCTGGAAGCGCCAGGGGCGGCCGTCGCGGTCGTAGTTCTCCACCAGCGCGACGTTCCAGCTGTCCTCGTCGACGTAGAACACGCGCTTGCCGAAGGAGTGGCGCTTGCCCTGGCGCTCGGTGGCCTCGATCACCCAGACGCGGTGCAGCTCGTAGCGCATCACGTCCTGGCGCGGATGGCGCGGCTGCAGCAGGTCGCCGAGCTTGTAGCGGCCGTCGAGCAGGCGGTAATTGTTGTACGGCAGGTAGATCTCGCGCTTGCCGGTCAGCTTCCAGACATAGCGGTCGAAAGCGCCGTTGTACATGTCGACCATGTCGATGAACATCAGCCCGTCGGCGGCCGGGAACGGCTGGTCGTAACCCACCGGCGGCACGCGGAACATCTTGTTGATGCGCGGTGGCAGCACCCAGATGTCGCGGGAATCCTTGATCGAATTGGCGGTCTCGTGCACCAGCACGACGAAGTCCGGGTCGGAGCGCGACTTGCCGAACCAGGTCAGGTAGTACAGCAGGATGTTGCTGGCCGACAGGTCCGCCGGCGAGCGCACATTGCCGTAGCGGAACGACACCCGCTCGATCTGCTTGAGGGTATGCACCGACCCGCTCGTGCCCACCACTGCCTGTGTGCTCTGCAGGTCGACCGAATCGCCGCGGTAGCGCGCGCGGTGATTCCACATCACCTCGACACCGGAAGCCGGCTTGGGGAACGGAAAGCCGAGGCGCGCGCCCTGCAGCGCGTCGGAGCCGATCAGCTTTGCCTTGCCGATGTTGGCCTGGGTGGCGTCATAGATCGCCTGCGGATAGGCGACGCTGCGGCGCGTGGCATAGACCGGCATCTGGTAGCCAGGGCTGGAGGCCAGCAGCGCCTGGTGGCTGGGCGCCAGGCGGTTACGGTACTGCGCCGCGTTGGCGGAACTGATGGTGAACAGCGGCTTCTCGGCGGCGTAGGGATCGCTCAGGCGCGTGCCCGGGCTGCCGCCCTTGGCCAGGCCGCCGGTCCAGGCCGGGATCGAACCATCGCGGTTGCCGGGACGATCCGCGCCGATCGGGGTATGGGGCTCGCCGCCCTCCGCCAGCGTGACGCTGGCCTCCAGCCCCGAACTCAGCGCGAAGCTGCCGCCGGTCATGCGGCCGCTGAACTGGATGTCATCGCCACCGCGCGTGCGGCGCTGTGCGGCGGCAGCCAGGGCCTGCTCACGGGCCTGGCCGGATTCGAGGTAACGCACCCACTCCGCCGCCAGCTTCTTCGCCGCCGCGAACTGGGCAGCGTCGCGGAAGGCGCCGAGCGCGCCCTCGACATCGGCCTGCTGGTAGCGCGCCATGCCCAGCGCCAGCAGGGTGTTGCCGTCCTTGCCGCCGCGCTGCACCGCCTTTTCCAGCGCGGTCGCGGCCTGCGCATACTCCTCGCGATCCAGCCGCAGCTGGCCCAGCTGGCGGTACAGCGCCGCATCCGGCTGTTGCTTCAGCGCCTCTTCCAGCGCGCCGATCGCCGGCGCGGCCTCACGCGCGGCGATCCACAGGCCAGCCAGCAACTTCCAGTTGGCGGCATCCGGCTTGAGCGTGCCGCGCTGCATCCAGGACTGCAGCAGCGAACCCGCCTCGAAGGGCGCGCCGACCTGGGCGGTCAGACCCACCAGGCGCAGCCGGTCTTCGGGCTTGTCGAGGAAGCCGAGACGGTTGGCGATTTCCAGCACCGCCTGGGCGCGCGGCTTGGTGCCGTGCTTGAAAGTCAGCGCCGCCAGCCGCAGCCAGTCCTCGCGCTGCCCGGCATCACGCTTGAGCAAGGCTTCCAGCAGCGGCAGCGCCTCCTTCTCCTGCCCGCCGCCGAAGTAGGCCGCTGCCAGGGCACGCTGCCAGCTCGGATCGGGATTCTTCGCCGCGGCCAGGCCCTTCTGCAGCAACGGAATGGCTTCCTTGTAGCGCTTCTGCTCGACATAGGCCGCGCCCAGCGCGATCAGTGTCTCCGCCGGTGCGCCACCGGCACGTACCTGTGCCTCCAGCTGCGGCAGCACGCGCTTGAAGTCACCACCGGCAAGGTAGAGCTGGGACAAGTCGCGCTTCATCTGCTCGGCGACGACGCCGGACAGCGCCTTCTGCGACAGCGCCTGCTCCAGGTATTTCGCCGCAGCGGCATAGTCCTTCTTCGCCACCGCCTGCCCCGCCAGGTCACGCAGCAGCAGCGCCTTGGCGTAGGGATCGGTGGTGGTCTGCAGCTGCTTCTGCGCACTGACGGGCGCCTTCTCCACCGGCACCTGGTCGAGTTCCTTGACCTGGCTGCGGTACTGGTCAGCCTGCGCGAGGTGCGCGGCGAACAGGCAGGCGATGGCGAGCAGGCGGTAGGTGCGCATCACTGCTGCCAGTTGTAGATGCAGTCTTCGGGATCCATCGGCACGCGCTGCTTCACCGTGCGCGCCTTCTTGGTCGACTGGTAGATCCAGTGGCCGACGCTCTCGACCGCCGCCGCCTCGAACACGCCGCGCGGATCGGCGTCGATCAGCTTGACCTCGCTGACGCGGCCGTTGGGCATCACCGTGAACACCACCTCGACCCAGCCGCGGATGCCCTGCTTGCAGGCCCATTCCGGCATCTGCGGGCGCGCGGTCGACAGCGGCACCAGGTCCCTGCCTTCGAAGCCCTCGCCCTTGCCGTAGCCGCCGCCGGAGCCGCTGCCTGAACCGGAGCCACGGCCGGCGAAGCCGCCGAACTGGCCGCTGCCGCCGAGGCTGGAGCCGCCGAGCCCGAGGCTGGAGGTATTGATTGCAGGAATCGTGATCGGCCCGGCATCGACCGGTGCGCTGGCCGGCAGGCTCAGCGTAGGCACGTCGGGCCGCGCCAGCGAGGGCGGCGCGGACGGCGGCGGCGGCGGTTCGGCGGAGGCCGCCTCTTCCTCCGGCGCGGGCTCCTCCTCCTTCACCTCGACCATCTCGACCGCCTCGATCACGTTCTGCGCCGCTGGCGTGGCATGGTCGCCGGGCTGCACCAGCCAGTGCATCAGCCAGAACAGGCCGAACACGATCAGCAGGCCGATCAGCAACGAGCCGAGATGACGTCGCATCAGGGCTATCGCACCGGCTGCGCCGCGACCGAGACGTCCTTGACGCCCGCCAGCCGCGCCTGGTCCATCGCCTCCACCATCAGGCCGGCACGCGCATCCTTGTCGGCCTGGATGATGACGCCGGCCTGCGGGTTGGCGGCGCGCATGCGGCCGATCACGGCGCGCAGCGCACGGATGTCGACGCGCTGCTTGTCGATCCAGATATCGCCCTGCGGCGAGATCGCGACGATGATGTTGTTGCGCTCCTCGCGCACCGCAGTCTCCGCACTGGGCCGGTTGATGTGAATGCCGGCCTCGGTCACGAAGGTGTTGGTGATGATGAAGAAGATCAGCAGGTTGAGGACGAAGTCCAGCATCGGCGCGAGATCGATGCCGGTTTCCTCTGACGGCGGCGTATGGCGGCTGAATCTCACGGGCTAGTACTCCAGCGCATCCGCAAACAGCTCGGTCTCGATGCGGCTCTTCGACTGGAACCGCCCGACGAAGAAGATGCCGCTGAGGCTCACCGCCAGTCCCGCCAGGGTCGCGATCATCGCGTGCGAGACACCATCGGACATGGTGCGCGCATCGGCATAGCCGAGCCGGGCCATGCCGTCGAACACCTCGAGCATGCCGGTGACGGTGCCGAGCAGGCCCAGCAGCGGCGCCAGCGGCACGATCACCTTGATCAGCGGCAGGCTGCCGACCAGCCGCGCATTGGCGCGCGAAATCAGCATGCGGCGGATCTGCCGCGCGTACCAGGACTTGTGCTCGCTGCGCGACTTCCAGCCGCGCACCATCGCCTCGCGCTCCGGCCGGAACGCACGACTCAGGTACCACCAGCGCTCGACGATCAGGGTCCACATCACCAGGCCGGAGAGGAAGATCCAGGGGAGCACCCAACCACCCGCCTCGACGAAGGTCTCGACCGATTCGAAGGGCGCCAGCAGGCCGTGCAGCAAGCCTTCAAGCACGGTTCTTCTCCAGCCGCTCGGCCAGCAGGCCGGTGGCCTGTTCGTCGAGGATCTGGGTGATCGCGCGTGAACGCGCCGCCAGCAGCGTGTTGATGAACAGCAGCGGCACCGCGATTCCCAGGCCCAGCACGGTCGCGATCATCGCCTGCGAGATACCCTCGGCCATCAGGCGCGGATCGCCAGCGCCCTGCTCGGTGATGACCTGGAAGGTGATGATCATGCCGACCACCGTGCCGATCAGGCCCAGCAGCGGGCCGGCGGCAACCGCCAGGCGCAGGAAGGCCTGGAAGCGCTCCAGTTTCGGCACCTCGCGCAGCACCGCCTCCGACAGACGCAACTCGATGACCTCGGCGTCCTCGACCGCGGTGTCCGCATCACCCTTGAAGGTCGCCAGCACGCGTCCCAGCGGATTGTCGCTGCTGGGCTGGGCGACATTCAGCAACTGGCGTCGCACGCCGCGGTCGGTGCGCAGCAGCCAGGCCAGCTGCCAGACCGCCAGCACCGCGCCGACCAGGCCCACGGCGATGATGATGTAGCCCACCACCCCGCCCTGCTCGATGCGCTCTCCCACCGTGGGCCGCAGCGCTTCCTGGGCCAGCAAGGTGCCGCCGGTGGGATCGATCAGGATCGGCGCGGCCGCTTCCTCCTCGACGAAATCCTCCGCCATGTCGCCGAAGTCGCTCTCCGGCTGTGGATCCAGCTCCAGCAGCTGGCCGCTGCCCGGCTGCGGCACCAGGTAGATGCCCTCCGAGAACGCGCTGAACACGCCGACGCGCGTGACTTCGCGCTTCTGCGTGCCGCCGGCCGGGTCGATCACCTCCGCCTGGAAGCGGGCGACGCGGCCGTTCTCGGTCATCTCCTGCTGCAGGGTGAACCACAGCTTCTCGATGTCGGCCTGGCCCGGCATGGCGTTGTCGGCAGACAACTGCTCGAGGAAGGCCATGCGCTCGGGGTACTGCGCCGTCACCGGCGAATCGCCGGCATGGGCGCGGAAGTCGGCCGCCGCCTGGCGCACCGCCGCCGCGACCTGGGTGTAGTCACCGGCGCGGGTCTTGAATTGCGCCTTGAGCTCGGCGATCTGCTTCTGGTTGCCTTCGTAGCGGGCGCGGATCGCATCCGAGCGCGCCTTGACCCCGGCGTACTCCGCCTCGGCCTTCTGCAGCATTTCGGCCTGGGCGCTCTTGTCGCGCAGGAAACGCGCCTCGCGTTCCTGGTTGAGCTTGGCACTGGCCGCGCTGTCCTGGCGAATGCGATTGAGCAGTTCATCCATGCCCTTGGCCTGCGCCTGCGCCAGGCCCGGCAGGGCCGCAAGGACGAACAACAGCACGCGGGCCTTCATTTGGCAGCTCCGGCAGTGGCCACCGGCATCGGCAGCGTCAGCAGGTCGGGCGCGGCGGTCTCGCGCGCCATCTTCAGCGCCGCACGCAGGTCCTTGGTGTAGCGCCGCTCCATCGGCTGCCACTTGCGCGCCTCCGCATCCCAGCGCCAGGCGTCGCCGCCATCCAGCGCCAGCGCGAACATCGCGCTGCGGCCGACGCGCAGCATGTCGACCAGACGGTCGTCGATCTGGGTGCGTTCTGCGCCCAGCGCACGGCCGTAGTCGACCTCGATCTGGTAGGCCTCCAGCACGCGACGGAACTTCTCGGCGGTGGCGGTCTCGCTGTCGGCCATCATGCGGCGCAGGCCGGCGATGCGTTCGCGGCGCTCGTCCTGCAGGAACGGCAGGTCCAGCGGGATGAACTTCTCCAGCGACTCGAGCATGCGCAGCATCAGCGGCGTCATGTCGCCGCCGGCGCGGTCGAGTTCGGACAGCTGTCGCTGCAGGGCCTGCTTCTCGGCCTCCTGCGAGGCCAGCATCGGCTCGATCTGGTGGGCGTAGACGCGCAGCTGCTGGGTCTGCCAGGTGGCGGCACGGTAGCGCTCCAGCATCGCGCGGCTCTGGTCATCGAGCTGGTTGACGCGCTGCTGCGAGGCGGCGCTGGCCTGGTTGGTCTGCACGGTGGCGTCGATCGCGCGGCCGACCGGATCGGTCTGCGCACTGGCGCCCGCTACCGCCAGGGCCGCAGCGGCGGCCAGGAAAATCTGTCGTTTCATGTGCTCCTCAGCGCGGCGGCTGCTGGCCGCGAAGCGCGCGTTGTTCCAGCGGCCTTAACCAGCCGCAGATGCCGTGGATCATTTCCTCGGTCTCGTCGTCGTCGATCACCCAGTGACCGCGCTGTGGATAGTGGCGGTGTGCCGCCTGCGGGTACAGCCCTGCCACCTTGCGCACCGCGAAGGCCGGCGTCAGCCCGTCCTCGCCGCAACTGACAACGTAGACCGGACAACGCACCGCGGAGGCTTCCACCGCACTGGCCTTCGACCAGTCCGCCCACCACAGGGCGATTTCATACGCTACCCGGCCGGACTCATGCACCATGCGTTCGTAGTATTTCTTCTGTCGATCGCCGGACAGGCCATTGTGGGCATGGCGGGCCGCGACCTGCGGCGTCGGCTTGTAGGGCCGGCGCCAGAAGCCCCAGCGGCTGAAGGCCGGCAGGGCCACGCCAAGATTGCCCGCACCGACGCTGTTGAGGCCCCAGGGCGCCACCGGCGTCAGCAGCACCAGGGCGAAGGGATTGATCCGCGCTGCCAGCTGCTGCGCCAGCAGCCCGCCCATCGAATGGCCGATCAGTACCGGCGGCCGCTCGAAATTCTGCTGCCGTATGTAGTCCTCGAGGAAGGCCAGGTAGTCGCGCAGGCTCTTGTCGCCGACGCGCAAGGGCTGGTCGGCGGTGGGCTCGTGGGCCGGCAGGGTGGGCACATGGCAGTCGTAGCCACGCGGGGCCAGCAGTTCCCGCACTCGCGTCCAGTCCGCAGCGGTGCACCACATGCCGTGGATCAGCACGACGGGCGTCTTCATCATGGCCTGTTCCTCAAAAATCCTTCCTCCGCATCGCAAGCGCGCGTAATCTAGCATGCGAAAATCGCCACGAATTCAGAGGACTCCAAATGGCTGCCGGTCACTCACCCGCATTTCTCGCACTGGTCAACGATGCGAAGAAGCGGATCAAGGAAGTCAACGCGCAGGAGCTGCCGCAGATCCTGGCAGAGCAGCCGGACGCCAGGGTGATCGACGTGCGCGAGGAAGGCGAATACGCCGCCGGCCGCATCGAAGGCGCGGAGTGGCTGGGCAAGGGCGTGATCGAGCGCGACATCGAATCGCGCCACCCGGACAAGAGCGAGGCGCTGTACCTCTACTGCGGTGGCGGCTTCCGCTCGGCGATCGCCGCCGACAACCTGCAGAAGATGGGCTACACCAACGTCTGGTCGGTCGACGGCGGCTGGCGCGTGCTCAAGGACCTGCTGCCGACCGAAACCTGATTCGTCAGCCGTGGGAGCGGCTTTAGCCGCGAACAAGGGACATCGCGGCTAAAGCCGCTCCCACACTTCCTTCAGGCTCTGGAATCAGCGAAGGCCAGCACCTCTGCCAGCACCGGTTTTTCCAGCAGCAGCATCAGCAGCCGGTCGAGGCCGATCGCCACGCCGGCGCAATCCGGCAGCCCCTGCCCCAGCGCCTCGATCAGGTGGCGGTCATGCGGCGGCACGACACGTCCCTGCTGCCCGCGCCAGTGCTGGTCCGCCTCGAAGCGCGCGCGCTGTTCGTCCGCATCGCCCAGCTCGTGGAAGCCGTTGGCCAGTTCCGTGCCACGCCAGAACAGCTCGAAGCGCTCGGCCACCGGCGGATCGTCGCGACGGATGCGCGACAGCGCGGCCTGCGAGGCCGGGAAGTCGTAGAGGAAACAGGGCGCGTCGCGACCCAGCTGCGGGCCGACCACCAGCGACATCGCCAGGTCCAGCCAGAGGTCGCGGTCCTGCGGGTCCATGCCCTCGCAGAGCTGTCCGCGCTGCCGCAGGGCCTGGGCCAGCATTGCGGCATCGGCGGCGAAGGGATCGAGCTGCAGGTGACGCTGGAAGGCTTCGCGATAGCTGAGGCGCTCCATCACCCCCATGGGCAGGCACCCGAGGGACTCCGCCAGCGCGCGGACCAGCGCCTCGACCTCACCCATCAGCGCGTGATGGTCGCAGCCCGGCCGGTACCACTCCAGCATGCTGAACTCGGGGTTGTGCCAGCGCCCTGATTCCTCCAGCCGGAACACGTGGCAGACCTGCCAGATCGGCCCGCTGCCGGCGCAGAGCAGGCGCTTCATCGCGAACTCCGGCGAGGTGTGCAGCCAGCGGCCGTCGACGGTGCGAAAGCTCTCGATGTGGCGGTCGACCGTGGCATGGGCCGACAGCATCGGCGTATCGACCTCCAGCACGTCATGCTCGCCGAAGAAGCGGCGCAGGGCCGCCAGCAGCGCCGCGCGGGCGCGCAGCGTTTGGAGGTCGGCAGAGGGTTTCCAGTCGCTCATGGGCCCGGAAAGCATAAAGCCGCCCGGAGGCGGCTTCATGGGATCGGCGTCGGCTTACTTGCCGGCGCGGTTCAGGTACTCGCCGGTGCGGGTATCGACCTTGACCTTCTCGCCCTCGGTGATGAACAGGGGCACCTTCACCATCGCGCCGGTCTCGAGCTTGGCCGGCTTGGTGCCGCCGGTGGCGGTATCGCCGCGCAGGCCCGGATCGGTCTCGGTCACGGTCAACTCGACCGTGTTCGGCGCATAGACCACCAGCGGAACCTCGTTCCACAGCGTCACGCGCACGGTCTCCTCGCCCTTGAGCCACTGTGCCGCGTCAGCCATCGCGGCCTTGCTGGCCTGGATCTGCTCGTAGCTCTTCGGATCCATCAGGGTCCAGAACTCGCCGTCGTTGTACAGGTACTGCATGTCCATGTCTTCGACGTCGGCAGCTTCCAGCGTGTCGCCCGACTTCAGGGTGCGCTCCAGCACGCGGCCGGTCTTGAGGTTGCGGATCTTGAGCGTGTTGGTGGCCTGGCCCTTGCCCGGCTTGCGGTACTCGTTGTCGATCACGGAGTACGGGTCCCCGTCGATCAGGAGCTTGGTACCGGACTTCATTTCATTGGTGCTGACAGTCGCCATGACTTCGACTCGATCTGGGAAAGTGGAATTTTGTTGCCGCCCCGGAACCGGGGGGTGAAAATGGCGGCGAATGATAACGCCCCGCCCCGACAGCCGCCAGCAGGCGCCCCTGTGGCAACACGCACTGCGCGAGGCCTTCACCCGCCCGGCGGAGTTGCTCCAGTACCTCCAGATCGATCCCGGACTGCCCAGCCTGGGCCTCGATGCCCTGCGCGACTTCCCGCTGCGCGTCCCCCGGGGCTTCGCGGCACGCATGCGCAAAGGCGACCCGACAGACCCGCTGTTCCTGCAGGTCTGGCCGCGGCCGGCCGAAGCCGCGCAGGTGCCGGGTTTCGGCCTCGACGCGGTCGGCGACCTCAACAAGGCCCGCGACGGCGGCGTCATCCACAAGTACCAGGGTCGCGCCCTGCTGATCACCACCGGCGCCTGCGCGGTGCACTGTCGCTACTGCTTCCGCCGGCACTTCCCTTATTCGGAGCAGCTCGCCGCCCGCGAGCAGTGGCGCGAGGCCCTGCAGACCCTGGCCGGCGATCCCTCGATCGAGGAGGTGATCCTCTCCGGCGGCGACCCGCTGTCGCTGTCGGATGACAAGCTGGCCGGGCTGGCCGAGGCACTGGAGGCGATCCCGCACGTACGCCGGCTGCGCATCCACACCCGCCAGCCGATCGTGCTGCCGGAACGCGTCGATGAACGGCTGTTGCAATGGCTGGGTCGCGGTCGCCTGCAGAAGGTCATCGTGCTGCACGTCAACCACCCGGCCGAACTGGACGCCAGCGTCGACGCGGCTTTGGAGCCGCTGCGCGCGCTGCGCATCCCGCTGCTGAACCAGTCCGTATTACTGCGTGGAATCAACGATTCGGCCGATGTTCTTCAAAACCTTTCAGAAAAGTTGTTTGCCTGCGGGATACTGCCCTACTATCTGCACTTGATAGACCGCGTTCAGGGTGTGGCGCATTTCGAGGTGGAATTGGAGGCGGCACGAGGACTGGCCATGGAACTGGCCAGCCGAGTACCGGGGTATTTAATGCCGAGACTGGCGCGCGAGGACGCCGGCGCGGCCTCAAAAACGTGGATCGCATGGTAGGCAACCCGCCAGTCGACAAGAATGTGGCCAGCAGCGTCGTGCTGGTCGTCAGCGATTCCGAGAACATAGCCAAGCGCATCGAAAGCCATCTGCGCAACGCCGGGCACCCCGTGCGCTGCGCGTGGGTTGCCGATCTCGAGGATCTGGAGGACGTGCTGCGTCGCGGCGCGCCCGACCTGCTGCTCTGCGCCGAAGGCCTGCCCAAGGCACCGCTGAAGGACGTGGTCGAGATCTGCGCCCGCCTGTGCCGCGATCTTCCCGTGCTGCTGCTGAGCCCCCGCTACGGTGCCGAGGAAGTGCTCGCCGCCCACGCCGCCGGCGCCCGCGATCTGGTGGCCTACGAGGACCTGCGCGATCTCAAGCATCTGGAATTCGTGCTGCAGCGCGAGTTCATGCACCACCACCACCTGCGCCAGCTGCGCACCACGCGCTCCCGTCTGGAAGACTTCGAGTCGCGCCACAAGCAGCTGCTGGCCGGCACCAACGACGCCGTGGCGCATATCCAGGAAGGCATCCTGTCGCATGCCAACCCGGCCTTCGCCAGCCTGCTCGGCTACGGCAAGCCGGACGAGTTGCTGGAGCTGCCGCTGATGGACCTGGTCTGCCCGGACCAGCAGCTCAAGGTCAAGGAGCACATGAAGCTCCTCAACAAGGGCAAGGTCGAGGGCAAACCCCTGGAGTGCTGCCTGCTGAAGCAGGATGGCGGCAAGGTCCACATCACCGCGCAGCTGACCCGCGGCACCGTCGACGGCGAGAACTTCGTCGAGATGCTGATCCGCGCCGAAACCACGGCGCAGCCGGCCGCTCCTGCGGTCGGCGGCAGCGGCGGCACCTCGCAACCTTCCGGCCGCCTGGCCTTCTTCGACGCACTGACCGCCGCCATCAACGGCGTCAGCCAGCAGAAGATGCCGCGCGCCGCGCTGCTGATCTCGGTGGACGACTTCCTCGGCCTGGAAGACCGCATCGGCCTGCATGACGCCGAGGAAGCCGTGCTGCTGCTGCATGACTGGATCCGCGCCCGCCTGGCATCGCAGGACCAGCTGTTCCGTTTCTCCAGCGGCGAACTGGCGGCGATCGTGCACCGCGCCGCCGCCTCCGAGTTCGAGCAGTTCGGCGAGCTGCTGATCAAGGAAGTGATCAAGCAGATCTTCAACACCACCGGCCACGAGGCGCACCTGACGCTGAGCATCACCGCCTATCCGCTGGCCGGCGGCGAGCAGGTGCCGGCCGTGGCCAGCGAACTGGCCCGCGAAGCCCGCAAGCTGTCGTCCAAGGGCGGCCGCCAGTTCGCCAATCTCGGCCCCACCGCCAAGAATTCGCAGGTGGAGCGCGAGGAAGCGCGCCGCGCCTCGCAGATCAAGAAGGCGATCGAGGAGAACCGCCTCAAGCTCGCCTACCAGTCGATCGCCAGCCTCGAGGGCGACACCCGTCAGCACTTCGACGTGCTGGTGCGCATGATCGACGAGAATGGCAAGGAACAGCACGCCGCCGAGTTCATCCAGGTGGCCGAGAAGTTCGGCATGATGCGGGCGATCGACCGCTGGGTGGTGGCACGGGCCCTGAAGGTGCTCGCCAAGCGCGAGAGCTCCGACGCCTCCAGCCTGTTCGTGAAGATTTCAGAGGAAACGCTGAAGGACGCCGATGCCTATGTCGTCTGGCTGCAGGAACAGCTCAAGCAGCGGCCGCTGAAGCAGGAAGAACTGGTTTTCGAGTTCCAGGAACTGACCCTGCAGAACCACATCCGCAAGGCCAAGACCCTGACCAAGACCCTGCGCGATCTCGGCGGCTACATCGCCATCGAGCACTTCGGCGTCGGCTCGAATTCCGCGCAACTGCTGGAGCATGTGCCGGCGCAGTTCGTGAAGTTCCATCCCTCCTTTACCCACCAGTTCCATGACAAGGAACTGCAGAAGAAAATGACCATGCTGATGGAAACGGCGCGCCAGACCGGCGCCAAGACCATCGTGTCGCATGTCGAGGACGCCAACGTGATGGCGCGCCTGTGGCAGATGGGCGTGAACTACATCCAGGGCTTCCATGTGCAGGAGCCGGAAGTGGTGCTGCTGTCGGCGGACGTGCGCTAGCTAGACCAGCGCCGCCCCTGCCAGCAGGCCCAGCAGCACCGCGGCGAAGGCCGGGGCGAGCTTCCATGCCAGCCCGCGTCCGGCAATGCTCCAGGCCATGCCGAACTTGAACAGCAGGTTCGCGCAGTAGGCCAGCACGATCACCCGCACCACCACCGATGCCTCGACGCGCCCATTGCGGTGCAGATCGAGCGTCGACAGCGTGATGGCGTCGACGTCGGTGAGGCCGGACACTGCGGCAGCCAGGTAGAGGCCACCGGTACCGGCAATCTCGTTGAGCCAGGCCACCGCCAGCAGCACGGCCGCATACAGCGCCGCGAACGCCAGCGCCGCACGCATTTCACTGGGATTGCCGACTTCCAGCGCCGGCACTTCGCTCGACTTCTGCATGCCGCTCCAATGGCGCCAGGCCAGCAGCAGGCCCGGCAGCAGGCCCGCGATCAGCACCGGCACCAGCAGCGGCAGCACCGAGGCCGCCACGATCGACGCCAACACCCCCAGGCGCAGCAGCACCACCAGGTTGGCCACCAGGATCACGAATGCCGCCACCGGCGCCAGCGTCGGCTGTGCGCGCATGTGCCGGGAAAATGCGAGGGTCGTCGCCGTACTCGACACCATGCCGCCGAGCACGCCCAGCAGCGGCATGCCGCGCTGCTGTCCGACGATGCGCAGCACCGCATAGCCCGCCAGGCCCAGCCCGGAGATCAGCACCACCATCAGCCAGATCCGGTAGGGATTCAGCACCTCGTAGGGCCCGTAGCCCCGGTCTGGCAGCACCGGCAGCACGATGAAGGTGACGATCGCAAACTGCAGGAAGGACACGATGTCCTGCGGCGACAGCCGGCGGATGACCCCGTGCAGTTCCGCCTTGAAATGCAGCAGCGCGGTGGCGACCAGGGCCAGCGCGACCGCCAGCTGCGGATGCTCGTACCAGGCCAGCACCCCGAGCAGGAAGCACAGCAGCAGTGCCGTGGTGGTCGTGGTGCCGGGATCGTCCTGGCTGCCGGCCGCATCGCGGTAGGCAGCGATCATCATCGCCGCCAGCGCCAGCAGCGCAGCGGGGATCAGCCAGGGCGTACCGGTGGCCTGCGTCAGCAAGCCGCAGGCGGCAC
>DATILC010000320.1:0-2958 GCA_035476855.1 Solimonas sp. | reverse complement strand
TCCTTGCGCATCGACAAGGCAATGCGCTGGCGCTTCACGTCGACCTCGATCACACGCACCTTGACCACGTCGCCGGCCTTGACCACCTGGTGCGGGTCCTTGATGAACTTGTCGGCAAGGCGCGAGACATGCACCAGCCCGTCCTGGTGGACACCGATGTCGACGAAGGCGCCGAAGGCAGCGACGTTGGTCACCGTGCCTTCCAGCACCATGCCCGGCTGCAGGTGCTTGATCTCGTCGATGCCCTCGGCGAAGGCGGCGGTGCGGAATTCCGGACGCGGATCGCGGCCCGGCTTCTCCAGTTCGGCGAGGATGTCGCGTACCGTCGGCAGGCCGAAGTGCTCGTCGGCGAACTGGCGCGGATCGAGTTTCTTCAGCGCAGCGCTGTCGCCCATCACCGAGCGCAGCTCACGCCCGCAGGCGGCGACGATCTTCGAGGCCAGGCCGTAGGCCTCCGGATGCACCGAGGACGCATCCAGCGGCTCGTCGCCGTTGGGGATGCGCAGGAAGCCGGCGCAGAGTTCGAAGGTCTTGGGGCCCAGGCGTGACACTTCCAGCAGCGCGCGGCGGGTCTTGAACGGACCGTTGCTGTCGCGATGGAACACGATGGCCTCGGCCAGCGAGCCGCCGAGGCCGGAGACGCGTGCCAGCAGCGAGGCTGAGGCGGTATTGAGGTCGACGCCGACAGCGTTGACCGCATCCTCGACCACGGCGTCCAGCGCCTTGGCCAGTCGGTACTGGTCGACGTCGTGCTGGTACTGGCCGACGCCGATCGACTTCGGATCGATCTTGACCAGCTCGGCCAGCGGATCCTGCAGGCGCCGTGCGATCGACACCGCGCCGCGCAGCGACACGTCGAGATCGGGGAATTCGGCGGCGGCCGCAGCCGAGGCCGAGTACACCGAGGCGCCGGCCTCGCTGACCGTGACCTTGGTCGCCTTGTGGCCGGCCAGCGCGGTCAGCAGTTCACCGACCAGCTTGTCGGTCTCGCGGCTGCCGGTGCCGTTGCCGATCGCGATCAGCTCGACCTTGTGCTTGGCGATCAGGCGCGCCAGTTCGGCCTGCGCGCCGCGCACGTCGTTGCGCGGCTGGAACGGATACACCGTCGAGGTTTCCAGCAGCTTGCCGGTGCCGTCGACGATCGCCACCTTGACGCCGGTACGGATGCCGGGATCCAGGCCCATGGTGGCGCGCGAGCCGGCCGGCGCGGCCAGCAGCAGGTCCTTGAGGTTGCGCGCGAACACCTGGATTGCCTCCAGCTCGGCGCGCTCGCGCAGTTCCATCATCAGGTCCAGCGACAGGCTGAAGGACAGCTTGATGCGCCAGGCCCAGCGCGCGACGTCGAGCAGCCAGCCATCGGCCGGACCGCCGCCGGCGACGGGGATGCCCTGAGAGTCGGCGATCATGCGCTCGACCGGCTTGACCGGCGCCGGGTCCTCGGCGTCGACCTCGATGTCGAGCATCAGTATTTCTTCGTTGCGGCCGCGCAGCATCGCCAGTGCGCGGTGGCCCGGCACCTGCGACCACTTCTCGTGGTGGGCGAAGTAGTCGGAGAACTTGGCGCCGGCCTCTTCCTTGCCTTCGGCGACGCGGGCGCGCAGCTGGGCATAGGTCCGCATGTGCGTGCGCAGGCGGCCGAGCAGGTCGGCGTTCTCGGCGATCCGCTCGACGATGATGTCGCGCGCGCCTTCCAGCGCAGCCTTGGCATCGGCGACTTCGCCGGCGACGTAGGCCGCGGCGGCTTCCGCCGGCACCAGGCTGCGATCGGCCAGCAGCGCCTCGGCCAGCGGCGCGAGGCCACGCTCACGCGCAATCTCCGCCTTGGTGCGGCGCTTGATCTTGTACGGCAGGTACAGATCCTCGATCTCGGCCTTGCTCTCGGCGGCGACGATTTTCGCCTCGAGGTCCTCGCTCAGCTTGCCCTGGCTGCGGATCGATTCCAGCACCGCCTCGCGCCGCGCCTCGCGCTCGCGCAGGTAGGACAGCCGCTCCTCCAGCAGGCGCAGCTGGGTGTCGTCGAGTCCGCCGGTGACTTCCTTGCGGTAGCGCGCGATGAAGGGCACGGTCGCGCCCTCGTCGAGCAGCTCCATTGCGGCGATGACCTGCTGCGGCTTCGCGGCGATGTCGGAGGAAAGCGTGCGGACGATGCGGTCAGGATGAGCGGCCATGCGGGGGGACGGGAGTCGCGGGGATTGGGGCCGCGACCTTAGCCCGAAGCGCCCGGCTTGCCAATGCTTGCAAAAACCCGCCTCAGGCGATCTTGCGCGGCCGCTCCTGGTCGACGCCGGCCCCCGGTGCCGGGCTGACCTCCGGCTGGTGCGGCGGCAGCGCCCCGACCCAGCGCGGAAAGCGCCGCAACAGGATGAACACCAGGTAAGCGGTGAGCTGGCTCCACCAGGCCGGCTTCGGCGTCGCCGGTGGCGGAATCTGCCGGCAACACTGATCGATCAGCTGTCGCAGGCGCGCGCGCAGCTGCTGGGTGAACGCGCTGTCACGGATCAGCAGGTTGGCCTCGAGGTTCAGCGAGAGGCTCAGCGGATCGAGGTTGCTGGAGCCGACCGTGGCCCAGTCGCCATCGACCACCGCGACCTTGCCGTGCAACGGTCGCTCGCAGTACTCGTGAATCTGCACGCCGGAACGCAGCAGGTAGTCGTACAGGCTGATCGCCGCCCAGCGCATGATCATCTTGTCCGGCTGGCCCTGCAGGATCAGCCGCAGGCGCACGCCGCGGCGCGCCGCGGCACGCATCTCGCGCAGCAGGCGCAGGCCCGGCAGGAAGTAGGCATTGGCGATGATCACCTCATGTCGTGCACCGTGGATGGCGGCGCGGTAGTAGCGCTCGATGTCATCGCGGTGCTCCTGGTTGTCGCGCATCACCAGCAGCGCGCGTGCGCGGCCGGCCGGCGCTGCGGTCGCCGCCGGCGAGGGCCGGTCGGCGCGGCGCCAGCCGCCCCAGCG
>DATILC010000319.1:0-5170 GCA_035476855.1 Solimonas sp. | reverse complement strand
CGCGGCGGCGCCTATGCGCGCCTGTGGGAGAAGCAGACCGGCCTGGTGGTGGCGCCTGGCACCGGCGCCGCGGCCTTGAAGCCCGCGGGCCTGCGTCGCGTGCAGCTGCTGGAGCGCCTCGATCCGGCACAGCTGGAGGCGCTGGCACCGAAGCTGGTCGCCGAGAGCTTTGCGCGAGATCGCCTGATCGTGCGCGAGGGTGATCCCGGCGACAAGCTCTACATCCTGGTGCGCGGCCGCGTCGAAATCACCCGCGCCAGTGCACAGGGCGAGCGCCGTATCGCCGTGCTCGACGACGGCGACTACTTCGGCGAAATGGCCCTGCTCGACGGCGCGCCGCGCGGCGCCTCGGCGCGTGCGCTGTCGTTCTGCACCTGCCTGTCGCTGGCGCGCGCCGACTTCCTCGATCTGCTGGAGCAGCATCCGGCGCTGCGCGCCGAGGTCAGCGCCGACTCGCAGCGGCGCCGCAGCGAAGCGGCGCAGGGGGCCTGATGGCGCGGGTTGCCTTGCTCTGCAACCTGATCCGCCCGGAGCTGTTGCACGACGGCCCGCTCGACCTGGTCGCCGAACTCGACAGCGAGGAGACCCTGGCAGCAGTCGAGGCGGCGCTGCGTGATGGGGGGCATGAGGTGATCCGCGTCGAGGCCGACCGCCACGTCGCCACGACGCTGGTTGCCGCCGCTGCCGACTGCGTGTTCAACATTGCCGAGCGCATCACCGGCTGTGCCAGCGACAGCCGCGAGTCGCTGGTGCCGGCGCTGTGCGAGCTGCTCGGCCTGCCCTATACCGGCTCCGGCGTGCTGGCGACGGCGCTGTGCCTGGACAAGCCGCTGACCAAGCGCCTGCTGCGGGCGCAGGGCATCGCGACGCCGGCCTTCCAGGTGTTCGAGCAATCCGATGAGGTTTTGTCGCCGGCGCTGCGCTATCCGCTGATCGTCAAGCTGGCGCGCGAGGGTTCGAGCATGGGCCTGTCCGCGGCCTCGGTGGTCGACGATGAAGCAGCCTTGCGGCAGCAGCTTGGGCAATTGATCGCGGCCTATCGCGGGCCGGTCCTGGTCGAGGAATTCATCGAGGGCCGCGAGTTCACCGTCGGCCTGCTCGGCAACGCGGTACTGGAGGTGCTGCCGATCGTCGAGGTGGTCTTCGATGAGCTGCGCGGCATCAACCTGTTCGACCCGGACGCGCCGGTGCGCGCGATGGCGCTGGCGGCCGGCCTGGCGCTGCCGGAAAGCGGCGGCGGTCATGCATCGGTCTGTCCCGCAGCGATCGACGAGACCCTCGCCACGCGGATCCGCGACACCGCCTGCCGCGCCTTCCATGCGCTGGGCTGCCGCGACTGGTGCCGCATCGACCTGCGCCTGGGCGCTGCAGGCGAGCTGCATGTGCTGGAACTGAACCCGATCGCCGGCATCGACCCGTCCTACCTGCTGCCGCGCGCGGCCGCGGCCGCGGGCTACAGCTACGCGGCGCTGGTCAATCGCATCCTCGACCTGGCACTGGCACGGCGCCCATGAAAAAGCCGCCCGAAGGCGGCTTTTTCATGCAATCAGCAGCGGTCAGTGACCGCCACCCTCCAGCGACTTCACCGCCTGGATCATCGACATCATGACTTTCTGCGCGTCGCCATAGACGAGGTTGCAGTTGTCGGCGAAGAACAGCTCGTTCTCGACGCCCGAGTAGCCCTTGCCCTGGCCACGCTTGACGACGAAGACCTGCTTGGCCTGGTCGACGTTGAGGATCGGCATGCCGTAGATCGGCGAGGACTTGTTGGTGCGCGCGGCCGGGTTCACGGTGTCGTTGGCGCCGATGACGATGGCGAAATCGGCTTCCTTGAACTCGCCGTTGATGTCTTCCATGTCGTAGATGATGTCGTAGGGCACGCCGGCCTCGGCGAGCAGCACGTTCATGTGACCGGGCATGCGGCCCGCCACCGGGTGGATCGCGAACTTCACTTCCACGTCGGCCGCCTGCAGCAGTTTCACGAACTCGTAGAGCTTGTGCTGCGCCTGCGCCACCGCCAGGCCGTAGCCCGGGGCGATGATGACCTTGGAGGCGTAGCGCATCTGGATACCGGCATCGCCGGCATCGGTCGGCTTCATGCTGCCCTTGATCTCGCCCTGCTGCTCGTCGCCGGTGGCGCCGAAGTTGGAGAAGATCACGTTGCTGACCGAGCGGTTCATCGCCTTGGCCATCAGCAGCGTCAGCAGCGTACCGGCCGAGCCGACGACCATGCCTGCGATCATCAGCGCCGGGTTGTTCAGCACGTAGCCTTCCAGGCCCACGGCGAGGCCGGTGAAGGCGTTGTACAGCGAGATCACCACCGGCATGTCGGCGCCGCCGATCGGCATGGTCATCATCACGCCGAAGAACAGGGCCAGGGCGAAGAAGGCCACGGTGACGCCGGCCGGCGCATGGCCGTGGGCGCCGAAGACGATGTACAGGCCGATGCCCAGCGTCGCCAGCATGATCGAGCCGTTGATCGCCTGGATGCCGGTCATGCGCAGCGTCTTGTTGATGCGGCCGTCGAGCTTGGCCCAGGCGATCAGCGAGCCGGACAGCGAGACCGAGCCGATCAGGCCGCCGAACACGGTGACGAGGTAGTGCAGCCAGCCGTGGCTGGCGCCTTCAGCCGGCGTGGCCAGCAGCACCATCGCGGCGATCGCCGCGGCGGAACCGCCGCCCATGCCGTTGTAGAGCGCGACCATCTGCGGCATCGCGGTCATCTCGACCTTCTTGCCGCTCCACCAGGCCCAGCTGACGCCGATCACCAGCGCGACGAATGCCACCGCGGCGTTGGTCATCAGGTGCGGCTTGGCCGCCTCGTTGACGCCGAAGTAGTAGAGGAAGCTGGCCAGTACCGCCACCAGCATGCCGTAGCCGGCGACGACGATGCCCGAACGCGCCGTAACCGGCGAGGACATGCGCTTGAGGCCGTAGATGAACAGGAAGGAGGCAGCCAGTGCGCTCACTTCGATCAGGAGTTGTGCATTCATGGTCGAGCGATCCTTACTTGGCAGCAGGCTTCTTGTCGGAGGACTTGAACATATCGAGCATGCGCTCGGTCACGACGTAGCCGCCGGCGGCGTTACCCGCACCGAGCAGCACGCCGAAGAAGCCGATCGCCTGTTCCAGCACCGAGGTGGCGTTGAGCGTGGCGTAGATCGCGCCGACGACGACGATGCCGTGCACGAAGTTCGAGCCGGACATCAGCGGCGTGTGCAGGATCGACGGCACGCGGCCGATGATCTCGTAGCCAGTGAACGCGGCCAGCATGAAGATGTAGAGGGCGACGAAGCCCGTGAGGACGGTTCCGGTGTGTTCCATGTCTGTTCCCCTTAGGCTTCCACGGCCTTCTTGGCCGCTTCGTTCTTGATTTCGCCAGCGTGCGTAAGCGCGGACTTGGCCAGCACCTCGTCGGCCCAGTCGATCGCGATCGACTTGTCCTTGATGAACAGCTCCATCAGGTTGTACTGGTTCTTGGCGTAGAGCTCGGAGGCATGCTCGGCCAGCAGCGAGGGCACGTTGATCGGCGCGTTGATCGTGACCTGGCCGACCTGGATGGTCTCGCCCGGCTGCGTGTACTCGGTGTTGCCACCGCCTTCCGCAGCGAGGTCGATGATCACCGCGCCGTTCTTCATGCCGTCGATCTGCGCCTTGCTGATCAGCTTCGGCGAGGGGCGGCCCGGGATGGCGGCGGTGGTGATGATGATGTCGGCCGACTGGATGTGCTTGGTGACGACGGAAGCGATCTTGTCCTTCTCTTCCTGGGTCAGCTCGCGGGCGTAGCCGCCGGTGCCGCGGGCATCGACGCAGGTGTCGATGAACTTGGCACCCAGCGACTCGACCTGCTCCTTGACCTCCGGACGCACGTCATAGCCCTCGACCTTGGCACCGATGCGGCGCGCCGTGGCGATCGCCGACAGGCCGGCAACGCCGACGCCCATCACCAGGATCGTGCCGGGACGGATCGATCCGGTGGCGAAGGTGGTCATCGGCATCATGCGCGCGATGCTGGTGGCGCCGAGCAGGGCACCGTAGTAGCCGGCCAGCGCGGCCTGCGAGGACAGCGCGTCCATCGACTGGGCGCGGGTGATGCGCGGCACCAGCTCCATCGCGAAGCAGGTGATCTTCTTGTCGCGCAGCAGCTTGGTGATTTCCGGCTCGCGGTGCGCGTAGACGAAGGACAGCAGGATGCTGCCGTCGCGCATCGCGTTGACGATATCGGCGGTCGGTGGCTGCACCGAGACGACGATGTCGGCTTCCGACACCAGACCCTGCGGGTTGGCGGCGAAGTTGACGCCCTTGAACGCCGAGTCCGGGATCTTGCTGCCGAGGCCGGCACCGGTCTGCATATGGATTTCGCAGCCCAGCTTGGCCAGCTTGTCGGCTACGGCGGGCACCATCGCCACGCGCTTTTCGCGGGCGGCGGTTTCTTTCAGCACGGCAATTTTGACCGGCATGATCACTCCCAGAACGTTCTAGCTTATTGATGCGCGCGCCATTTTTACCCGACGCCCGCGACAGGGCGACGAGTTTAACGGATGCGCAACCCGTTTACAGCAAGAGGGTGAGGCAAGTGGGCAGTGCCTAAATGGCACTGCCGCGTAGCCGAACGCCCGGCCATGGATGGCGTTTGGCTTACTGGGACATGACTCAATGTCATGTCCCAGCCCGGCCAAACGCGGCTGGGGGTCAATCAGGCCGCGAAAGTCTCGCCATGGATGGCCGCGCCGCGCCCGTTGTTGCTGTTTACCCGAAATGGCAGACGTAGTGCACCGGCTCCAGCGCCTCGATATCGAATCCGCTGTCGCCCGGGACCGAGAAGGACTGGCCGCCGGCGTAGTCGGTCCAGCTGTCCTGGCCCTTGAGGCGCACGCGGCAGCGGCCCTCGATCAGCTCCATGATTTCCGGGGCGGCGGTGCCGAAGAACAGGGTCGAGGGCAGGATCACGCCCACCGACTTGCGGCTGCCGTCGGCCAGCAGCACGGTGTGGCTGACGCACTTGCCGTCGAAATAGACGTTGGCTTTCTTGAGGACGCTGACGCTGTCGAACTGGGACATGAGGGTTCCTTGGGAGGTTCTTCGCGGCTGAAGCCGCTCCCACAAAGCATGCAAGCCCGTGGGAGCGGCTTCAGCCGCGATCTTTTTACGCCGGGTCGTGTACTGCCGG
>DATILC010000318.1:0-3634 GCA_035476855.1 Solimonas sp. | reverse complement strand
GTAGAGCCAGTCGCGCCAGATCATCGCCGTCACCGCCACGCCGACACCGACGCCGAGCAGCAGCAGCATGCGCTGCAGCAGCTCGCGATCGGCCGGCACGATGGCGCGATCGATCAGGAACTTCAGGCTCAGCGGCAGCAGCGTGTGGAAGGCAACATCGATCACCAGTCCGGCCAGCACGCCGGCGACCAGCGCGCGGTGCGGCAGCAGGAACGGCAGCAGGTCGGAGAGGAAGGAGCGGAAGCGCATGCCGCATGCTTGCAGCCCGGACCCACGGCTGGCAACCATGTGCTGAGCCGCGCTTCGCCCAAGCCTACTCCGCGGGGGTGAGGCTGCGGCGCCCCGGCTGCCCGCATAGTCGGTCATTCACGACACCGGGGAGCTTCACCGCATGGCCGGCAAATCCGACTTCGCACCGATCGTCCTGTCCTACGCCCTGTGCGTCGCCGCCGGCGCCGCCGTGCTGTTCGGACTGGACCTGCCGCAGCCCTGGGACGCCCTCGCGGCGGACTTCGCGGCGACACTGGTGATCTTCGGCTTCAGCCGCCGCTACAAAAACTCCAGCTTCTACGACCCCTACTGGAGCGTGATTCCGCCGCTGCTGGTGATGTACTGGTACTGGGCCAATCCCGGCGCGGAACCCCTGCGCGCGGCACTGGTGATCGCGCTGGCGTGGCTGTGGGCGATCCGCCTGACCACCAACTGGTCGGTGTACTGGGGCGGCCTGCATCACGAGGACTGGCGCTACCCGATGATCCGCGCGCGCGCAGGCAAGGCCGAGTTCTGGGCCGACCTGATGGGCATCCACGTCTTCCCCACCATCCAGGTCTTCCTCGGCTGCCTGCCCGCCTATGCGGTGATGCGCTACGGCCACGGGCCACTGGGCTGGCTCGATGCCGTCGCCGCCTTGGTCACGCTCGGCGCCATCGCCATCGAACTGGTCGCCGACCTGCAGCTGCATGCCTTCATTGCCAGGCGCCAGCCGGGACAGTTCATCACCACCGGACTGTGGAGCTGGTCGCGTCATCCGAACTACTTCGGCGAAGTCAGCTTCTGGTGGGGCCTGATGCTGTTCGGCCTCGCCGCCGCGCCGCAGCACTGGATGTGGCTGATCCTCGGCGCGCTGGCGATGCTGGCGATGTTCCAGTTCGCCAGCATCCCGCTGATGGACCAGCGCAGCGTCGAGCGCCGCCCGGCCTATGCCGAGCACATGCGCCGCGTGTCGGCGCTGATCCCCTGGCCGCCGAAGCGCTGAATCAGACTGCTGCGCGCCGCAACACCGCGCCAGTGGTACCGGTGAGCAACCAGGCCAGCAGCACGCCGATCAGCGCATAGGCGCCGGCCTCCGGCGTCAGCGGCAGGCCGGGTTCGAAATGCGTCGCTGCATGCAGTTCGGGATCGAAGTTCTGCGCCAGCACCAGCGGCCGCCGCCACAGCGGCGCCTCCTGCAGTGCCTGCGCCATCGCGCTGTAGCGCTGGTAGTGCTCCAGCGTCGTGCGATGAATGCGGCCGGAGGCCTGGAACACACTGTCCGGATTGTCCTCGTGGCGGCGCACGAAGGCT
The DNA here is from genome assembly GCA_035476855.1 of Solimonas sp. Taxonomy (GTDB): domain Bacteria; phylum Pseudomonadota; class Gammaproteobacteria; order Nevskiales; family Nevskiaceae; genus Solimonas_A. Next base: position 2,071 of record DATILC010000318.1, on the reverse strand, counting down.
TCGATCTCAAGCTGCAGTTGCGCCGCCTCGCGCTGCAGTTCCTCGTAGCGCGACTGTGCTTCCATGCGCGCACCGGCCAGCGTGTTGGAGTAGGCCAGGAAGTAGACCGGGAATTGCGCCGCGCTGACCGCGAACACTACCGCGACCAGTCGCTCGGTCACGCCGCCGAAGAATCGTGCGAGAAAGTTCATGGGCGGCAGCATAGCGCCGGAGCCTGCGGCGCCGTTATCCCGGCCCGATCTCAGTTGGCGGCCAGCTCCGCGTCGCTCGCGCCATACAGTGCCGCGGCCTGAGGATTACCTGTCAGCGCCCGCTGGCGGGCTGCATCCGCCGGCGCCTTGTGGCCGCTGGCTGCGAGCGCCTGCGCCAATACCCAATGCAGTTCCGGCGTATCCCAGCCAGCCGCCAATTCCGCCTGCAAGCGGCTTGCCGCTTCGGCGGCGCGGCCGTTGAGCAACAGGGCGCGCGCCAGCGCGATGCTGGCCTCGCCATAGGGGCGGTTGCGGTGATTGTCCTGCGCCATCCGCAGCGCCAGCGCCTCGTCGCCCGGGCTGCCGAGGAAATGGTCCAGCGCATGACCGGCGGCGGCCTCCGGGAAGCCCACCATGCGCTGCTCGTAGAGCTTGCGTGCCTGCACCTGCAGTTCGGCAGCGCGGTCGGAATGACCCTGCTCGCGTTCCAGCGGCGCCAGTGCGTCCATGAACTCCGGCGCCGCGGTGCGCCGCACGATGTCCTGGTAGGCCTGGCGCGCGCTGGCGTTGTCGCCGAGCAGGACCTGCACCTCGGCCAGGTGCTCGTCCACCAGCCACCAGCCCGGCAGCTGCTCCGCCGCGGCCAGGTACAGCGCGTGGGCGATGTCGAAGCGTCCCTGGTCCAGCGCCACCAGGCCGCGCTGCAGCTTGAGCCAGGCCCGCATTACCGCCGAATCGCCGTGGTAGCGCTTCTCGGCCGCCTCGAACAGGGCCATGGCCTCGCCGGGAGCACCGGTGCGCGCGCGCAGCAAGGCCATCCGGACGTAGGCTTGCGAGTGATCGAGGCGGTTGAGTTGCTCGCGGTATACCGCCTCGGCCTCGCGATAGCGGCCGCTGTAGAAGGCGATGTCGGCCTGCATCGCGCTGCGCTCGTCGGGATCCGCAGCAACGCAGCGCTGCAGTGCGCGGCTGGCCGCCTCCAGGCGGTGCAGCGCGTAATGCCAGCGCGCCAGCGGCAGGCAGTCAAAGCCGCTCTCGCCCCCGCCCTGCGCGATGAGTTCCCCGGCGCGCGCGTAGTCGGCGTAGTCGCCGCTGAGCCGGGCACGCTCCAGCAGCAGCCGCACACGTTCCGCGGCACTGGCCGGTGCCTTCGGCGGCGCAGTGGCGGCCAGTGCCTCGTCGTAGGACTGCAGCCATTCGGCATAGCGCATCGTCGTGGGCACCGCGACCGCAGGTGCCGGCGGCGGCGTCCGCGCGCAGGCCCACAGGCCGAGGACGGCAAGCAAGACAAAGCCCGGCGCGAGGCCGGGCTTTGCAGGATCAGCGAAGCGCATCAGATGTTTTTCGGGCGAAGGAACGGGAAGCTCCCGACCCGTGCCGGCGCAGGCAGCACGCTGCCGTCGGCCGCCACTGCGGCGGGATTCAAGGGCAGCCCGGCCAGCGTATTGAGGTTGTGTGGAGGCGCGGTGGCCGGCGGCACCGGCGCGCTGATGTTCAGCAGCGCCGCGGCGACCAGGCGATCGACCACCGGATCGTCGAAGAAACGTCCGTTGGGCCAGCTGTCAGGCAGCGCGCTGTTCGGATTCAGGCTGATCACATCCGGCAGCACCACCCCCGCCGCCTGCGCCAGGCAGAGGTCGATGTTGGTCGCCTCCGGTGTCGCGCCCTGCACCGAGCAGGTGGTCAGGCCGAAGCTGCGCAGGTTCGGCCCCAGTTCGAAGCTGATCAGCCTCAGGCGCGCGACGAAGCCGGCGCCGAAGTCCGTGGCGTCGCCGGCAGGATCGGCGCGATTGAAGGCGTCGCGCAGCGTGGCGTTGGGGTTCGCCGGATTGCCGGGGGCAGCGGGTCCCGCTGCGGAGGAGGAGATCAGCACGGTCGCC
>DATILC010000317.1:0-2000 GCA_035476855.1 Solimonas sp. | reverse complement strand
GACCTGTTCTACCGGCTCAGCGTCATTCACATCACGCTGCCGCCGCTGCGCGAGCGCAAGGACGAAATTCCGCTGCTGTTCGAGTTCTTCTGCGACGAGGCGGCCGAAGCGCTGAAGCGGCGGCCGATCGAGATGAGCCGGCCGCTGCGCCAGTTCCTGCTGGAGTATGCCTACCCGGGAAACATCCGGGAGCTGCGCAACATCATCTACCGTCTGTCATGCCTGGCCGGGCACATGGCCGACCTGGAGCACCTGCCCACGGACATCCGGCCCGCGCCGCCGGTCCGCGATGTGAGGGCCGCGCCCGGCGGCGATGGCCCCGCGACGGGCCCGGCGGCGTTCTGCGAGGCCAAGCGCGCCGCCAGCGACCAGGCCGAGCGCGAGTTCCTGGAGCGCGCCTTGCACGAGGTCGGCGGCGTGGTGACCGAGCTGGCGAGGCGCTACGAGATGAACCGGTCCCACGTGCAGACGCTGCTGAAGAAGCACGGCATCCGGTCCAAGGAATGCCGCAGCGGAACCACGCCGCGCCGAGCGGGGTGATGCGAGGTCACAGCACCGGATGGATCACGGTCCGGTCGGGGCTGCACAGGTCTTCGGCGCGGACCACCACGGCCGTGATGTTGTCGCGCCCGCCTTGTTCGAGCGCGAGATCGAGCAACTCCTGCGACGCCTGCCGGCAATTGCCGGGCAGCAGCACGTGCTCGATGGCCGCTTCGGGGACCTCGTTGCTCAGGCCGTCGCTGCACAGCAGAAAGACGTCGCCATCGAGGACTTCCATCGTCTCGCAATCGATCGCTATCGTGTCCTCGGCACCGAGCGCACGAGTGATGAGATTCGAAGGCGGCAGGTGCAGCGTGTCGTCGGCTTTGGATGCGCGCCGGGACCGAACTGCTTCAACTTCGCTGTGGTCCCGCGTCAGCTGCCTGAGCCGACCCTTCCGGTAGAGGTAGATGCGGCTGTCGCCGGCCCACAGGCACGCGCATTCGCGCTGCGCTACCAGCAGCGCCGCGATCGTGGTGCCTATGAGTTGCACGTCGCGCCGCGCCGCCTCCTCGCGAAGCCGGCGGTTCGCACCCTGCAGCCGTTCCTGCGCCAGGGCGATGTATTGCTCCAGGTTCTGCGGTGGCGGGAGGTCGGCGAGGGAGTGGATCGCCAGCCGGCTGGCGAACTCGCCCAGCGAATGGCCCCCCATGCCGTCGGCGACGGCCCAGAGTCCCCGCCCGGGTTGCTCGAGGCATGCGTCCTCGTTGACCTCGCGCACCCGGCCCGCATGGGAGCGGGATGCCGATGTCCAGTGAAACGGACAGGATTCCATGCTCGCGCCAGCTACGGGTTTGCCACGCCGAAGTTGAAGTTCAGTGCGTTCTGGCCCGCGTTGACGTTGATCACCGCGTTGGCGGCGCTGTTCTCGACGGCTATGGTCTGGAACTGAACGTTCAACTGGTCGGCAATGAAGTTGGTCTGGTAGAAGTTGACGATAGGCGCGATCCGGGCGCTCTCGGGCAGGAAGGCGCGAAAAGCCCCGAAGACCCAGGGCGCGCCACCTGCGCCCTTGATGGACGCCATCGCCTTGAAGTCCAAGGCGCGGCTCAGGGGCAGGTCGGTGATGGTCGTGGTGCTCATGCTGTCTCTCTCGAAATCCTGGGCACTGCGGTCGGGTGGGGGTCGGCGGCGACCCCCACCTCGCTGGAAGCGCTTTCAGCGGCCGAACAGGGCGGCCAGCAGCAGGCTCTTGTTGGACGCGTAGTTGTCGTTGTCGGCGTCCTGGCTGAAGGTGTTGTCCGACTGGATGATCACCGGGGAGTTCGCCCCGACCTTCATGCCGTTGCCGACGTTCGCCGCGGCCATCATGCCTTGCATGTTCATCAGGCTCGTGCCGATGGCCTGGTCCTCGGTGCCGCCGCGCACGGCGCTCATCGCCTTGCGGTCCAGTTCCTTGCTGACCGACAGGTCGCTGATGTGGAGAGATTTCATGTCAGTTCTCGCTTGAAGATGTCTTG
>DATILC010000316.1:0-13747 GCA_035476855.1 Solimonas sp. | reverse complement strand
GCGGTCCATGATCGACGAGTGCAGGATGTTGCGCCCCTCCGCCGATCCGCCAGGCAGCGCCTCGCGACGCAGGCGCTTGAGCAGTGGGCGGCATTTCTGCAGGGCGCCGGAGACCAGCGGATGGCAGAGTGGCGCCGCCTCGCTGCCGTAGTCGCGACCGGTGCCCCAGAGCGAGAGGATGCCGTGATTGAGCGAGGGGATCGTGCTGCCCTGCGGCGTGGCCTCCGGCAGCCGCTGCGCGGCAGTGATCCAGTGGTCGATGACGGCAGGTGCGTGGCCGCGCAACGCCTGCGCGCAGGCCCGCGCACGGCCCTGATCAAAAAAAGTGACCTCGCGCTGCTGCACGCGAAAGCGTTCGCGGCACCAGGCGACGATCTGCACGATGCGCGCGGCCTGCGCCGCGGCATCGGCGGGCGACAGCCAGGGATCGTCGTGGCAGACCAGGATGCCTTCGCGGGCCTCGCGGGTGGAAGCGAGCACGCGCTGCATCTCGATGGCGGAGCCGACGATGTCCTCGCCGTCGGCCAGCACCAGCAGCGGATAGCGGCGACGCCTGCGCTTGCCGTAGGACAAGGGCAGGGCAACGGTGATGCTGAAGCCCGCTGCGGGCGTCTCTCCGTGGACGACATGGCTTTCGACCTGGGCAAAACGCTGGCGCGCCGATTCGCTGGCACTGGTCACGAACCGGCAGTACTCCACGGTGGAGAGCGGGCTGGCGGATGGGGATCCGGAGAAGGGCCGGGCAAGGCTGCTCTGCATGGGGGCGGCCTCAGAAGGACAGGCCGAGGCGGGCCACGAGGGCGCGCGGGCGGATGTAGGCATGGTCCTTGGCGAACTGCGGGTTGTTGACGCCGCTGACGATGCCGCGTTCGTCAGTGAGGTTGACCAGCGACAGCGAGAACTCGGGTTTGCCGCTGAGCTCCTGGTTGCCCAGCGTGAACACGGCGTCGAGCGTCTCGTAGCCGAACACCTCGTCGAGGTAGGCCAGGGTATTGGGCGCAGCGCTGATCGTGGTGTAGCTCAGCGTACTGCCGCCAATCCAGGCGCCAAACAGATCACGGCTGTAGCTGAGCGTGGTGGCGGTCTGCCATTCCGCCGCCAGCGGCCAGCGCGTGCCGGGCTCGATCTCCTCGCCGTTGTTGGCGATGAAGGGCTTGGTGGTGACGGTATCGACCCATGAGCCGGCGAAGGCGAAGGCCAGGCCGGGCAGCGGCGTGAGCCAGCGCAGCGACAACTCCACGCCGCGCGAGCGCGCGCCGCCGACGTTGTCGAAGTATGCGCCGACGCCGGTGGCATCGGCCTGCTGCAGCTGCGGGTCGATCCAGTCAAGCTGGAAGGGCGTGATGTCGACGTAGAGCGTGTCGTCGAGCCACTGCGTGCGCAGACCGGCCTCGTAGCTCCAGATGGTGTCGGACTTGTAGGTCTCGGGCGCGCGCGAGCTGAGCGTGCCCACCAGCACCTGCGCGCCACCGAAGCGGAAGCCGCGGCTGATGGAGCCATAGGCGCTGACATGCTCGTTGAACTGGTACTTCACCGCGAACTTGGGATTGATGCCCTGTTCTTCCAGCGTGCCGGACTTCACTGCCTGCAGGCTGCCCTGGGGCAGGCTCTGGTTGGCGGCCAGCGCGCCGGAGAAGATGACGGTGCTGTCGGACACGGCTTGGAAGGCGCGCAGGCCCAGGGTGACTTCCAGCGAGTCCCAGAAGGTGGCGGAGACTTCGCCGAACAAGGCTTTTTCCTCCACGATGATGGGATCGGCCTTGCCGCGGGCGAGATTGAAGTTGCCGTCCTCGGTGACGATGCCGCCGAGGCCGGGCAGCAATTGGCCCAACGCGGTGAGCAGTGCGGGCGGCAGCGGCAGGGTGACCTGCGGCAGCACGATCAGGTCGGTGTTCTCACGCATCGTGACCTTGCGGTAGAAGGCGCCGCCCAGCAGCCTCCAGCGATCGCTGAAGTCGTTGTTGGAGGTGAAGCGCAGCTCCTGCATGAAGCTTTCGGACTCGTTGTCGTTGACGGTGCTGGCCAGCGGTGGCGGGCGATCCATCAGGTTGGCGATGCGGGAGACGTCGATGTCGGCGTGGAATTCCTTGTAGCTGCGGCTGGTCTGCGACAGCAGGTCGAAGCTGTCGAAGGAATACTGGACGCCGAGGGTCTCCAGGTCGTACTGGGTATTCATGGGGCTGGGCCGCGGGGTATTGGAGCGGCTCAGGCGGCCCTCGCGGTTGTCGGTGATGGCGGAGTCGCGGATGTCGGTCTCCTGCATCACGGCCATGGCGCTGATCTTCCAGCGCTCGTCCGGCTGCCACAGGCCCAGCACGCGGCCGCCGCGCTGGTCGACCTTGTTGACGTCGTCGAGCCCGCGTTGCAGGTCATCGACCCAGCCGGGGGAGCGGCGATCGAAACCGACGAGGCGGAAGGCGAGGGTGTCGCCCAGCGGGATGTTCACCGCGGCGCCGTAGGTGATGCCGGTGTCGCCCTCGTGCACGGTCTCGCTCTGCGCGTAGGTCTTGAGCTCCCACTCGTCCAGCTTCGGGTCCTGCGGCACGTAGCGCACCGCGCCGTTGAGCGCGGAGCCGCCGAACAGGGTGCCCTGCGGGCCCTTGAGCACCTCGATGCGCGCGAAGTCGAAGGGATTGGGATCGAGCGTGACCCGCGGCAGGATCGGATCGTCAAAGGGCACGTCGCCGAGGAAGATGCCGGTGGTGTTGCTGGTGTTGAGGTCGGCGCCGATGCCGCGGAAGGTGATGCGGCTGGCGTTGATGGTGTCGTTGGTGAAGGTGACGCCGGGGATGAGCTTGAGGAAATCCTCCTGTCCCTGTGCGCCGCGCATCTCCAGTTCCCGCGCGCCCAAGGCGGTGACGCTGGCGGGCAGGTCGCGCGGATTGGCCTCGCGCTTGGTGGCGGTGACCACGATCTCCTCGAGCATGCCGGCGCGGGCGCGGGGCTCCTTCAGCGCTGGCACGGGCTGCGGCTTCTGCGCCACCGGGATGGTGGGCAGCGGCGCTTCGTCAGGCGTGGCTTGGGTCTCGGGCCTGGGTTCGGGCTGGGCACTGGCAGTCTCGGGTTCGGGCGCGGACCCCGCTGCCTGCGCCGGCGGTGCCTCGTCCGCCAGCAACTCGTCGAGCACCAGGTCGCCTTCGTCTGCGGCCTGCGTCGGCTGCGCGAGCGCGAATACCGGCGCCATCGCCAGGGTCAGCACACCAAGACAACCCGCCAGGGGGCTGCGTACCGCGGCACATTGCTTCACTGCGCTCCTCCACGGTTCCTGCAATGGGAACATTGTGTTCTTAGGAACACTGTGTTCCCATTGTTATCGACGGATGCGATGAAATGCAAGCCTGAGTCCCGAACCCCATGAAAACCCTGATCAAGCCAAAGAAGCCCCGCCTGAAGCGCGGAGAACAGAAGGAAATCCGCACGCAGGAGTTGCTCGACGCCACCTGGGAACTGTTCTGCGAGGTCGGTTACGACGCGGTGACCATCGACAAGGTGGCGGAGCTGGCGGGCTATTCGCGCAAGCCGATCTACACGCTGTTCGGCGACAAGCAGAGCCTGTTCTTCGAGATGTGGTCGCGCAAGTTCGCGGAACTGGTCGAGCTGACGCTGTCGCTGCTGGATCCGAAGCTGACGCTGCGCGCCAATCTCAGGCGCCTGGCCGAGGTGGCGGCCGACCGTGGCAACCAGGGTGAGAACCAGCGGGGCGAGAGCCTGCTCTTCGTGATGCAGACGATCACGCTGGGCCGCCAGGACCTGGCGGCGCGGGCACGGAAGCTGTTCGAGGAGTCGGTCAAGGGCTTCGCGCAGGCCATCAAGAGGTGCCCGCTGGAGCGCGGCCAGCGGCTGAGGAGCAACCCCGAGCTGGTCGCCGCGCACCTGATGGCGCATATCGGCGGCCTGTCACGCCTGGAGTACCAGACCGGCCGCAACTACATGCACGCGCAGGACCTGTACGAGCTGTTTGTCTACATGGCGATCGTCAGCGGGCCTGAGGCGATCGTGCGTTGATCGGGCTTCCGGCCTGAGGTAGCCCGTGGCGGCGGCCTGCTTGCCGGAGCGATCGAGCGACGGGACCGGTTTGCAGAGACCGCCGATCCGGGCAGGATGGGCGGCATGCAGGATTCGCTCTTCGACGAGGGGCCGGTGGACGAGCCGCCGGTCCCTCCTTCGCCGCCGCGCAAGCGCGGCGCCAAGGTCCAGCCCGCCGTCCACGATGCTTCGCTGGTGACGCTGGCGACCGAACTGCCGGCGACCCTGCGCCTCGGCACTTCGTCCTGGACCTATGCCGGCTGGATCGGCACGGTCTGGGATAGCGAATACAGCGACCCCATGCTGTCGCGCCACGGCCTGTCCGCCTATGCGCAGCACCCGCTGTTCCGCACGGTCAGCCTCGACCGCAGCTTCTACCAGCCGCTGGATGTGGCGAAGTACGCAGCCTATGCCGCGCAGGTGCCGGCGGATTTCCGTTTCGTGGTGAAGGCACCGAGCCGGGTCTGCGATGCCCTGGTGCGCGACGAGGGCGGGCGCGGCATGCAGGACAACCCGAGCTTCCTCGATCCGGACCTGGCGCTGCGCTGCTACGTCGAGCCCGCCATGGAAGGCCTGCGCGACAAGCTCGGCGCGCTGGTTTTCCAGATCAGCCCGCTGCCTTCGCATCTGCTGGGATGCATGCCGCAGCTGATCGACCTGCTGCACGGCATGCTGCGTACGGTGCGGCAGGCCTGCGATAACACGCTGGCAGTGGAGGTGCGCGACCCGGCCTGGCTGACGCCGCAGTTCACCGCGGCGCTGAAGGCCACGGGTGTCACCTACTGCATGGGCCTGCACGCCAAGATGCCGCGCATCGCCGAGCAGCTGCCGATCCTGCGCGCGCTGTGGCCGGGGCCGCTGGTCTGCCGCTGGAACCTCAATCCGTTGCACGGCGCCTTCGGCTACGAGAACGCGCGCCGCCAGTACGAGCCCTACGACCGCATCCACGACCCCGACCCGGAGACGCGCAGTGCGCTGGCGAAGCTCATCGCCGGCGTCACCGGCGCCGGCCAGCCGGCCTATGTCACGCTCAGCAACAAGGCCGAGGGTTCGGCGCCGCTGTCGGTGCTCGCGCTGGCCGAGGCGATCCGCGAACTGCGCGGCGGACAGCCGTAGCCCGGACGCAGTCCGGGTTCGCAGGGTGGCGGGCCCGTCTCCCGGACTGCGTCCGGGCTACGAGGCTGAGCGCCGCCGCGCGTCCTCAGGCCGCGACGTTGTAGACGCGCACCGGCGGCGGAGCCTTTGCCGGCGCCGCCAGCAACTCGGCGCGGCGCTGGTCGGCGCGGGCGATCGCCTCCATCTTCACCGGTCCGAAGCCGCGGATCTGGTCGGGCAGGGCGGCCAATGCAATCGCGTTCGGCAGCGTGGCGGCGCTCAGCACAGCGGTCTGGGCGTCGATGGTGGTGAAGTACTCCTCGACCAGGCGGCGCTCGGCGCGGCGCTCGGCGCTGTAGCCGAAGGGATCGAACAGCGTGCCGCGCAGCGGCTTGAGCTTCGCCAGCAGCGCGAACAGGCTGAACACCCAGGGGCCGAAGCGGCGCTTCTGCGGCCGGCCGGTGCGGCCATCGATCGGCGACAGCAGCGGCGGCGCCAGCCACACCGAGACCTTGCCCTTGCCGGCGAACTGTTCGTCCAGCGAGGCGCGGAAGGCCGGCCCGGAGTAGAGGCGTGCGACCTCGTACTCGTCCTTGTAGGCCATCAGCTTGTAGGCATTGGCGGCGACGGCGGCGACGTAGCGCTTGCCGTCCGGGCCCAGCGTTGCGGCGGCATTGCGTGCGCGCTGCAGCAGTGCGCGGTAACGCGCGGCGTACTCGGCGCTGCGATAGCGCACCAGTTCCTCGGCGTGGCGTTCGATCACCTCGTGCAGCGTTTCCAGGCGTGGCGGCGTGGCGACCAGGCCGGCCATCTGCTTGACCTTCTCCAGGTCGATCGCGGCCAGGCGGCCCCAGTCCAGTGCACGCAGGTTGGCGGCGACGGCGGCGCCGTTGACCTTGATCGCGTGGCGGATCGCTTCCAGCGACAGCGGCACCAGGCCTTTCTGCCAGGCATAGCCCAGCAGCAGGGTGTTGGCGGACACGGTGTCGCCGAACAGGCCTTCCGACAGGCGGTTGGCTTCCAGCGCGTGGCGCTGGCTGGCCGCGGCGCGCGACAGCACGGCCTCGATCATGCGCGGTGCCGGCAGCGTGGCATCGCGATCGCTGACGATGTCGGCGGTCGGCGTCTCGTCGGTGTTCAGCACCACGGCGGAGCGGCCCGGCGCCAGCTTCTGCAGCGCATCCGGTGCAGCGGCGGTGACGAAGTCGGTGCCGAGCAGCAGGTCGATGTCGGCGACGCCGATGCGCACGGCGTGGATTTCGCCGGGCTTGTCGGCGATGCGCACCTGGCTGACCACCGCGCCGTTCTTCTGCGCCAGGCCGGTGAAGTCCAGCACGGTGCCTTGCCGGCCGTCGAAGTAGGCGGCGCTGCCCAGCAGTGCGCCGATCGTCAGCACGCCGGTGCCGCCGATGCCGGCGACGTAGATGTTGTAGACGCCCTCCAGCACCGGCACCGAGGCTTCCGGCAGCTTCGCGAAGGTCTCGGCTTCGAAGTCCTTCAGGCGGTTCGCATCCGGCTTGCGCAGGACCGGTGCGTCGATCTCGACAAAGCTCGGGCAGAAGCCCTTCACGCAGGACAGGTCGGTGTTGCAGCTGGACTGGTTGATGCGGCGCTTGCGGCCGAATTCAGTGTCCAGCGGCTCGACGGCGATGCAGCTGGACTGCACCGAGCAGTCGCCGCAGCCCTCGCAGACACGCGGGTTGATGAACAGGCGGCGCGGCGATTCCGCCAGCTGCTTCTTCTTGCGACGACGGCGCTTCTCGGCGGCGCAGGTCTGTTCGTAGATGATCGCCGTAACGCCGTCCTGCTCGCGCAGTTCGCGCTGCACCGCATCCAGCGCATCGCGATGATGGATCTCGACGCCTGCGGCCAGGTCCCGGGCCTTGTGCCAGCGCGAGGGATCGTCGCTGACCAGCGCGATGCGGCCCACGCCCTCGGCGGACAGCTGGCGCGTGATGCGCGCCGGGTCGATGCTGCCTTCGGCGGCCTGGCCGCCGGTCATCGCGACCGCGTCGTTGTAGAGGATCTTGAAGGTGATGCGGCTCTTCGCCGCGACCGCGGCGCGTACCGCCAGCAGGCCGGAGTGCTGGTAGGTGCCGTCGCCCAGGTTCTGGAAGATGTGCGGCGTCTCCGAAAACGGTGCGGCGCCGACCCACTGCAGGCCTTCGCCACCCATCTGGCTGAACACCGTGGTCTTCAGCTGCGGCTGCGACAGCGCCATGATGTGGCAGCCGATGCCGCCGCCGGTAATGGAGCCATCCGGCGTCTTGGTGGAGGTACTGTGCGGGCAGCCGGAGCAGAAGTAGGGCTTGCGTGCGGGCAGGGCGGTGACCTTTGACTCGCTGCTGCGCGCTTCGACCTCGGTCATGCGATCGGACAGCGTCAGCGTGTCGCCCAGCGTGGCCAGGCGGCCGCGCAGCACGCGGGCCACCATCAGCGGCGTGAACTCGCCGGTGATCGGCAGCAGCGGGCGGCCCTGTTCGTCGGTCTTGCCGGTGACGCGCGGGCGGCGTGCGGCCGGGCGGTGATACAGCGCGTCCTTGATCTGCGATTCGACGATCGGCTGCTTCTCTTCCACCACCAGCAGCTCGTCGCAGCCCTCGGCGAAGTCCAGCAGCGAGGCGGCTTCCAGCGGCCAGCTCATCGCCACCTTGAACACTGCGATGCCCAGGGCCTTCAGGTCGTTCTCGCGCAGGCCGAGATCGGCCAGCGCCTGCATCAGGTCCTGGTGCGCCTTGCCGACGGTGACGATGCACAGGCGCGGCTGGCGCGCGCGCACGACCGGGCGGTTGATGGCATTGGCGCGGGCCCAGGCGATCGCGGCGGGGATGCGCTCCTCGATCATGCGGCGCTCCAGCTCGGCGCGCTGCGCCGGCCAGGCGATGCCCGGGTCCCAGTTCAGGCCGTGCGCGGGCGCACCCTCGGGGGTGACGAACAAGGGCGCGGCGGTCGGCAGCACGAAGGAGGATGCGCTCTCGACGACCTCGGCGATGGTCTTCATCGCGACCCACAGGCCGGAGTAACGCGACAGTTCGAAACCGGCCAGGCCCAGCGACAGGATTTCCTCGACGCTGGCGGGCTGGATCACCGGCATCATCACCGACTGGAAGATGCCGTCGGTCTGGTGCGGGAACATCGAGGACTGCGCCGCGTGGTCGTCGCCGGCGACGGCGAGTACGCCGCCCAGCGGCGAGGTGCCGAGGATGTTGGCGTTGCGGAACACGTCGCCGGTGCGGTCGACGCCCGGGCCCTTGCCGTACCAGACGCCAAACACGCCATCGACCTTCGCCTTGCCGTAGGCCTTGTGCATCTGCGCGCCCCACAGTGCGGTGGCGGCGAGGTCCTCGTTCAGTCCGGGCTGGAACTTGATGTCATGCGCGTCCAGGTGCTTCTGCGCCTTCCACAGCTGCTGGTCGTAGGCGCCCAGCGGCGAGCCGCGGTAGCCGGAGACCAGGCCGGCTGTGCTCAGGCCACGGCTGCGGTCGAAACGGCGCTGCGCCATCGGCAGCCGCACCAGTGCCTGGATACCGGTCATGAAGATCGGGCCCTCGGCGCGGGCGTAGACGTCGTCGTAGCTGAAGTCGGGTTGGGCGATGGCCATCGGGGGTCTCCGGGGCCGGCGCGGAAGCGCGCGCGGCATGGAGAAATCTTAAATCCGGGGCCGGAGTGCAGGATTCCAAATTTCGCTTATTCGGATGCCTGTATTAGTATCAATGAACCAATAATTTGTTGATTGATGGTTAATTATGGCCAATGAACTCGACAAGTACGATATGAACATCCTGCGCGCCCTGGCACGGGACGGGCGTATCAGTTGGCGCAACCTCGCCGATGAGATCGGCCTGTCGCTGACGCCGACGCTGCGGCGCGTGAAGCGGCTGGAGGGCGAGGGCTACATCGAGGGCTACAGCGCCCACCTCGACGAGAAGCGCCTGGTCGGCGCGATGAGCGCCTTTGTCTCGGTGACGCTGGAACGGCAGGTCGAGGAGACGCTGGCGCGCTTCGAGGACCGCGTCTCGCTGCTACCCGAGGTGATGAGCTGCTTCCTGATGTCCGGCGGCGCCGACTACACCCTGCGCGTGGTCGTGCGCGACCTCGACCATTACCAGCAGCTGCTGTCCAAGCTGACGCGCATCCAGGGCGTGGCGCACATCCAGTCGAGCTTCGCGCTCAAGTCGGTGATCCGGCGGCGCGCGCCGATCCTCTAGGACGACAGGCCTAGAGCGGCAGTCCGCCGAAGTGCTTCACCTCGCGCAGGGCGAGGCTGGTGTACATGTCCTGGATATTCGGCATGCGTGAAATTTTCTTCTTCAGGATCGCCTCGTAGCTGCCAATGGAGGCGGTGACGACGCGCAGGATGTAGTCGTAGCTGCCGGTCATCGAGTAGCAGTCGAGCACGTCGGGGATGTCCTGGACGGCGCGCTCGAATTCCAGCAGCGCCTTCTCGTCATGGCGTGACAGCTTGATCGAGACGAAGGCGGTGATTTCCAGCCCCAGGGCCTCGCGGTTCAGGCGGTAGTGCGCGCCGAGGATGATGCCGGCCTTCTCCATCCGGTCGATGCGTTTCCAGACGGGCGTGTGGCTGAGGCCCACGGCACTGCCGATCTTTTCGATCGAGATCTTCGCGTCCTGCTGCAGCAGGCGCAGGATGGCCTTGTCGGTGTCGTCCATGGGCTTTTCGTCGCGAAGTAGATTAATACTGGTTAAATATCAACATAAAGTAGTAGAACTATCTACTATAATGATAAAAAAGTAGATAAGAAACAAGGACGCGCCTACGGCACCGTTTCTAGAATTTTGTGCATCCCTCTCTGGAAGCACGCCATGAACCTCCCCCTCGCCGAAGTCCCCGAAGGACTGCGCCAGGTTTCCCTGCAGGACAAGTACAAGCTTGTTGGCCAGTCCGTCTACATGAACGGCACGCAGGCCCTGGTGCGCCTGCTGATGCTGCAGAAGGAACGCGACGGCCAGGCCGGGCTCAACACCGGCGGCTTCGTCTCTGGCTACCGCGGTTCGCCGCTGGGCGGCGTCGACCAGACGCTGTGGAAGGCGCGCAAGCTGCTGGAGAAGGACAACATCCACTTCAACCCGGGCATCAACGAAGAGCTGGCGGCCACCTCGATCTGGGGTACGCAGCAGGTCGGGATGCAGCCCGGCGCCACCGTCGATGGCGTGTTCTCGATGTGGTACGGCAAGGGCCCCGGTGTCGACCGCTCGCTGGACGTGTTCAAGCATGCCAATGCCGCCGGCACCTCGAAGCATGGCGGCGTCATCGCCCTGGCCGGTGACGACCACGCGGCCAAGTCCTCCTCGCTGCCGCACCAGAGCGACCACGTCTTCGCTGCAGCCGGCATCCCGGTGTTCTTCCCGGCCAGCGTGCAGGAGATCCTCGACCTCGGTATCCACGCCTGGGCGCTGAGCCGCTACGCCGGCGTCTGGGTGGCGATGAAGTGCATCTCCGACGTCGTCGAGTCCTCCGGCACCGTGATCGCCGATCCGGCGCGCGTGCAGGTGCAGCTGCCGGTCGATTTCCAGCTGCCCGAGGATGGCGTCAGCATCCGCTGGCCGGATTCGCCGCTGCAGCAGGAAGCACGCCTGCAGGGCCAGAAGCTCTATGCCGCCCTGGCCTACATCCGCGCCAACAAGCTCAACTACGACGTCACCCATCCGAAGAATCCGCGCTTCGGCATCATCGCTTCCGGCAAGGCCTGGCTCGATACGCTGCAGGCCCTTTCCGACCTCGGCCTGAGCCTGCAGGACTGCGAGGACATCGGCATCCGCCTGCACAAGGTTTCGGTGATCTGGCCGCTGGACGCCACCAGCTCGCGCGAGTTCGCCACCGGCCTGCAGGAAATCCTCGTCGTCGAGGAAAAGCGCCAGCTGATCGAGTACGCGCTGAAGGAAGAGCTGTATGGCTGGCGCGACGACGTGCGTCCGCGCGTGTTCGGCAAGTTCGATTCGCGCGATGGCGGCGAGTACGCGATCCCGCAGGGCGAGTGGACGCTGCCGATCCGCGGCGAACTGTCGCCGCCGCAGATCGCCAACGCGGTGGCCTCGCGCGTGCTGAAGATGGAACTGCCGGAAGAGCTGCGCGCGCGCGTTGCCGAGCGCCTGGCGGCGATCAATCAACTGTGCACCCGCGCGAGCGGTGATCCGCTGGAAGCGCGCCTGGCCTACTACTGCTCCGGCTGCCCGCACAACACCTCGACCCACGTGCCGGAAGGCTCGCGTGCGCTGGCCGGCATCGGCTGCCACTACATGTCGCTGTGGATGCCGGAGCGCCGCACCGAGACCTTCACCCAGATGGGCGGCGAGGGCACGCCCTGGATCGGCCAGTCGCGGTTCACCAGCGAGAAGCACGTCTTCGCCAACCTTGGTGACGGCACCTACTTCCACTCCGGCAGCCTGGCGATCCGCGCCTCGGTCGCCGCCGGCGTCAACATCACCTACAAGATCCTCTACAACGACGCCGTCGCGATGACCGGCGGCCAGCCGATCGACGGCACGCTGACCGTGCCGCAGATCGTCCGGCAGATGCAGGCCGAGCGGGTGCAGCGCATCGTCGTGGTGTCCGACGACATCGAGAAGTACGCCGATCCGGATCTCGCCGAGAAGCTGCCGGACGGCATCGAGATCCAGCATCGCGACCGCATGGAGGAGATCCAGAAGGAGTTGCGCGAGGTCTCCGGCTGCACCGTGATCGTCTACGACCAGACCTGCGCCGCCGAGAAGCGCCGCCGTCGCAAGGTCGTGGTCGACGGCAAGCCGCTGATGGAAGATCCGCCGAAGCGCATGGTCATCAACGAGGCCGTCTGCGAAGGCTGCGGCGACTGCTCGACGCAGTCGAGTTGCCTGTCGATCGAGCCCCTTGAGACCGAGTTCGGCCGCAAGCGCCAGATCAACCAGTCGACCTGCAACAAGGACTACTCCTGCGTGAAGGGCTTCTGCCCCAGCTTCGTCACCGTCAAGGGTGGCAAGCTGAAGAAGGTCACGGCCGCGGCGAAGGCCGAGTTCCAGATCCCGCAGATGCCGGAGCCGGCACTGCCGGCCGTCGGCCAGTCCTACAACATCCTGGTCACCGGCATCGGTGGCAGCGGCGTGGTCACCATCGGCCAGCTGCTGGGCATGGCGGCGCATCTCGAACGCCGTCCGGTGACGACGCTGGACATGACCGGCATCTCGCAGAAGGGCGGGGCGGTGCTGAGCCATATCCGCATCGGCGGCGTCGGCGAAACCATGACCGCCGCACGCGTCGCTGCGGGCAGCGCCGATGCCATCATCGGCTGCGATGTCATCGTCACCGCGGGTGAGGAGTCACTGTCGAAGATGTCGCCGGAGCGCACCCGGGTGGCGGTCAACGCCACCGTCGCGCCGACCGCCAATTTCATCCGCCAGCGCGACTGGAGCTATCCGCTGGGTTCGGCCGAGGCCAAGATCCAGGCCGCCGCCGGCAAGGAGCACAGCCGCTTCATCGATGCCGGCGATATCGCCGTGAAGCTGATCGGCGACAGCATCGCGATCAACCCCTTCATGCTCGGCTACGCCTGGCAACGCGGCATGCTGCCGCTGTCGCGCGAGTCCCTGCTCAAGGCGATCGAGATCAACGGCGTCGCCATCGGCCAGAACCAGAAGGCCTTCGAGTGGGGTCGCTATGCCGCCCACGACCTCGATGCTCTCAAGCGCCTGCTGGCGCCGTCGCAGGTGGTGCCGTTCCCGCTGAAAGGCGCGCCGGTAGCGGAGCTGATATCGCGCCGCGCGGCCCATCTCACCGACTACATGAATGCGGCGTACGCCACGCGCTACCGCGCCCTGGTCGACCAGGTATCGAAGGCCGAGAGCGCTGTCTCCAGCCAGCGTCGCCTCACCGAGGCCGTGGCGCGCAACTACGCCAAGCTGCTCTCCTACAAGGATGAGTACGAGGTGGGTCGCCTGCACTCGGCACCGGCCTTCCGCGAGAAGCTGGCGGCGACCTTCGAGGGCGACTACCGCATCGAGTACAACCTGGCGCCGCCGCTGCTGTCCAAGCGCAATGCCAAGGGCGAGTTGATCAAGCGGCCTTTCGGTTCCTGGATGGGCACGGCCTTCCGCCTGCTGGCGGCGCTGCGCTTCCTGCGTGGCACGCCCTTCGACATCTTCGGATACACGCAGGAGCGTCGCGACGAGCGCGGGCTGATCCGCCGCTACGAGGAACTGCTGGCCGAGCTGCTGCCGGCGCTGTCGACCGCGAACCTGGCGCTGGCGGTGCAGATCGCCGAGCTGCCGGACCAGATTCGCGGCTACGGCCATGTCAAGGAAGCCGCCATGAAGGCGGCGCTGGCGAAATGGGACAGCCTGCTGGCGCAGTTCCGCAAACCGGGCCAGTCGCAGGCCTACGCAGCCTAGGCCACAGGGATTCAGGGGAGCAGTATTACGATGGACAAGATTTATCCCGGCGCTGCTGCAGCGCTGGCCGACATCGTTGCCGATGGCCAGACGCTGGCGGTGGGCGGCTTCGGTCTCTGCGGCATTCCCGAGGCGCTGATCGCGGCGCTGCGCGACAGCGGCAAGAAGAACCTCACGGTGATTTCCAATAACGCCGGCGTCGACGGCTTCGGCCTGGGCATGCTGCTCAACACCCGGCAGATTC